>NZ_AHHC01000034.1:0-14239 GCF_000242655.1 Pseudomonas sp. PAMC 25886
TCGGGTGTGGCGGCAAGGCCACAGCCACTTCACACATCGGCATATCGCTGATCACCGGGAATGCCAGGCCAGGGCGCGCATAGAAGCGTGCAGTGGACAGCGCGGTGATGCTGATCCCGCGCTCGGACGCTACTGCCTGCAACTCGGTTTCCACCGTCGAGGCTTCATGGACGATCCGTGCCGGCTGACCGTCGCGGTAAGCGTCGGCGGTCCAGAAACTGCGCCACACGCCGGCACCCGGTGCGGCAATGATCGGCTCCTGCAGTACATCGTAGATGCTCACGCTGCTCTGCCCGGCCAACCGGTGGCTGGACGCCAGGCACGCCACGCACGGTTCGGTCACCAGGGTGTGCAACTCGATATCGGCCAGTCCCAGTGGCGGGCGCAGCACCGAGACGTCCATGCCTTCGTCGATCCCGGCATGGGGCGAGCCGAAGTCATACTCGCGCACCACCAGCTCGATCTCCGGGTAGCGCCTGGCAAACACACTGAGGATCTGGGGCATCAGGTCCACGCCGGCGCCGATCAGGAAACCGATGTTCAACGAGCCACGCACCCCGCGTGCATGCTCCTGGGCGGTGCGCACCAGACGGGTCACGCCATTGACGATTTCCCGGGCCTCTACCAGCAATGCCTGGCCGGCTTCGGTCAGCGTAACGTTGCGGGTATTGCGCAGGAACAACTGCACATCCAGCAGCGCTTCAAACTGGCGGATGGTCTGGGACAGCGCCGGTTGCGAGACATGCAGGCGAGTAGCCGCGCGCACAAAGCTGAGCTCCTCGGCGACTACCACGAAGGCCTTGAGTTGACGGATGTCCACGCCGGAAGTTTGCATTGCAGCCTCATATGATCAGTCGGCAGACCGAGTGGGAGAATAACCTGTGGCGAGGGAGCTTGCTCCCGCTGGGTTGCGTAGCAGCCCTGAAATATGGGAGCGCTGCGCGCTCCAGCGGGAGCAAGCTCCCTCGCCACAGGGGTAGCGCCGGTTCGCTGGACCTAGTTCGCAGCCACTTCGCGCAACCACGCCTTGAATGCCGCCATCGCCGGTGTCTCGGCCCGCGACTGCAACCGGGTCAGCCAATAGCTGCCGGTGGTGATGCCCACCTCGAACGGCTGGCGAATCACATCCGTCGCCAGTTGGCGGCTGAACATCATCGCCGGGGCCAACGCCACACCGGCACCTTGCAGCGCGGCTTCCATCATTGCCAGGGACGAGTCAAACACAATGCTGCGCGGCACCAGCGTGTCAGCCGGCAGCCCGGCGGCCTGGAACCACTGGGTCCATTCATCAGCACGGTAAGAACGCAGCAATGTGTGTTTCAACAGGTCTGCCGGGGCCTGCAATTGGCGGGCAATCTGTGGCACACACAGCACCGTCAGGGGCGCTTCCAGCAACTGGCACGCCTCGGTGCCGTGCCACGCGCCCGCGCCAAAGCGGATCGCGTAATCCAGGCCTTCAGCAGCCACGTCAACGCGGTTGTTGTTGGTGGACAGCCGCAAGTCGATAAACGGGTAGCGCGCCTGGAAATCCGCAAGCCTGGGCAACAACCAACCCACGGCAAAGGTGCCCACCGCGCCCACCGTCAACACTTCGCGGTAATGCCCGGCTTCAAACTGGCCTAAGGTTTGAGAGATCCGGTCAAAGGATTCCCGCAGCACCGGCAGCAAGGTTTCGCCTTCGCTGGTGAGCATCAGGCCGCGAGGCAAGCGTTTGAACAGCGTGACATTGAGCTGGGCCTCCAGGCTTTTCACCTGGTGACTGACCGCCGCCTGGGTGACGCACAACTCGATGGCCGCCCGAGTAAAACTCAAATGCCGCGCGGAGGCTTCGAAGGCCCGCAGCGCGTTGAGGGGCAAATGGGAGCGGAGCATGGCTTGACCTTAAATTTTCTAATGGCTGCTGCGAGATATCATCGTTTGTCGAAGTCGTACAATCTGCCTAAATTTGCGGCGCCCGCGCAGGTATTGATCATCAACACATCACTTTATGGAAGCCGGATCATCATGCACGAACGATCTTCAACAACAGCAAGAGTCAGCATACTCGCCTTATTGCTCGGCGCGGGCAACTGCATGGCGGCCACAGACCTGCGCCAGGTCGTGGACAGCACCATCGAACCCCTGATGCAGCAGCAGGACATTGCCGGCCTGTCGGTCGCGGTGATCCAGGACGGCAAGGCGCAATACTTTAACTACGGCGTCGCCAACAAGGACGGCAAACAACCGGTCACCGAAAACACCCTGTTTGAAATCGGCTCGGTGAGCAAGACCTTCACCGCCACCCTCGCCGGCTACGCGCTGGCCAACGGCAAGCTGAAACTCTCGGACCCGGCCAGCCAGTACCTGCCGGCGCTGCGGGGCGACACGTTTGACCACATCAGCCTGCTCAATCTCGGCACCTACACCGCCGGTGGCTTGCCGCTGCAATTCCCGGATGAGTCCGATAACGCCAGCAAGATGATCAGCTACTACCAGCGCTGGAAGCCGGATTTCGCCCCCGGCACCCAACGCCTGTATTCCAACCCGAGCATCGGCCTGTTCGGCCACCTCGCCGCCCAAAGCCTGGGCCAGCCGTTTGACCGGCTGATGGAGCACACCCTGCTGCCGAAACTCGGCCTCAAGCACACCTTCATCACCGTGCCCAAGGCGCAAATGAACCTGTACGCCCAGGGTTACGACAAGGCCGGCAAACCGGTGCGTGTCGGTCCTGGCGCCCTGGACGCCGAGGCCTACGGCATCAAGACCAGCACCTCGGACCTGATTCAGTACGTTGAAGTGAACATGCACCCGGCGAAGCTGGAAAAGCCGTTGCAACAGGCAATTGCCGCGACCCACACCGGCTATTACACGGTTGATGGCATGACCCAGGGCCTCGGCTGGGAGATGTACCCCTACCCGATCACGCTGGACGCCCTGACTGCAGGCAACTCGGCGCAAATGGCCTTCCAGCCCCACAAGGTCAGCTGGTTGACACCACCGCAAGCGCCCCATGCCGACACGCTGGTGAACAAGACTGGCGCCACCGGTGGCTTTGGCGCCTACGTGGCGTACGTGCCGAGCAAAGGCCTCGGGGTGGTGATCCTGGCGAACAAGAACTACCCGAACGCCGAACGGGTGAAAGCGGCCCATGCGATCCTGAGTGCGATGGATAAATAAGCAAAAAAATGGGAGCCCAAGGCTCCCATTTTGTTTTCGGTGTGGCTTACATCCCCAGCCAGTGCGGCAAGGCCAGCGAGATGAACGGCAGGTAGGTGACCATGATCAGGAACACCAGCAGGATCATCAGCCACGGCAACGCCGCGCGGATGGTCTGCCCCAGGGTCAGCCCGGTCACTGCCGAGGTCACAAACAGGTTCAACCCCACCGGTGGATGCACCAGGCCAATCTCCATGTTGACCACCATCACGATCCCCAGGTGAATCGGGTCGATCCCCAGCTTCATCGCGATCGGGAAGAAGATCGGTGCCAGGATCAATACGATCGCCGACGGCTCCATAAAGCTGCCCGCCACCAGCAGCACCACGTTGACCATGATCAGGAAGCCAATCGGCGTCAGGCCTTCAGAGATCACCCACGCAGTGATTTCCTGGGGGATTTGTTCAGTGGTCAGCACGTGGGCAAAGAGCATGGCGTTGGCGATGATAAACATCAGCATGATCGCCAGGCGCCCCGACTCCAGCAGGACTTTGGGGCAGTCCTTGATCTTCATGTCCTTGTAGACGAACAGCGCGACAAACGCCGAATACACCGCCGCCACCGCCGCCGCTTCAGTCGGCGTAAACATGCCGCTGTAGATGCCGCCCAGGATGATCACCAACAGCAGCAAGCCCCAGAATGCCCGGCGGGCGCAGGTCAGCCACTCGCGGAAGGTCGCCCGAGGCTGAGCCGGCAGCTTCTTGATGCGCGCGACGATGTAGATCGCGACCATCAGCATCAAGCCCAGCAGCAGGCCCGGAATCACCCCGGCCATGAACAGCTTGCCCACCGATGTTTCGGTGGCCGCCGAATACACCACCATCACAATCGATGGCGGAATCAGGATGCCCAGGGTACCGGCGTTGCAGATGATCCCGGCGCCGAATTCCTTCGGGTAGCCCGAGCGCACCATGCCCGCCACGGCAATCGAACCCACCGCGGCCACCGTCGCAGGCGATGACCCCGACAGCGCGGCAAACAGCATGCAGGCCAACACGGCGGCAATCGCCAGGCCGCCCCGGATGTGCCCGACGCAGGCGTTGGCAAAGTCGATCAGCCGTTGCGCCACGCCGCCGGTGGTCATGAATGCACCCGACAACAGGAAGAACGGAATCGCCAGGAAGGTGTAGGCGTCCGAGGTTTCAAACAGTTTGATCGCCAGCGAACTCACCGAGTCCGGGCTGAACATCAGGATCGACACCGCGCCCGACAAACCCAGGGAAATCGCGATGGGCACGCCGAGGAACATGAACACGAACAGCAGCAAAAACAGACACAGAACGGCCATCAGTGACGCTCCTCATGGCTGCCGGCCAACTTGCTGGCTTCACCGGCTTCGTCGGCCAGGCCCAGCCCGGTTTGGCGGTGAGTGAAGATGCGGTAGAAGATTTCGAGGTAGCGGATGAACACCAGCGCAAAGCCAATCGGCACGATCACCACAATGTCGCTGACATCGATGCCGAACTTGTCGAGGTCTTCGGCGCCGATGTGCGCGGTCGTCACTGCCGTCAGCCACTTGTAGCTGGCGACCATGAACAGCCCGGCGTAGGCCAGGCAGCACAGGCAGGCCAGCATGCCCAGCACGCGCTGCACCCGGCGTGGCGTCAGCTTGACCAGCGCATCCACCCCCAGGTGGCCGGCGGTACGTACGCCGTAGGAGATACCGAAGAAAATCAGCCAGCCGAACATGGCCTTGGTCAGCGCCACGCTCCAGGTCATGTCCTGGGCCCAGCCCATGGTGTGGTCACCCAGGGCGTTAAAGAATCCGCTGCTCCACGCCCATTTATCGGCGAGGGAAAAGAACAGCGTGTAGATGTTGTTGAGCATGACGTAGACAAAAGTCACCAGGGTCATGGCGGCCAGCAGGATGGCGATAAAGCCTTCCTCCAGGTGCTCCCAGACGCGCCTTAGCGTTTGCATGGCAAAACCTCGCGAAACTGGACGGGGATATTCACGACAAGTCACTGACGAAACCGGATCAATGTGGGAGCTGGCTTGCCTGCGATGCGCGCGACTCGGTCTTTCAGGAACACCGAGGTGACGCCATCGCGGGCAAGCCAGCTCCCACAGGAGTCGGTTTTTTTCAGCAATCGATTACTGGTTCGACGCGTCCGCCGCCTTGATCAGGTCGGCACCGATTTCACCTTCGAACTTCTGCCATACCGGGCGCATGGCTTCGCGCCAGAGCTGGCGTTGCTCGGGCGTCAGTTCGATGATTTCGCTGGTCTTGGCGTCGATGATCTTCTGCTTGGCCGACTGGTTCAGCGCTTCGGCCTGTTTGTTCACCTCGACGGTGACTTCCACCATGATCTGGTCCAGGGTGGTGCGCACGTCCGGCGGCAGGCCGTTCCAGAACTTGGCGTTGGTGATCACCATGTAGTCGATCAGGCCATGGTTGGACTCGGTGAAGTACTTCTGCACTTCGTTGACCTTCTGGCTTTCATAGTTCGACCAGGTGTTCTCGGTACCATTGACGGTGCCGGTCTGCAAGCCCTGGTACACCTCGGCAAAGCTCATCTTGCGCGGGTTGGCGCGGATCGCCTTGAACTGTTCTTCGAGCACGCTGGAAGCCTGCACGCGGAACTTCAGGCCACGGGCATCCTTGGGTTCATGCAGGGCCTTGTTCGATGACAGTTGCTTGAGGCCGTTGTGCCAATAGGCCAGGCCGAGGATGTTCTTGTCTTGCATCGAGGTCAGCAGCGCCTTGCCCTGGGCGGCCTGGAAGCGGTCGACCGCCGCCAGGTCGTTGAACAGGAACGGCAGGTCGTAGATCTGTACTTGCTTGGTGTATTGCTCAAACTTGGCCAGGGACGGCGCCAGCATCTGCACGTCCCCCAGCAGCAGCGCTTCCATTTCCTTGCCGTCGCCGAACAGCGAGGAGTTGGGGTACACCTCGACTTTTACCCGGCCAGGCAGGCGTTCTTCAGCGAGCTTCTTGAACAGCAACGCGCCCTGGCCTTTCGGGGTGTTCTCAGCGACAACGTGGGCGAACTTGATCACGATGGGGTCGGCCGCCTGGGCCAGGCCCGCGGCAAACAAGGTGGCGGCGCAGAGCAGCGCCCGAGAAAGCTTGAGCATGGAAAATCACCTTCTTATTGTTGTGTGATGAGGGCAAGGTGCCTGATGTCACGCGTATAGAGAATTTCGAATTTTAGATACCTGCGTTCGGCGTGGACGAACGCCGACCTGGCTGACAACCGAGATCAACTGTAGGAGCTGGCTTGTGTGGGAGCTGGCTTGCCTGCGATGCAGGCACCTCGGTGCTTCAGACAAACCGAGTTGATCCCATCGCGGGCAAGCCCGGCTCCCACACAAGCCCGCTCCCACATGTTTACGGTTGCGCGGCCAATAATCTTTGGGCCCGCAACAACACCGGCGCATCGACCATTTGCCCGTCCAGTTGATAGGCCCCTGCCCCATGGGCACCGGCTTCCACCACCCGTTTCGCCCACGCCAGATCCTCGGCGCTGGGGGCCAACGCCTGATGAATCACCGCCACCTGCTTGGGATGGATACACAGCGCGCCGGCAAAGCCCATTTCATAGGCATGCCGAATCGAGCGGCGCAGGCCTTCGGGGTCGTCGATGGCCGGGTGCACACCGTCCAGCGGCGCCACCAGCCCGGCGGCGCGGGAATGCACGATCAAGGCCAGGCGCGCCTGGTCCAGGGCAAATTGAGCGGCCGGGGAGTTGCTGCTCAGGTTCAGGTCCAGCGCCAGGTCCAGGCCGCCGAATGACAGGCGTTCCACCGACGGCGCATGGGCGATTTCCGCCACCGCCAGCAAGCCACGTGCACTCTCGATGATCGGCCAGATCGCCTTGCCCGTGGCGGCCACCACGGCCACCTGGGCCGCGCTTTCAACCTTGGGCAGCAACACCCCCGCGACCCCGGCATGGGCCTGACAGAACGCCACATCGGCAAAATGCTCAGGATGCTCAGGCGCGTTGATCCGCACCCACACCCGCGCCGCCGGCGTCGCCTGCAAAAACACCCCGAGGTTGTCCCGGGCTTGACGCTTGAGCGGCTCTTCCACCGCGTCTTCAAAATCCACAATCACCGCATCGGCGCCACTGGCCAGGGCCTTGGCAAACCGTTCCGGTCGGCTGCCGGGTACAAACAGCGCAGAGCGCACAAGAGAGGTTGGCATCGTTCAATTCCTTATCAGATAACGCCGCGTGCACGCAGGCTGTCGATGGCGTCAGCGGAATAACCCAACTGGCCGAGAACGCCCTGGCTGTGCTGTCCCAGCCCCGGCACCGCGTCCATCCTTGGGGTAAACGCGGCATTGCGCGCCGGTGGCAGCAACGACGGCAACTTGCCCGCCGGGCTGTCGACTTCGCGCCAGCTGTCCCGGGCCTTGAGCTGCGGGTGATCCCACACGCCTTGCATATCGTTGACCCGGGCGCTGGCGATTTGCGCGTCTTCCAGGCGCTGGATCACGCCTTCGGCGCTCATTTGCGCGAAGCTGTCGACGATGATCTGGCGCAGCACGTCGCGATTTTCCGAACGCTTGAAGTTGGCCGAGAAACGCTCGTCAGTGGCCAACCCAGGCATGAGCAGCACCTTGTCGCAGAACGCCGCCCATTCGCGTTCGTTCTGCAACCCGAGCATCACCGTGCCGCCGTCGCCGGTAGGAAATGGTCCGTACGGGTAGATCGTCGAATGCGCCGCGCCCGCTCGCGGTGGCTGGGGTGCGCCGTCGAAGGCGTAGTACATCGGGTAGCCCATCCACTCCACCAGGCTTTCCAGCATGCTGACGTCGATGCGGCTGCCCTGCCCGGTCTTGCCCCGCAGCAGCAACGCCGAGAGGATGCCGCTGTAGGCATACATCCCGGCAGAAATGTCGGCGATCGAACAGCCGGCCTTGGCCATCTGGTCCTCGCCCGGGCCACCGGTCACAGAGAGGAAGCCGCCTTCGCTCTGGATCAGCAGGTCGTAGGCCTTTTTCTTCTCATACGGCCCGCCCTCCCCATAGCCGGAGATGTCGCACACGATCAGCCGCGGGAAGCGTTCATGCAGCGCCTCGAATGACAGCCCCATGCGCGCCGCAGCACCCGGTGCAAGGTTCTGCACCAGCACGTCGGCGTCGGCCAGCAGGGTTTCCAGGATGTCCCCGGCTTCATCGTGCTTCAGGTCCAGGGTCAGGCTTTCCTTGGAGCGGTTGGTCCACACGAAATGCGAGGCCAGCCCGCGCACGCGCTCGTCGTAGCCACGGGCAAAGTCACCGGCGCCCGGGCGTTCGATCTTGATCACACGGGCCCCAAGGTCGGCCAACTGGCGGGTACAGAACGGCGCGGCAATCGCGTGTTCCAGGCTGACGACGGTGATGCCGTCCAGCGGTCGTTGATTAGCAGTCATGACGATTCCTTAAAGCCAGTGAGCGAGGGACACGGCGTTGCGCAGGTCCCAGACTTTTTCGATCAGCCCGGCGGTTTGCGCGGGCGTGCGGGCGCCGCTGAATTGGGTCAGGCGCTGGAACTTATCGGCCAGTTCTGCACGGTTCAGGGTGTTGCCGGGGTCGCCCTTGGGTTCGTCGATGGCGCCGTGCAAGGTCCGGCCATCGGCCGTGGTCACGATCACCCGGCCCAGCCAGCGTTGGGGATAGGCACCGTCGACCTCGGCGTCGAGGGTCATGCTGACCTTGTCGCGAAACGCCGACACAGCCCCGTCGTTAAGCGCCAACTCGTGAAACTCAGTCAGCCCGGCCTTGCCATGCACGGCAATCAGACCCAGCACGGTGCCCATGGAGAACTTGGCCTGATGCACGGTCTGCGGCAGCGTTACCCGGCCCAGCACGTCGATGGCGCCCTGGTGAACCCGGGTTTCCACGTGGGTGATGTGGTGATGGCTGAGGCCTTCACGCTGCATCAGGTCCAGCAACGCATCGGCGGCCGGATGGGTGTGGCGGCACGAGGCGTGGAACTTGAACGAGGTTTCCAGCAGCGCCCAGCGGCTGCCGAGGCGATCCGACAGTTTGCTCGGGTCCGCGTCGGTGGACATGCCGGCGGCCATGCCCTGGTCGCCTTCCAGGATATTGCGCGCACCGGTCAGCCCGTCCGCCGTCAAATAGGCGGCCAGCAAACCATCGGCCGCCGCCTTGGCGGTGTGCAATTGCTTGGAGTCGGCGGCATCCCGCAGGAACTCCCACAAACCGGCCGCCTGAGTGCCGGCACTGCCCAGCAGGTTAATGAATTGCTCTTGGTTGAAATCCAGCAGCTTGCCCACCGCGACAGCCGCCGCGAGGGTGCCGACGGTGGCCGTGGTGTGAAAGATCCGGTAGTGAGAACGGCCCATGAATTCGCCGATGCGAATCCCGGCTTCGTAACCGGCCACCGACGCCAGCAGCAGTTCGCGGCCGGACTTGCCGAGGTCTTGCGCTGCCGCGAATGCCGCCGGAAACACCACCGTCGCCGGGTGCAAGACCGAGCTGTTGTGCAGGTCATCCTGCTCCACCAGGTGCGACGACGCGCCGTTCACCAGCGCAGCGAAATAGGCGCTGCTGTTGCCGCCGTTGACGATCACCTGCGCCGGGCCATTGGCCGGGCCCATCGTGCGCGCATAACGCTCGAACAACGGGATCGGATGGGCGCCCTTGCTGGCCAGCGCCGAGGCGAGCCAGTCGAGGAACAGGTCTTCAGTGCGGGCGAGCACCTCGTCCGGCAATTGTTCGTACGTCAGCTCGGCGAGGAACCGGCACAGCGCTTGGGTATGGCTCATGGTCGGCGCCTCAGAAGCTGCGTGGCAGTTCGAGCAAATGCTCGGCCACGTAGGACAGGATCAGGTTGGTGGAGATCGGCGCGACCTGGTACAGGCGGGTCTCGCGGAACTTGCGCTCCACGTCGTATTCGCAGGCAAACCCGAAGCCGCCGTGGGTTTGCAGGCAGGCGTTGGCGGCCTCCCAGGACGCCTTGGCCGCCAGGTACTTGGCCATGTTCGCACTGGCCCCGGCATTGGCGCCGCTGTCATATTCCTCACAGGCACGCCAGCGCATCAGGTCGGCGGCTTCGATCTCGATATGCGCTTCGGCAATCGGGAACTGCACGCCCTGGTTCTGCCCGATGGGCCGGCCAAACACCACGCGGTCGCGGGCATAGGCGCTGGCTTTCTCGATAAACCAGCGACCGTCACCAATGCACTCGGCGGCGATCAGGGTGCGTTCGGCATTCAGCCCGTCGAGGATGTAGCGGAAGCCCTTGCCCTCCTCGCCAATCAGGCTGTCGAGGGGTAACTCCAGGTTGTCGAAGAACAACTCATTGGTCTCGTGATTGACCATATTGGCGATGGGCTGCACGGTCAGGCCGTTGCCGATGGCTTCCCGCAGGTCGACCAGGAAGATCGACATGCCTTCGGATTTTTTCTTCACCTCGGCCAGCGGCGTGGTGCGGGCCAGCAGGATCATCAGGTCGGAATGCTGCACCCGCGAGATCCACACCTTCTGGCCGTTGATCACGTACTTGTCGCCACGCTTGACCGCAGTGGTCTTGATCTTGGTGGTGTCGGTGCCGGTGGTGGGCTCGGTCACGGCCATCGATTGCAGGCGCAGTTCGCCGTTGGCGAGCTTGGGCAGGTAGAAGCTTTTCTGCGCTTCGCTGCCGTGACGCAGCAAGGTGAACATGTTGTACATCTGGCCGTGGACGGTGCCGGAGTTGCCGCCGCAGCGGTTCACTTCTTCCAGAATCACCGAGGCTTCCGCCAGCCCGAGGCCGGAGCCGCCGTAGGCTTCCGGGATCATTGCCGACAGCCAGCCGGCGTCGGTCAGGGCCTTGACGAAGGCTTCGGGGAAGCCTTTTTCTTCGTCAATCCTGCGCCAGTAAGCAGCGTCGAATTCGGCGCACAGGGCGCGCACGCCTTCGCGGATGGCATTCAGTTCTTCGTTGTCATTCGGGTTCATTAACGGCTCTCCGCCTGTTGTTCTTGGAGGTTTATTCGAAATGCAGTTCGGCGCGCTGGGCCAAGCCGTCAGCGTTGCCCGCCCAGAGTTCAGCCACACCAGGCCCGGTGATGCGCCCGCCGACGTCAAAGGGTTGCGGGGCAATCAATGGGCGCACGCCGCGATACGAAAAACGGCGCAACGTGGCCTCGGGGTTTGCGCGGCAAAAGGCGCGCAGACTCAGGGTGGCGATCAGCGGCCCGTGCACCACCAGCCCCGAATACCCTTCGGTGCCGGTGACATAGGGGTAGTCGTAATGGATGCGGTGGCCGTTGAAGGTCACGGCGCTGTAGCGAAACAACAGGGTCGGCGTCGGGTCGACCGCTTCGCGCCAGGCGCCTTCGGGCAGCACATCACCACTGCCCTGCTTGGGCGGCGTGGGTTCGCGGTAGACGATGTCCTGTTCTTCGCGCAGGGCCAGGCGGCCGTCCTGGGAATAGTCGTGGCGCACGGTGACGAACAGCAACGAACCGGTGCGGCCGGTTTTTTCTTCCACCTGGGTGATGGTCGACACCCGGGTGGCGGACTCACCCGCCCGCAATGCATGGAAGAACTCGATACGCCCACCGGCCCACATGCGATTGCGGTTATCGGCCGGCGGCAGGAAGCCGCCACGGGCTGGATGGCCGTCACCGCCCAGGGCGGACTCGGGCAGCGGGTCTTGGAAAAAACACCATTGCCACAGGGGTGGCACCGCCTCGCCGTCCGCCGGCACTGCTTCGCCAAAGGTGGCGGCGATGCGTTTGAGCAGGTTGTGGCTCAAGTGGTCGTGGGCTGTTTCGCTACGGCCGATCCAGTCTGTGGCGCTCATCAGGTACATGTCCTCGGGCAGGGAATCTGAACCGGATCATGCTGGGCCGTGGCCGTTCTGAGAATTTGCATTTCAATAAAGCAGCGTTCGGCTATGCTGAACGCCATCGCCCATAAAAAGATCTCAAGAACCCGGATGATCAATGTGGGAGCGGGCTTGCCTGCGATAGCGCCCTGTCAGTCAACACTGCTTTGGTTGGCCCACCGCTATCGCAGGCAAGCCAGCTCCCACATGGGTTCTTCGTCGCTGCCCCGGAGCCTTCCATGCACTTTGATCTGGCGGACTTACGCCTGTTTATCCATATCGCCGAATCCCCCAGCCTGACCCAGGGTGCCAAGCGCGCGTTCCTCTCGCCCGCCGCCGCCAGCGCGCGGATCAAGGCCCTGGAAGGCCAACTCGACACCCGCCTGCTTTACCGCGACAGCCGTGGCGTGGAAATCACCCCGGCGGGTGAACGCCTGCTGCACCACGCGCGGTTGATCATGCGCCAGGTGGATTACCTGAAAAGCGAGTTCACCCAATACGGCATCGATTCGGCCGGGCACATCCGCATCTTCGCCAACACCACGGCGGTGACCGAGTTTCTCCCGGAAGTGCTGGCAGGCTTCCTGTCCCAGCGGCCCGGCGTGACCGTGGACCTGCAGGAGCGGTTGTCCCGTGACATCGTGCGCGGCGTGCTCGACGGCACCAGCGACATGGGCATCATCGCCGGCCCGGTGGAGGCGTCGGGCTTGCAGGTGTTGCATTTCAGCACCGACCACCTGGTGCTCACGGTGCCGGTGGGGCATCCCCTGGCGGCCCTGCCTTCGGTGACGCTGGAGCAGACCCTGACCTATCAGCATATCGGCTTGCATGACGGCAGCACGTTGCTGAGTTTCCTGCGGGAGCACGTGGAACGGCTGGGCAAACATTTGTCGTTGCGCATCCAGATGTCGAGCTTCGAGGCGATCTGCCGGATGGTCGAGGCTGGCGTTGGGATCGGCATCATTCCCGAGTCGGCGGCGGTGCGGCACAGTCGGACCATGCAGTTGGTGACGGTCAGGCTGGATGAGGTCTGGGCCGTGCGCGAGCGCAGCATCCTGGTGCGGGAGCTGGAGGCGTTGCCGGGGACCATTCGTGCGTTGATCGCGACCTTGATGCCGGAGATGGAACCGCCTCGGCTGCCGGGCGCCTAAGCTAACGTTCATCTTTTGCGAAGGAGATCAGGTCATGCAGCTTGAAGGTTCCTGCCATTGCGGCGCGGTTACGTTCAGTCTTGAGAGTGCGCATCCGTATCCCTATCAGCGGTGTTACTGCTCGATTTGTCGCAAGACCCAGGGGGGTGGCGGGTATGCGATCAACCTTGGGGGCGACGCTAAAAGCTTGAAGGTGCGGGGGCGCAAGTTGATTTCGATTTATCACGCGCGGATGAAGGGACCGGGGGATAGCCGGGCGCATGCGAGCACGGCCGAGCGGCATTTTTGTTCGCAGTGTGGGTCGGGGTTGTGGTTGTTCAGTCCGGAGTGGCCGGAGTTGATTCATCCGTTTGCTTCGGCGATTGATACGCCATTGCCGGTGCCGCCGGAGCATACGCATTTGATGCTGGGGTCGAAGGCGCCCTGGGTTGAGGTGAGTGTTCGGCCGGGGGATTTGCGGTTTGATGAGTATCCGAAGGAGTCGATTGCCGAGTGGCATGAGCGGTTGGGGCTGGGTTGATTGATTGAGTGAATATCCGTTATTTGGGTGATGGCTGATATGGGTTCCGCTCTTACAGCGGCTCACTTTTGAACAGCGCAAAAGTAAGCAAAACGCTCTTGCCCCACCACTCGGCACCTCGCTAAGGCTCGGTGTGCCCTCACTCCGGTACTACTCCGCGGGCCGCCGCGACGGGGCGTCCCTGCCCCGTCGCGGCTAAACCGGCGTCCTGCCGGTTTACCCGCTCCGTACTACCTGCGTTCGGCCAGCGTGGTTTAACGGGGCGCCTAAGATCAAGATCAAAAGCAGATCAACAGCACAGCGGCCTACCGGCCGGCTTGAGTGGTGTGAAGCAAAGGCAAAAAAAAATCAAAAGCGAGCACGGTCAAATGTGGGAGCTGGCTTGCCTGCGATAGCATCAACTGGGTGTACCTGAAAAACCGAGGTGTCTGCATCGCAGGCAAGCCAGCTCCCACAGAAAAGCAGAGCTGCATCAGTTTCAGATTTCGTTTTCGCTTTGGCTTTTGCTGTGGCTTCTACCACTCAAGCCGGCCTGTAGGCCGCTGTGCTCTTGCTTTTGATCTTGATCTGGCTCTGACTGCCCCAATAAGCCCGAGGCCGAACGCAGG
>NZ_AHHC01000033.1:0-108895 GCF_000242655.1 Pseudomonas sp. PAMC 25886
CGTACGCTGCCGGATGCCGGCAGCGTCAGCGCCTACCAGCAAGCTTATGAGCGTTATCAACAGCACGTGGCATCCCTTTAAGAGCGAACGAATATGTATTTGGTATGTGGCGAAGCGCTGTTTGATTTTTTCAGCGAGGACGATGCCAGCGGCAAGGCGTCGAGGGTCAATTACAAGGCAATCGCTGGCGGCTCGCCGTTCAACGTTGCCGTCGGTTTGCGTCGCCTGGGCATCGATGCGGGCTTTTTCGCCGGTATCTCCGACGACTACCTGGGCCGACGCCTGTTGCAAGTGCTGAAGGACGAAGGCGTGCGCGAGGATTTCCTGCTGGAGTTCGCCGCGCCCACCACCCTGGCAATGGTCGCCGTGGGGGCCAATGGCTCACCCCAGTACAGCTTTCGCGGTGAGGATTGCGCCGACCGCCAGCTGCAACTTGAACACCTGCCGGTTCTGGGCGACGAGGTGCGTGGCGTGCACATCGGGTCGTTCTCACTGGTGGTGCAGCCGATTGGCGACACCTTGCTGGCCCTGGTCCGCCGGGAAAGTGGCAAGCGCCTGATCAGCCTCGACCCCAACGTGCGCCTTAACCCGCAGCCGAACATTGAGCTGTGGCGCGAGCGGGTGGCCGAGTTGGTCAAGCACGCCGACCTGATCAAGGTCAGCGATGAAGACCTGCACCTGCTCTACCCTGGCCAGGCACCGGAAAGCATTCTGCAAGGCTGGTTGCAGCACCGTTGCCAGTTGGTGTTTCTGACCCGTGGCGGCGACGGCGCAACCGTGTTCAGCCGTCAGCATGGCAGTTGGTCCGCGCCCGCCATCAAGGTGGTGATGGCCGATACCGTAGGGGCCGGGGACACTTTCCAGGCTGCCTTGATTGCCTGGCTCACGGAACACCAACTGGACTCCGTCGAGGGCCTGCAACAGCTGTCCCGCGAGCAGATCAGCGGCATGCTCACCTTCGCCATCCGCGCGGCGGCGCTGACCTGCAGCAAGACCGGCCCGGACTTGCCCTACCGTCATCAGCTGGACTGAAAAGCGTCCCGCAAAAACCAATGTGCCATCATGAAAGCCACGTATTACGTGGCTTTCAGCCCTGCTGCCACCGGTCCAAAAAATCTGCACTGTGTCAAAAACTGTACTAGACCGAAAGGCACGTGCAGTTTTTATAACAAAAGCAGGACAGATCCATGGGCAATAGACGGACCTTTCGCAATCGCGCCGTTTTGACTGTCGGCATCCTCTCACTGCATTACATCACGCCCCAACAAGCCCACGCGGCTTGCGTGCTCACCCCGGGCCCGGGCAACGACACCTATACCTGCGACAGCGGCAGCAGCGCCGGCCTCACCGACCTGCTGGGCAACAACACCCTGATTCTGCCGGCAGGCGGCTCCGGCACCATCAATGGCGGCGTCACCTTTGGCGCAGGCCGGGACGCGGTGCAAATCCGCTCGGGGCTGATTACCGGCGCGGTCCAGCAAGGCGCCGGCATCGACGATTTCGTGATGAGTGGCGGGCAGATCCAGTCTCTTGCCCAGGGCGATGGCCGTGACACCTTTTTCATGAGCGGCGGCACCATCGTCGGCGCGTTTGAAGACGGCGACGTCGCGCAACAGACCGGTGGCACCATCGGCCGGGTCGACATGAAGCTGGACAACAACATTTATGACATGTCCGGCGGGGCGATCCTCGGCAACCTGGTGACCGGTTTCGGCACCGACACCATCATTGTTTCCGGCGGATCCATTGGCGGCAATGTCAGTACCAGCGGCGGTGATGACAGCATTAGCGTGAGTGGCGGCGTGATCAATGGCGAGATCCGCGCCAGTGTCGGCAATGACACCTTCAATTGGGTCAATGGCGGCCAGATCAAATCGGCCGTGTTGATGGGCGATGGCAACGACACCGCCCTGCTCAGTGGCCTCAACGAAACCCTGCTCGGCACCACGCCCTCGATTGACGGCGGCCTGGGCAACGACCAGTTGACCTTCGACAACACCACGTCCAGCACCGCCGCGCGTTATATCGGTTGGGAGACGGTGAACCTCAACAACAACTCGCGGTTTGACCTCGCCGGGGACTTTTTCCTCGGCGACAGTGCCAGCAATACCGGCACGTTCAATATTGACGGCAGCAGCACGCTGGGCGTGACCCAAGGCAGTATCCGCCCCTACACCGCAGGCGCGCTGGCGACCCTCAATAACGCTGGCACGCTCGACATGACCAGCCGCAGCAACAGCGCCACGGATACGTTGACGGTGTATGGCAATTACGTCGGCAACAATGGCCAGCTGTGGCTGCAGTCGGTGCTCGGTGACGACAGCTCCGCCAGCGACAAGCTGGTGGTGTCTGACGGGACCATCAGCGGCCATACGCAAATGACCGTGAGCAACCTGGGAGGCCTGGGCGGCCTCACGCAAAACAACGGGATCGAGGTGGTGCAGGCCCTCAACGGCGCCACCAGCAGCACCGACGCCTTTGCCCTGAAAGGCTCGGTGTCGGCCGGGGCCTATGAATACCTGCTGTTCAAGGGTGGCGTCACCGCAGGCACGGAAAACAACTGGTACCTGCGCTCGTCAGTGGTCGCCGTGCAACCACCGGCGGTTCCCCCGGTACCGCCGACGCCTCCGGTGGTGGTGCCGGTGCCTCCCATCCCGCCCGTGCCGCCGGTGGTTGCCCCGGATGAACCCCCCGTCGAACCGCCGACATCACAGCCTGTTGCGCCGGTCGAGCCCCCTGCTCCGCCGCCCAGCCAGGTCGCGGCGGCCAACTCGCCCGAGTCGGCGGCGAGCAATCCGGTGTTGCCCACCGCCATCGCCGGTGCCGAGGCGATCCCGCTGTATCGCCTCGAAGTGCCGGTGTACTCGGTCGTCGTCCCGGCCGCTCAATTAATGACGCTGCAAGCCCTGGGCACCTTCCATGACCGCCAGGGCGAACAGAGCCTGCTCGGCGAGACCGGAGCCGTACCCGCAGGCTGGGGCCGCGCCTATGGCAGTGACTTCAACAAAAGCTGGACCGGCACGGTGTCGCCGAGTTTCGACGGTTCCATCAAAGGCTATCAGGTGGGCCATGACCTCTACGCCTCCGAGACCAGCGGCGGCCAGACTCAACGCTTCGGCCTGTTCATCGGCCAAAGCCGCCTGCAAGGTGACATCAAAGGCTTCGCGATGGGGTTTGAAGACACCCGCTCCGGACGAGTGAAGCTGGATGGCGATAACTTCGGTGCCTACTGGACTCTGACAGACCCCAAAGGCTGGTACGTGGATCTGGTCGCCATGGGCACGCGCTTTGACGGTGACAGCAAATCCGAGCGTGACGTGAAGATCGACAACAAGGGCCATGCACTGGCGTTGTCGGCCGAGGCCGGTTATCCCATTGCCGTGTCCGATCACTGGGTGGTGGAACCGCAGGTGCAGGTGATCAACCAACACATTGATATGGACAACCAGCACGACGGCATTTCCAAGGTCTCATTCGACTCCCAGGACTACTGGACCGGCCGCCTGGGTGCACGCCTGAAGGGGCGTTACCTGGTGCAGAACACCCCCATCGAGCCGTATCTGCGAGTCAACGCCTGGCGCACCTTTGGCGGCAGCGACACGGTGACCTACGACGATGTCGACCGGATTAAAACCGATCACAAGTCATCCACTGCCGACCTGGGCGTAGGGGTTGTCGCCAAGTTGTCGTCCACCGTCAGCGTGTACCTGGCGGCGGACTACAACACCCAACTGGACAGCAATGCGTTTGAAGGCGTCAGCGGCAATGCCGGGGTGCGGGTCAGTTGGTAGGGGTGGACTCTTTCGGGCAGGTCACTGCCCGGGCCACGATGGCACCCACCACAGCCCCGACGATAGGAGCGACCCAGAACATCCACAACTGCATGACGTACTCGCCCCCGGCAAACAACGCCGGCCCGGTGCTGCGTGCCGGGTTGACCGAGGTGTTGGTCACAGGAATGGCCACCAGGTGGATCAGGGTCAGGGTCAGGCCAATCGCAATCGGCGCAAACCCCGCAGCCGAACCGGGACCGGTGACGCGCATGATGATGAACACAAAAAAGAACGTCGCCACTGCCTCAACCACCAGCGCAGCCAGCAAGCTGTATTGCCCCGGGCTCAACTGGCCATAACCGTTGGCGGCGAAAGCGCCTATTTCGAAGCCTGGCCGACCGCTGGCAATCAGCGCCAACACGGCGGCAGCGACAATTGCGCCCGCGACCTGGGCAATGATGTACGGCACCACATCGACGCCCGGCACGCGGCGGCCGACCCACAGGCCGATGGTCACCGCCGGGTTGAAGTGCGCGCCCGAAATGCCGCCCACCGCGTATGCCATGGTCAGCACCGTAAGGCCAAAGGCCAGGGCCACACCGGCAAAACCAATACCCAACTCCGGAAACGCCGCGGCGAGTATCGCGCTGCCACAGCCACCGAACGTCAGCCAGAACGTACCCAAAAACTCTGCTGCGATTTTCTTTTGCAAACCCTACTCCACCTGATGCCAACGCCATCCGATTGATGGACCCGGTGGCGACGGTAGCAAGAGGGATTAACCGGCTCGTATCAGACTTTTCCGGTTAATGGAGCGACATGGCTAACGTATAGAAGATGAAGCTTTTGTCAGTAAAGCCTCAATTAATCCATGGTTAATCCGCCGGGACGAGAGTTGAATCGACCGCACTCGCACGGCTCCGGCCGTTGCCCAGGGCGGCCGCGGCTTGTCACGTTGATAGGCTCGCGAACGACTTGCGGAGAAACACCATGAAACTGCGTACGTTAATGCTCGGTGGCGCCTTTGCCCTGACAGCTGTAACGGGGATGGCGCAGGCTGATACAGCCCCTGTCATCACGCCCTATCACTACGGCGAGAAGATGGATGTGCAGAAGGTACTTGCCATGCACGAAACCGATACCAATGTCTGCAAAGTGATCAACGCTGATATCAAGTACCTGGACAGTGCCGGGAAAGTCCAGGACGTGAGCTATCGCAAAATGTCGGAAGCCTGTGACTTCCAGAACTGAGCCAGAGGCAGCCAATAGTGGGCCTGGCGTTTATCCAGGCCCGCAAGTCTTCACTGACTGAAACTCGGCCGTGCGTTTATTTAATAGAAGGGACGCGCTCCGGCTCTCTTGAGTGCCGGGGTATGGGTGTGTTTGAGGTCTTCGCGCAACTCGGTAATCAAGTTGCAGATCGCCCGACTGCTGTCGAGCTTGTTGGCGCAAATGCCGGTGACCACTAGGTCTACCCGGTCATGGTCGATCTCGTGATAAACCTTGACCGTCAGCGAGGCGTCTGAGGCCTTGGTGACTTCACAACGTTTAGGCAGGAAACTTCCTTCAATAATGCCGCGTAGTTCCAGATCCGAAAGCATGGCCGACCTCTCCTTTTATGAGATTGCCAATCGATTGTTATCAATATTCCTACTGCCGGCGTCCGCGGTGACACGTTCGCCTTTTGCGCCTTACCAGCCCTGGAAGGCGGCTTCACTTACCCAGCCTACTAGGCTCGTTCGAAACGCGTTGGATCCTTTCCTCATAAGCGACAGCGTTACTTATATAAGTTACGTGGCAGACCGCCATTAACCCATCCGTTCGAGGTGTCAGTGGCCGTATGTGTTGCTCATTCAGAGTTGTAACAAGATCTTATTAAGCATTAAACATGCCGCCGGGCGCACCCGGTTGCGTCCCAGCAAGATCACGGCTTGCGGATAAAAAACATCCCGCCGTTTCATGCATCCTGCAAGAAGCTCCATTGGGTTTCATGCAAATTGAAAGGCTGCGACTTATAAGTGCCTGCACCGCACTTTCGCCTGCCTTTTAAAGGGCTATCCAAACGAGTGACCAGCACTCAATTAAACATTCGTTAGGTTAAACGTTTAACCCGCCTGCGCCGCCACTCGTTCTGCAACATGTCGCAAACTATCGAAGTTGATATTGGCTCCCGAATTGATCGCCACCCATGTTTGGCCCTGGATACCGGTCTTCGCGACATGCTTGCAGATACCGGCCACGGCCAGCGCGCCGGAAGGCTCGGTGATCGAGCGGGTATCGTCGTAGATCAGCTTGATGGCGCCGCACAGTTCGTCATTGCTGACGGTGATCACCTCATCAACGTGGTGCCGACAGATTTCAAAACCGTAGGCGCCCATCTGGGCGACGGCGGTGCCATCGGCAAAGCTGTCGACACTCGGCAACACCACACGCTCGCCGGCACGCAAGGCCGCCAGCAGGCAACTGGAGCCTTCGGGCTCGACACCGATGATGCGCACTTCCGGGCGCAGGTATTTGACGTAGGCGGCGATGCCCGCGATCAGGCCGCCACCGCCCACCGGAACAAAGATCGCGTCCAGCGCGCCCTGCTGCTGGCGCAATATTTCCATGGCCACGGTGCCCTGCCCGGCAATCACCTCCGGGTCGTCAAATGGCGAGACAAAGGTGCTGCCCGTGGCCTCAGCCAACTGCAACGCATGGGCCAACGCAAAGGGAAAACTTTCCCCGTGCAACACCGCCTCGCCGCCTCGGGAACGCACACCCAGTACTTTCAGCTCCGGGGTGCTGCACGGCATGACGATGGTCGCCTTGATCCCCAGTTCCCGTGCCGCCAGCGCGACTCCCTGGGCATGATTGCCTGCCGAGGCGGTGACCACACCCCGGGCTTTCTGCTCGGCGCTGAGTTGCACCAGCTTGTTGTAGGCGCCGCGAATCTTGAAGGAAAAGGTCGGTTGCAGGTCCTCACGCTTGAGCAGGATCTGATTGCCCAGCAGCGCCGACAGCGCTGGCGCCGCCTGCAACGGCGTGCGCACCGCCAGGTCGTAGACCGGGGCAGCGAGGATCTTCTTCACGTAGTGCTCAAGCAGCCCCGAGTCGTGGGTGTGGCGCGCCGGGCGGGTACTCATGGATGTCTCCTGGGTGTTTACAGGGCCCTGGAGACGGAAAAACAAAACCCGCCTCTAGGGCGGGTTTGGGTACAGCCGTGCGCTATCCCGCCAAATGAGGAATGGCGGTAATAATGCTTGGCTGGCAACGAAAGGTTTGAAATGTCATGAATCAAAATTAACCGGGGCCACCGGGCAAGTCAATGGCGAAACGCCAGGCTTTACTCGAAGCATACGAAACGTATACGATTTGTATATCCACCCTGCACAGTGAAGCTCATGGGCATAGTCAAGATCACCGACCAATTGCACGAACAACTCCGCCTGGCCAGCGCCACCATGGACCGCTCCATCAACGCTCAGGCCGAGTTCTGGATCAAGATCGGCCTGCTAGCGGAACTCAATCCGCACCTCGCCTATAACGACCTGATCAACAAACTGCTGCTGGACAAGCCAGACCTGATCCGGGGGCGCAGCCAATGATCAAGACCGCCGACCAACTCGTGCTCATGCGCGAAGCCGGCCGCCTGTTGGCCAAGGTATTCACCCTGCTCGATGGCTATGTCGCCGCCGGCCAGTCGACGCTTGAGATCGACAGCGCCGTGGAAGCCTTCATTCGTAACGACCTGCAGTCGCGGCCGGCGAGTCTGGGCCAGTACGACTACCCCTTCTGCATCAACACCTCGATCAACGAGGTAGTGTGCCACGGCATGCCGAGTGCCAAGGACCTGCTCAAGGACGGCGATATCGTCAACATCGACATAACCCTGGAAAAAGGCGGCTATATCGCCGACTCCAGCAAGATGTACATGATTGGCAACGTCGCGCCCAAGGCCCGGCGCCTGGTGGAAATGACCTTTGAAGCCATGTGGGCCGGCATCCGCCAGGTCAAGCCCGGCGCACGCCTGGGGGATATCGGCTACGCCATCCAGAGCCATGCCCAGAGCAACGGCTACAGCGTGGTGCGCGAATACTGCGGGCACGGCATTGGCCGCGAGATGCACGAAGACCCGCAGATCCTGCACTTCGGCCGCCCCGGTACCGGGATGGAACTGCGCGAAGGCATGGTGTTTACCATTGAGCCGATGCTCAACCAGGGCAGCGCCAAGGTGCGCAGCTTGAAGGATGGCTGGACGGTGGTGACGCGGGATAACAGCTTGTCGGCGCAGTGGGAACATACCGTGGCGGTGACGCGGGACGGATTTGAGGTGTTGACGTTGCAAAATTCGGCTGACACCTGACCTTGGGCAGATGGGCCATTGTGGTGAGGGGGCTTGTCCCCCGTTGGAGTGCGCAGCGCTCCCGATTTACGGGGCTGCTGCGCAGCCCAACGGGGGACAAGCCCCCTCACCACAAATAACTTCCCGAATAGAGTCACACCGCCTTGTCGCCATTCCCCGCAATCCGCTTCAACCCCAACACCATCAGCCCCGCCCCCAAGCCCATCGCCGCCATAAACAACGGATACGAAATCCACCACGGCGTGCCCGCCGTCATCATGCTGAACTCCGACATCCCGCCCACGCTGGCGATCAGGTTCAACGGCAGGAACACCACGTTGATCAACGTCAGCTTGCGCAGCAGGTTATTCATGCTGTTGTTCATCAGGTTGCCCCGGGCATCGATCAGCCCGGAGAACACGTTGGAGTAAATCTCCGCCTGCTTGTAGCACTGGTTGTTCTCGATGATCAGGTCATCGATCAGGCCCAGTGTTTCAGCGCTGAAATGTTCCTTCTCCCCATGGTTGCGCAGACGCGTCAGTACCGCGCCGTTGCTGTGCAGGGCGTTGATGTAATAGATCAGGCTTTCGCTGAGGTTGAACATTTGCATCAGATGGCGGTTGCTCATCGACGCGTTGAACTGCTGCTGCAATTCCCGGGCGACCATCTTGATCACCTTGAGGTGGCCCAGGTAGTGATGGATGTTGTTGAGCAGCAGGTCCAGCAACACATCCAGCGGCGTGCGCAATGGCCGGCGCGCCCCCAGCCCGGAAAGCTGGCTGTCGTCGGTGGCGATCACCAGCAGTTGGTCCCCGGAAAACAGCAAGCCGCAGGACGACACTTCAAACACCAGGTTGCCGCCGCCGGAGTAGTTCTCCGGGCGCTTCCAGATCAGGAACAGGTTATCGGGGTGGAACTCGATGCGGGACACTTCGTCCGGGTCCAGCGCCGAGGCCAGGGCATGTTCATCGAGCTTGTAGCAGTCGCGCAGGTACTTGCGCTCGTGGGGGTCCGGATTGCTGAACAGCAGTACATTCGCGTCATCCCCCAGGCTGTTGTACAACTTGCCATCGGCTAATTCAAAGCGCTGCATCATCGCGCGTCACCACACCTGGCCTTGACGCTTCAGCTCCAGGCGTCGCACAAACTCCTCCAGTACCAGGGAATACAAATCGTCTTGCAGGTAGGCGTCTTCGATGCCGGCGTCCATGTTGGGGTTGTCGTTGACCTCGATCACCACCACTTTGTCGCCGGATTGCTTGAGGTCCACGCCGTACAGGCCGTCGCCGATCAGGTTGGCGGTTTTGACCGCCAGTTCCACCACGGCCTTGGGCGCCTCGTGGACCGCCAGGGTGCGGCATTCGCCGTTGATGTCCTGGCCGATGGCCTTGTGGTTGTAGATCTGCCAATGGCCCTTGGACATGAAGTACTGGCAGGCAAAGATCGGTTTGCGGTTGAGAACGCCGATGCGCCAGTCGTACTCGGTGTAGAAAAATTCCTGGGCCAGCAACAACACGGAATGTTCGAACAGTTCGGCGGTGGCGGTCAGCAGCGCTTGCTGGCTTTCGACCTTGATCACCCCGCGAGAGAAACACCCGTCGGGGATCTTCAGCACCAGCGGGAAGCCGAGGCGCTCGCCCACCCGTTCGAAATCTTCGGGTCGCTCCTTGTAGAGAATTTCCGTGGCGGGCATGCCCAGTTGGTGGCTTTTGAGCAGGTCGGTGAGGTAGACCTTGTTGGTGCAGCGCAGGATCGACGCCGGGTCGTCCATCACCACCAGCCCTTCGCTCTCGGCCTTTTTGGCGAAGCGGTAGGTGTGGTTGTCAACGCTGGTGGTCTCGCGGATCAGCAAGGCGTCGTATTCGGCCAGTCGGGCGTAGTCCTTGCGCTCGATCAGTTCCACATCGATGCCCAGCCCCTTGCCAACCCGCACGAAATTTTCCAGGGCGCGGGCGTTGGACGGCGGCAATTGTTCCTGCGGATCGTGCAGGATTGCCAGGTCATAGCGGGCCAATCGTCGGGAGCGCGGTTGACGCCAGATCTTGCGGCTGAAGTTATCCAGCGCATTCGCAAATTGATCTTCCTGGTCATCACGCAACTTATGCAGCACGCCGGATTTTATGCCTTCGATGTGCCAGCCGTTATTCTTGCGGAACTCAACTAACAGGATCGGACAGGGAAACGCTTCAAACAACTGGCGGGCCAAATCCTGCAAGGGTTCAATATTGGTTCGGCCAAAATAAAGTGTCAGGGTAAAGCCTTCGGTGTTGCTGTAGAGATGATGACTCAAGGCTTTATCGAGGGTTTTATCCAGGTCATCCAGGGCCAGGCCGTAGAGGGATTTCCTGGTCAGTTCGCTGATGGTGCGCACCGACGGAATCACCTTGTGCCCCCGCGCCTCGGCCAGCAGCGAGCAGTAGTAGCCGTGGCCGAGGTACTTGTAGCTGCGGCACAGGTTGATCACCTGCACCCGCTTGCCCGTCTCGTTTTCCCGGGTTTGCTCAAGGTATTCCTGGGCGGTGACGATGTCTTCGCTGGGGAAGTACGACGCCCAGTCTTCCTTGCGTTCGACAATGATCACGACTTGACTTGCACTCTTGGGAGGGCTGGAAAAATAACCGCTGGAAGTTATTGTCGCCGCCACTGTTTGCTCGGATACTTCACGCCAATGACCTTGTACCGCTGACATATTGATTGATCCGCTTTAGAGAACTAGACCTTTTCTATTAAGCACGATCTTTTAGAGAAGTCCCGTTTCGTTACGCAACTTTTACGGCGGTCACATGGCTCTTTCCTTTCGCGTTGCAACACCCGATGACGTGCCTGCATTGGTGGCATTGGAACAGCACTGTTTCACCACGGATCGGCTCTCCACCCGCAGCTTCCAGTGGATGGTCAGCCGCGCCCACGGGCACCTGTTGGTGGCGGAAAAACACGGCGATTTGCTCGGCTACGCCCTGGTGCTGTTCCACCGGGGCACCTCCCTGGCGCGCCTGTATTCCATCGCCATCGCCGAGTCCTCACGCGGCCTGGGGTTGGGCAAGCAATTGCTGACGCGCATTGAAGCTTGCGCCGTGGAACATGACTGCGCCTACCTGCGCCTGGAGGTGCGCACCGACAACCCCGGCGCCATTGCCCTGTACGAGCGCAATGGCTACCGGCGCTTTGCCTTGATCAACGACTATTACGAAGACCACGCCCCTGCCCTGCGCCTGGAAAAACGCATCCTCCAGCACCAGGACGCGCGGGCCTTGAGCGTGCCCTATTACCAGCAGACCACCGACTTCACCTGTGGCGCCGCGAGCCTGCTGATGGCCATGGGCGCCCTGGAACCTGCGCGTGTGGCCCAGCGCCGCGAAGAACTGCAGATCTGGCGCGAGGCAACCACCGTATTCATGACCGCAGGCCATGGCGGTTGCAGCCCGCAAGGCCTGGCACTGGCCGCCTGGCGCCGGGGCTTTCGGGTGCGCATGCAGGTGAATGTGCGCGGGCCGTTATTTCTCGATGGTGTTCGCGACCAGCATAAAAAAGACGTCATGCGCCTGGTGCATGAGGCCTTCGAGGAAGAGTTGGCATTGAGTGATGTTGAGCAAGTGCTCGGCGGCCCGCTGGATTTGCCCCAGGTGCTGCGCGACGGCGGGCAACCGCTGGTGCTGATCAGCAGCTACCGGCTGACCCGCTCCAAGTCGCCCCACTGGGTGATCGTCACCGACTGCGACGAAGACTTTGTGTACCTGCACGACCCGGACGTCGACCACAGCCAGCATCGCCACCCCATGGACTGCCAGCATTTGCCGGTCAGCCATGGGGAGTTCGAGCGAATGTGCCGTTTCGGCAACAGCAAATTGCGCGCGGCGGTGGTGGTGTTCAGGCGACTTGCCTGATCCCGGCCTTGGCTTCCAGTTCGCGCACCAGCGGCAGCACGCGCTGGCCGAAGTACTCGACTTCTTCCTGGAAGTGCAGGAAGCCGGCCAGTACCAGGTCCACGCCCACGGCCTTCAAGGCGACGATGCGCTCGGCGATCTGTTGCGGGGTGCCGATCAGGTTGGTCTTGAAGCCGTCGTTGTATTGCACCAGGTCTTCAAAGGTGGACTTGGCCCAGTTGCCCTCGCCTTCCGGTGAAGCCTTGCCTGCCTGTTTCGCCGCGTCGCCAAACGCATTCACGGCTTCCGGGTCGGCCTGCTCGATGATTTGCGCGAGCACGGCGCGGGCTTCTTCCTCGGTGTCACGGGCGATCACAAACGCGTTGACGCCGACTTTCACCGAGTGATTGTTGGCTGCCGCCTTGGCACGAATATCATCGACCTGGGCCTTGATGCCTTCCGGGGTGTTGCCATTGGTGAAGTACCAATCCGACACCCGCGCCGCCATGTCCCGCGCCGCCCGCGAACTGCCGCCCTGGAAGATTTCCGGGTGCGGTTCGCCCAGAGGTTTGGGTTTGAGGCTGTAGTTGTTGAACCGGTAGAAGTCGCCCTTGAAGGTGAAATTGTCCTGGGTCCAGATGCCTTTCAGGGCGCGGATGAATTCCTCGGAACGCCGATAACGCTCGTCGTGCTCCAGCCAGTGTTCGCCAATGGCCTGGAACTCGCCCTTGAACCAGCCGCTGACGATATTCACCGCAACGCGGCCATTGGTGAGTTGGTCGATGGTTGCCAATTGCTTGGCCGCCAGGGCCGGTTGCCATGGGCCAGGCAGGATCGCGGCAATCACCTTGAGTTTGGTGGTGGCCGCCAGCAACGCATGGCTGAACGCGACGGACTCATGCTGGTATTCGGCGCCGTAACCGGCAGTGAAACGAATCTGCGTGAGGGCGTATTCAAAGCCGGCTTCTTCGGCCAGTTGCGCCAGCTTGCGGTTGTAGTCGATGCCCCAATGGGTGCGCTGTTCGATCTTGCTGACCACCAGCCCTCCGCTGACGTTGGGCACCCAGTAGGCAAATTTGACGGCTTGCTGACTCATTGGACTGTACCTCGCGGATTGGCATGTACGAGGTGTGGAGCAGCAAGTGTGCCAGTGACCGTGAGAGGCCCGCGCGACAGGCCTCCGAGCCCGGAAACAGACGAAAAGCAGCCTGCTCCGAGCTGTCACCGATTGCAGCGGTTTGTCGATTTGCTGTTGCAGGGCCAACAGTTGAATCGGCACCCGCCCCGTAAATACGCGCCTTCGCGCCCGGCATGGACCGTGCAATAGCTCACCTATCTCACTGCCCAGGAACCGTCCCCATGACCGAACATCACGTGATCAATCCGCTGTCCACCGGCGTCGATTATCAAGCCTTGGCCGAGCGCTTCCGGCCGATTTTCCAGCGCATCGCCGAGGGTGTCGTAGAGCGCGAACACACCCGCGCACTGCCCCATGAGCCCATCCAGTGGCTCAAGCAAGCCGGCTTCGGTGCCGTGCGTGTGCCGGTGGAATACGGCGGCGGTGGTGCCTCGCTGCCGCAGTTGTTTGAACTGCTGATCGAACTGGCCGAAGCCGACTCCAACGTGCCCCAGGCCCTGCGCGGGCATTTCGCGTTTGCCGAAGACCGCCTGAACGCCGCACCCGGCGCGGCGCGGGACATCTGGTTCAAGCGCTTTGTCGACGGCGACATCGTCGGCTGTGCCTGGACCGAAATCGGCAGCGTGGCCATCGGCGATGTCGTCACCAAGGTCAGTCCGGACGGCGATAAATGGAAACTCAACGGTGAAAAATTCTATAGCACCGGCAGCCTGTTTTCCGACTGGATCGACGTGTACGCCCAACGCAGCGACACCGGCGGCGACGTGATTGCTGCCACCCGCACCCATCAGCCAGGCGTGGTGCAAAGCGATGACTGGGACGGCTTTGGCCAGCGCACCACCGGCAGCGGCACCTCACGCTTTACCGATGCGGTCGTGGAGGCTGAAAACGTCATAGACTTTGCCACCCGCTTCAAATACCAGACCGCGTTTTATCAACTGGTGCTGCTCGCCACCCTGGCCGGCATCGGCCGCGCGGCCCTCAAGGATGTGGCGCATCAGGTGCGCAGCCGCAAGCGCATCTACAGCCACGGCAATGCGGCCCATGTGAGCCAGGATGCGCAAATTCAGCAGGTGGTGGGTGAAGTCGCGGCGCTGGTGTATGCCGCCGAAGCCAGTGCACTGAAGGCTACCCTCCCGGCGCAACGGGCTTACGTGGCAAGGTTCGGCGGGGATGACGCGGTGGAGCGCGAAGCCAATGTGGCCGCTGAAATCGAATCAGCCACGGCGCAGGTGGTGGTCTCGGAACTGATCCAGCGCGCCACCACTGAGCTGTTCAACGCGCTGGGCGCCTCAAATGTGCGCCAGGGCAAAGCCCTCGACCGGCACTGGCGCAACGCCCGCACGGTGTCGTCCCACAACCCGGTGATCTACAAGGCGCGAATCGTTGGCGACTGGGTGATCAACGGCACCGA
Organism: Pseudomonas sp. PAMC 25886; assembly: GCF_000242655.1. Classification (NCBI taxonomy): domain Bacteria; kingdom Pseudomonadati; phylum Pseudomonadota; class Gammaproteobacteria; order Pseudomonadales; family Pseudomonadaceae; genus Pseudomonas; species Pseudomonas sp. PAMC 25886. Next base: position 14,513 of record NZ_AHHC01000033.1, read on the forward strand.
GCCGCCGTTTGTGTGGCAGATCGGCAATGGCCCGGCGCGTTAAAACGTCAGCTTGAAGCCAATCATCACCAGCATGAACGCCAGGCAAGGACGCAGTATCCCGTCCGGAACCTTGCCGGCCATGTGGCTGCCGACATAAATCCCCGGCAGCGATCCCAGCAACAGGAAGCCCAGCAGCGTCCAGTCCATGTTGCCCATGCTCGCGTGGCCGAGGCCCGCGACCAGGGTCAGCGGCACGGCGTGGGCGATTTCCGTGCCCACCAGGCGCTTGGTGGCCAGGAACGGGTACAGGATAAACAGCGCCACGGTGCCCAGGGCGCCGGCGCCGATGGAGGTCAGGGCCACCATGGTGCCGAGGATCGCGCCGGTGATGATGGTCAGTGCATTGAGGTTGCGCGGCGCCATCTTGTAGTCGTCGCCGGCATGCCGCTGGGCGAAGGCCAACAGCTTGTTCTTGAACAGGATTGCCGTGGCCGTCAGCAGCAACACCACGCCCAGGGACTGCTTGATCACCGCGTTCAGGGCGGCGGGATCAGTGTCCAGGCTCTTGAGGAACCACAAGGTCAGCAACACGGCAGGCACACTGCCCAGGGTCAGCCAGCCGGTGATGGTCCAGTCGATGTTGCGATTCTTGCTGTGAACCAGCACCCCACCGGACTTGGTGATGGCGGCGTACAACAGGTCGGTGCCCACGGCGGTGGCCGGGTTGATGCCGAACCACAGCAGGATCGGCGTCATCAACGAGCCACCGCCTACACCGGTCATTCCCACGATAAATCCAACTATCAGGCCAGCAATCGAGAAACCAAAATTACCTACATCCATTACCACTACCTGCGGCCTTATAAAATTCTGGCCGCAGCATAGCGATTTTTCTTATAACCACTTATATCAAAACGATCTGACTTTATTCCTTTCCTGTCAGCCGCTGGCTGCGATAGGCCTGAGTCTGGTACGGGAATGCCACCGTCTCACGGCCGCGCAACGCTGGATGCGTGTTGATCAGCGACTGCAACTGCTCAGTGACAAGCGCCTTTTCCGCCGGCGGCAATGCGGCGATAAAGCTCACCGAAAGGAAGCGATCCATGATCACTTCCTGGGGGCTGCCGACATGGCTGTAAGGGAAGCAGGTCATTTCGGGGGCGGAAAAATACTCGCCGGTGAACGCCTCGCGCCAACGCCCGGTGTGAAAACGCGGGGTGTCGCCCTCGTAGGGCGTGATGATTTCGGTGATCGCCGCGACCCAGTCCACGGATTCGTCCCGCACGTTCCAGATCAAGCCCAGACGGCCATCCGGCTTCAGCACCCGGTGAATTTCCGCCAGCGCGGCGTGCGTGGAGAACCAGTGGAACGCCTGGGCGCACACCAGCGCATCGGCAGTGGCCGCTTCAAGAGGAATGGCCTCGGCGGTGCCTGACAGCAGGCGCACATCGGGCAGCTGTTTCTTCAACTGCGCGCCCATCGCCTCTACCGGCTCGACCGCGATCAACGTTGGCGCCACGCTGCTGAGCAGCCGGGTGAACTTGCCGGTGCCGGCGCCCAGGTCGATGACCGTGGAGTGCGGGTTGATCTGCAGTGCGTCGGTGAGCCAGCCCGTGAGTTGTCGTGGGTAGTCCGGCCGGCCTTGAGCGTACGTAACGGCCTGGGTAGAGAATCCCTGTTGAGCAGACTTGTGAACACCGGTCATCGTCAATCTCTCCTCTGGTAGTGCGGGGGCCACAGTGTGCGCCCTTGCCGATTTATTTTCTAATCGCTGCATCCGTTTGCGCGTGTCGCGGGTAGTACCGGTAGCAGCGCCTTGCTGCCCTTATGGAGAGACACCCATGAACGCCAAAGCCTTGTTCTGCCTGACCTGCCTGTTCGCCGCTGCACCGGGCGCCTTTGCCCAGACCGGTTTACCCGACAGCATCAAAGTGCCGGACGGTCACAAGGTGGCAATGGAAACCACCGGGGTCGGCGAAATCACCTATGAATGCCGAGACAAGGCCAACGCAGCCGGCCAGACCGAATGGTTCTTTGTCGGGCCCAAGGCCGTGCTCAATGACCGGAGCGGCCAGCAGGTCGGCAGCTACTTCGGCCCGCCCGCCACCTGGCAGGCCAAGGACGGTTCGAAAGTCACTGGTACGCAGTTGGCCGTTGCGCCGTCCAGCCCCGGCAACCTGCCCTATCAACTGGTCAAGGCCAACCCCGCCGAAGGCAAGGGCGCGATGAGTGGTGTCGCGTACATTCAACGGGTAGCCCTCAAGGGCGGCGTGGCGCCGAGCACCGAATGCACGACGGCCAACAAGGGCAAGCAGGAAGTGGTGAAGTACCAGGCCGACTACATCTTCTGGGCGGCCAACTGACCAAAGTCGTCTACGCTGCTGCGAAAGCGCCCCGGGCTCACCACCGGGGCATCCACCTGGAAGCCTTGTCCTTGCCTGACGCCGTTTTTGACTATGAAACCTGCCTGCTGGCCTGCGCCCGGGGCGAACAACCGGCCTTGCGCCGCCTGTATCAGCAGGAAAGCAGCCGGCTGCTCGGGGTCGCGTTGCGCATCGTGCGCGACAAGGCCGTGGCCGAAGACATCGTGCATGACGCCTTTATCAGGATATGGAACGGTGCTGCCGGTTTTGACCCGCAAAAAGGCTCTGCCCGTGGCTGGGTATACAGCGTGACCCGGCACCTGGCGCTTAACGCCGTGCGCAGTACTGGCCGCGAAGTGCCCCTCGGCGAAGAACATGAAACGGGCGAGCACACCGACACCTTCGAGTATCAGGCACGCTCGGGGCGAATCTACAGCTGCCTCGAACAACTGGACCCGGCCCGCCGCAACTGCATCCTGCATGCGTATGTAGACGGTTATTCCCACAGCGAAATCGCGCACAAACTCGGCACCCCGCTGGGCACCGTGAAAGCGTGGATCAAACGCAGCCTCGCGGCATTGCGTGAGTGCATGGCATGAACAGCATCGACGAACTGGCCAGCGAATACGTGCTGGGCACCCTGCCCGCCGAGCAACGCGCCGAGGTAGAAGAACGTCTGGTAACCGACGCCGCGTTGCGCAGCGCGGTGGACGCCTGGGAACAGCGTTTGCTGCCGTTGACCGAACAGGTCGAGCCCGAGACACCTTCGGTGTATTTATGGCGACGCATCGAGCGCAGCCTGGGGCATTCAGCCCTTCAGGACTCACCCGTTTCGTGGTGGAACAAGCTCGCCCTGTGGCGTGGGCTGGCGGGGGCAGGCATCGCGGCGAGCCTTGTTCTGGCGACGCTGCTGCTGACCCGTACGGCGGCCATCAACCCGACCGCCTATGTGGTGGTACTGGTCACCCCGCAAAACCAGGCACCGGGCTGGGTGATTCAGGCGAGTCATGATCAGGAAATCCAGCTGATTCCCCTGGGCATCATGGAAGTACCGGCAGACAAGACCTTGCAGTTCTGGACCAAGGGCGAAGACTGGCAAGGCCCGGTGTCGCTGGGGTTGGTCAAGCCGGGACAATCGCTGTCGGTGCCCCTCGACAAACTGCCGCCGCTGGCCCCCAACCAGTTGTTTGAGCTGACCCTGGAAAACCCCGGCGGATCGAAAACCGGCAAGCCGACAGGTCCGATTCAGGCAATCGGCCGGGCCGTTAAAGTAATCTGAACGTAATGCAATGTTGTGAAACGCCCGTTCGCGTATTTGCATTACACCTCGGGGCTATAACGTCATCATTGCGCTATAGAATCGGCGTCGAAAACCCGGCTCACTGGACCCTCCATGCCCTCAAAGACCCGTTCGCTGCTGATTCTCGCCCTCGTCGTCATCTTCACCGGCATCGGTGCCGGCCTGGGCGGCATGCTCCTGGCCTTGCTGCTGCACGGCATCCAGCACTTGGCGTACGGTTACAGCCTCGACAGCCTGATCAGCCATGAAACCTTTTTGCTCGGCGTCACCGCCGCCTCGCCTGAGCGCCGGGTGTGGGTGCTGATCACCTGCGGCCTGGTAGCGGGCGTGGGTTGGTGGCTGATCTACCGCTATGGCCGCCCGTTGGTGAGCATCAAGCAAGCGGTTTCGGCGGACGCGCCGATCATGCCACCCAAGACCACCCTCGCCCACGCCGTGCTGCAAATCATCACCGTGGCCCTCGGCTCGCCCCTGGGCCGTGAAGTGGCGCCCCGGGAAGTCGGCGCGCTGGCTGCCACCTGGTTGTCACAGCGGGCACGCCTGGCACCGGACATGCACCGGTTGATCGTTGCCTGCGGCGCGGGCGCCGGGTTGGCGGCGGTGTACAACGTGCCGCTGGGGGGCGCGGTGTTTGTGCTCGAAGTGCTGGTGGGTGTGTTCAGTTGGCCGGCGGCGGTAATTGCGTTGGCCACCTCGGCCATCGGCGCCTCGATAGCCTGGATCGGCCTGGGGGCGGAGTCGCAATACGTGGTGCCGCACTTCGTGCTCAGCCCTGGCCTGATCGCCTGGGCGCTGGCCTGCGGGCCGGTGTTTGGGCTGGCTGCCTACGGCTTCACCCGCCTGACCGGCACTGCCCGCAACCATGCGGCCCGGGGCTGGCGCCTGCCGGTGCTGTCGCTGATCAACTTCACCATCATCGGGGGCCTGGCGATTTTCCTGCCGCAAATCCTCGGCAACGGCAAGGGCCCGGCGCAGTTGGGCTTCGACAATGAGCTGACCATCGGCCTCGCCGCCGTGCTGCTGGTGGTCAAGGTGCTGATCACCGCCAGCAGCCTGCGGGCCGGTGCCGAAGGCGGTTTGCTGACCCCGGCGCTGGCCAACGGCGCCCTGCTCGCGATCATCCTCGGCGGCGCCTGGAGCCTGCTGTGGCCCGGCGTGCCGCTGGGGGCGTTCGCAATCATTGGCGCGGCGGCGTTCCTGGCATCGAGCATGAGCATGCCGTTGACGGCGATCGTGCTGGTGGCGGAATTCACCCGCATCGACCACGACTTCCTGGTGCCGATCATCCTCGCGGTCGCGGGTTCGATGTGCATGAGCAAGCTGTGCGTCATGTGGGAAAAGCGTTGAAGAAGCTGGATTAAAACCCCGACACGCGCCATCCTCCGCGCTTTAAGCCGCCCCATCAGCGGCGTTCCACGCACAAAGGATATGCCCATGCACGACCAACCCCTCGCTCCCGCCGATTTCGAGTTCATCGACGAAACCCTGCTCAAGTACGGCGACGACCATTCGGTGCTGAACCTGGCCGAGCTCGACGGCTACTTCACGGCCCTGGTCTCAAGCCCCGCGCAGGTGGATGTGGCCGAATGGTTCCCCGGCATCTTTGGTGGGCAGAACCCGGATTGGGAAAGCCCGGAAGAAGCCAAGCGGTTTCTTGAACTGAGCGTGCGCCATATGAACGCTATCGCCACGCAACTGGCGACCGACGCCCAGGGTTTCAAGGCACGTTTCGAAGAAACCGAGCATCAGGACCAGCCACTGACCCTGGCAGAAGAATGGTGCTTTGGTTATATCCGTGGCGCCGCTATTGGCAACTGGCCAGAGCTGCCTGCCGAACAGGCCGGGCAGTTTGAGAAAATTTCCTGGTGTGCCGAGCAGGACAACTTTGAACTGCCGGCAGACCTGGATGTAAATGCCCATCAGCAACGGGCAGCCGCTATCGAACCGGCCGCCCGTGCGTTGCACGATTATTGGTTGGCCCAGCGCTGATTAAACGCAACACCTGTGGCGAGGGAGCTTGCTCCCTCACCCCAGGTGTTGCCTCCAGGTTCAGTTGCCGCTATTTGAAATCGACGTCAAACGCCTGATAGAACGCATTGCCGGTGTTGGCCACGATCCACATCAACACCAGCACATGCCGGCCCTTCTTGCCCTTGGGCAATGTCACTTGATGTTCAACCTTGGCCTTCAGTTCAGCCGAGTGCTGGTAGTACGGCACCTGGGTGTAGAAGTCCTCGAAGAACGGCTTGGGCTCCAGTTGAGCACGGCTGATGCGCTGCTTGGGGTCCCAGCCGTCCCGGGTGATCAACCAGCGATAACCACGGGTCACGTGTGCAGCGGTGTAGTCCCACTGCACCTTGAACACCTGGCCGGCTTCAACATTCAGCAGCGGCCAGTTAAACGGGGTGTTGAGCTTCTTGCTCATTTCCTCGTCGGTGAAGTTCACGCAGTCCCGGGCATCGGTCTTGCCACCGCTGAGGATGTGCCCGTCGGCGGGTGGCGTGACACTTTGATCGTCGGTTTCATAAGGCGCCGGAAACGGCCCGGCGCTGAGGGCCGGGAAGTTCTTGCCGCCTTCCATTTCGTTGACTTGCCAGTTCTCCAGCAGGCCGCGTTCTACCGCCACCGAGCCACGGCTCGCCGGGGTCACGACGCGACCATGCCTGAGTTGAGTCTGTGGTTTGTTCATTTCAGTCACTCCTTGATTGAAGACTTCCCGTCATGGGAAGCGCCTTGAACTTAGCCCACCCCGCCGGGTTGTCTACCCGACGGTTCTGTCAGACAAATCGCGTCATGTCCTTGTTTTGCGGGGTTTTCGCAGCAGTCCTGCGCCGGACTTGTCGTTGGTCCTACCCTGTAACAGGCGATCGGACTACAGCTGGTGTCAGTGAACACCCCGCCTCACGTGTTGAGGATCATCTCAAACCCGCCGTAGATCATCCGCTGCCCATCAAACGGCATCGGATTGGCGTCCGCCTTCAGGCGCGGGTCCTCCATCACCTTGCGCATCCCGGCATCACGCACCTGCCGTGACGGCCACACGATCCAGGAAAACACCACGGTTTCATCGTCCTTGAGCTTCACCGCCATGGGCAGCGACGTCACCTGCCCCTGGGGCACATCGTCGCCCCAGCACTCGACGATATTCAGCGCACCATGTTCCTTGAACACCACGGCGGCGGCCTTGGCGTGCCTGATGAATTGTTCGCGGTTTGCGGTGGGTACCGCGATCACACAGCCATCTACGTAAGACATGGTCACTCTCCTGATGCGACGGGTTGTTGTGCCTGTAGTCGATCAATCAGGCGCGCAATCGACATCACCGGGGGAAATGTCGACCAGCGGTGTTTTACCGATTGCGATGGTGGGTTCAGGCGCCCCACGCACCAGTGGCATATTGCTGACGATAAACTCAATAAACACCCGCAGCTTGGGCGGCACCTGCCGCCCCGACGGCCACAGCAGGTTGAACTGGCCGCCCTCCCACGTGTAATCCCCGAGCACCTCCACCAGACGTCCGTCCGCCAGCGCATCGCGCACCACGAAGTCGGCGGCGTAGGTCAGGCCCTGGCCTTGCACCGCCAGTTCCATGCGCCCTTCCACCGAACTGCAGATCATCGATCGCGGCAGATCAAGCTCCAGCGCGCGCTCGTCTCGGCGCATCTGCCAAGCCTGGAGTTTGCCGGAGGCGGGAAAACGGAAATGGATGCAGCGATGCCCGTACAGGTCTTCCGGACAGCGCGGCGTGCCGTTCCGGGCAAGGTAATCCGGAGAGCCGACGATCAACATTCGATAAAGACCCAGCGGGCGTGCCGACAATCCCGAATCCTTCGGCGCACCGCTGCGGATCACCGCGTCGAAACCCTCAGCAATCACGTCGGCCAGGCGGTCGTTGAAATCCAGGTCCAGCTGGATCTGTGGGTACAACGCCTGGAATTCACCGAGCATCGCAAGAAACGGCCGGGCAATCATCGGTAACCCAACCCGCAGTGGCCCTTGAGGCGCTGCAAGGGTTTGCGACAGTTCTTCACCCGCCACTTCCAGCTCCGCCAGCACGCGCCGACAACGCTCGACAAACTGCGTGCCCTGGGCCGTGAGGGTGATGCTGCGCGTGCTGCGATGAAACAGCCGCACACCAAACTTTGCTTCCAGCCGGGCGATGCTCTTGCTCACCGCCGACGCCGAGATGCCCAGCGTCCTGCCAGCACCGACAAAGCTGCGGGCTTCGGCCGCCGCGACGAACACGCCGATGGCATTCAGGCTTTCCATACGCGCACCCATTAAGGACTCTAGAGTCCATTCTAAACAGAACTCAAGCCTGTTTTTCCGCTAATTGTTCAAGCCTATGGTGGTGGCTCGTTCCCCAGCCACAGGCTTTTCCCCATGAAGATTTTCCTAACCGGTGCCAATGGTTTCGTCGGCGGCAGTGTCGCCCATCACTTGATCGCCCAAGGGCACAGCGTGCGCGGACTGCTACGCGACCCGCAGAAAGCCGAACGCCTGCAAGCCTTGGGCATTACCCCGGTGATCGGCAGCCTGGATGATCGTCAGCTGCTAATCGACGAAGCACGTCAAGCGGATGCCGTGATCGATGCCGCCAACAGCGACCACGCCGGCGCCGTCGACACGTTTATCGAGGCGCTACGTGGCTCCGGCAAACTGCTGATCCACACCAGCGGCTCCAGCATCATCGGCGATGACGCGTTGGGCAATGTCCTGTCCGAACACATCTTCGACGAAGACACACCCTTCATCATCGAGCCCCCCAAGCAGGCCCGCTACGATATCGATCTGCGCATGATGGCCGCCGCCGAGCTGGGTATTCGTAGCGTGGTGATCTGCCCGAGCAATATCTACGGTGTGGGCCATGGCCTGACGGATCACAGCTTTCAGTTGCCGTTCCTGATGGCTCGTGCCCGGGAAACCGGAGTGATGCGTATCGTCGGGGCTGGCGTTAATCGCTGGTCCAACGTGCACATAGATGACGTCGCACAGCTGTTCCTGCTGGCCGTGGAAAAAGCCCCGGCGGGTGCGTTTTACTTTCTGGAAAACGGTGAAGCGTCCTTTATTGACATGGCCACTGCGTTGGCCAAACGCATGAACCTGGGTGCGGTGCAGTCATGGCCGGCCGAGGAAGCCGAGCAACACTGGGACCCGACGCACGTACATTACACCTTCGGCACCAATAGCCGGGTCAAGGCCAAGCGTGCTCGCGCGCAATTGGGCTGGGCGCCGCGGCATAGTTCGATCCTGGACTGGATCTGCAGTGAGATGCCGCTATGAGTCGGGTCTGGATGATTACCGGCAGTGCCGGTGGCCTTGGGGCGGGGATCGCTCGCGCGGCGCTGGACAATGGCGATCAGGTGGTGGCCACCGACCTGGACCTGGCGCGTCTGGATCAAACGTACAACGGCGACCGCGTAATGACCGCTAGCCTGGATATCCGCGACGAGCAACAGGCCCAAGCGGTGGTAGCAGCTGCGCTGGCGCGTTTCGGACACATCGACGTGCTGGTCAATAACGCCGGCTACGGTCAGTTCGGGCCCTTCGAGGAGGTCGAGCCCGAAGCCGTCGAACGCCAGTTCGCCACCAACGTGTTCGGCACCTTCAACGTCACCCGTGCCGTGCTGCCGGTGATGCGCCGCCAGCGCAGCGGGCATCTGGTGATGATGTCGTCCAATGGCGGATTCAAGGGCGTTCGTGGGGCCTCGATGTATTCAGCGTCCAAGTTTGCAATTGAAGGGTTTTCCGAAGCACTGGCGGAAGAAGTGGCCGAGTTCGGTATCCACGTGACATTACTGGAACCTGGGGCGTTTCGTACCGACTTTCTTGACAGCCGCGCACTCAAACTCGGCACCCGGGCGCTGCACGATTACGCGGAGTTTCGGGCGCGCACCCGGGCGGTTTTTGAGGCCCGTAACCACCAGCAAATCGGTGACCCCAACCGGCTCGGCCTGGCCGTCGTGCAACTAGCGGCACTGGAAGCGCCGCCCTTGCGTTTTATCGCGGGCAGCGATGCCGTCAACGTCGTCGAAGCCAAGCTGGACCAGGTCCGCGTTGACCTGGAGCGCTGGCGCTCGCTATCCACCTCCACCGACTTTCCTCAATAAAGGCCTGTGCCATGACCGACCTCATCACCCGCGTGGAACACCTGGAAACCCGCTTCACCCTTGAGCGCCTGATCAGTGAATACGCGCACGCCTTCGACTCCCGCGACGAAACGTTGCTGCGCAGTATCTGGCACGAAGACGCGCGGCTGGACCTTGGCGCTGCGTTCGGCTGCCATGATGGTGTCGCGGCAATCATTGCTTCGGCCCACCTCAACTGGGCAATCATGCCCCATATGCATCACTGGATGGCCAACCCGCTGATCGACATCAGCGGCGACAGCGCCAGCGCCAGGGTTGCCGTGGATTGCCTGTGCACCCATAACGAACTGGGACAGGTGCAAATCAGCGGCCTGTATCACGACCATTTCGAACGCCGGCAAGGGCGCTGGGCGTTCAGCGAGCGCCGCTTTGAGCTGCACTTTCTGACACCGTTGGCGGGCTGGAAGCCGCTGGCCGGGATGGAGGCGTAGATCCCCGCTCGACAACGGTAGCGTGTTTGGCCGATTATTCGTGTCCGCCAAACGCCACCCGCCCTGAAGCAGGAGCCTTGTACCTTGAGTTCGCAGAAAACCGTGACCGTTACACCGCCCAACTTTCCACTGAACGGCAAGGTAGCGCCCCCCGGCTCCAAATCCATTACCAACCGTGCCCTGCTGCTGGCCGCCCTGGCCAAAGGCACCAGCCGTTTGAGCGGCGCGTTGAAAAGCGATGACACCCGCCACATGTCGGTGGCCCTGCGCCAGATGGGCGTGGTGATTGATGAACCGGACGACACCACGTTCGTCGTCACCAGCGTTGGCAAACTGCAATTGCCGGCGCAACCGCTGTTCCTCGGCAACGCCGGCACCGCGATGCGCTTCCTCACCGCCGCCGTGGCCACCGTTCAAGGCACCGTGGTGCTGGACGGCGACGCCTACATGCAAAAACGCCCGATCGGTCCGCTGCTCGCGACCCTCGGCCAGAATGGCATCAAGGTCGACAGCCCAACCGGTTGCCCGCCGGTGACCGTGCACGGCACCGGCCGCGTGCAGGCCAAGCGTTTCGAGATCGACGGCGGCCTGTCGAGCCAGTACGTGTCGGCACTGTTGATGCTGGCAGCATGCGGCGAAGCCCCGATTGAAGTGGCCCTGACCGGCAAGGACATCGGCGCCCGTGGCTATGTCGACCTGACCCTGGACTGCATGCGCGCCTTCGGTGCCCAGGTGGACATCGTCGACGAAAGCACCTGGCGCGTGGCCCCCACCGGCTACACCGCCCATGACTACCTGATCGAGCCCGACGCTTCCGCCGCCACCTATTTGTGGGCCGCCGAAGTGCTGACCGGTGGCCGCATCGACCTCGGTGTCGCCCCGCAGGATTTCACCCAGCCCGACGCAAAAGCCCAGGCAGTGATCGCACAATTCCCGCAGATGCAGCCGGTGGTCATCGGCTCGCAAATGCAGGATGCGATTCCGACCCTCGCCGTACTGGCCGCGTTCAATAACACGCCAGTACGCTTCACGGAATTGGCCAACCTGCGGGTCAAGGAATGTGACCGGGTGCAGGCCCTGCATGACGGCCTGAATGAAATCCGTGCGGGTTTGGCGACCATTGAAGGTGATGATCTGCTGGTGGCCAGCGATCCGGCCCTGGCGGGCACCTCATGCAACGCGCTGATCGACACCCACGCCGACCACCGCATCGCCATGTGCTTTGCCCTGGCAGGCCTGAAGGTGTCGGGGATCAGGATTCAGGACCCGGATTGCGTCGGCAAGACCTATCCTGAGTACTGGAACGCGCTGGAAAGCCTTGGGGTTCATCTGACCTGGTAAGCCAACGGCGCCGGTAACGGGAGGGAGACTTCATGACGATTCGCCAACCCTGCCCACCCGGCGCCTGCGACTGCAAGCGTGAGCAACTGCTCGACCTTCCCGGCGCCGATGCACGCATCCTGCACCTGACGCGCCAGGAAGAAAAACGCCTGCTCGAACGCCTCGAAAACCTGCAAAGCCTGCCTGACCTTGAGCGCATGCAACAGCTGATGCACCAGCAACTGGGCATCCGCGTGCATATCGCACCCGGGCATACGGAAGTCAAAAGCATGCGCGGGATTCAGATCGTTATCGATGACTTGCCGGGGTTGTGTCGCAAGACCCGGCAGTCGATTCCGGCAGCGATTCGCAAGGGCATGGAGAAGCGGCCGGAGATTGCGTATCGGTTGCTGGATGCCCATGACTTGTTTCGCGAGGGTTGAGTCAGTTCCCTCTGCCACCCGCAAACGACCACTCATCCGCCGCCGTCGTGGTAATCACCACCATCACGTCCTCAGGGCTTAACCCAATGGCAGCCTCCAGCCGCGCCACCAACACCTGGTAAAACCGTCGTTTGGTCTCGGTATCACGGGGTTTGCCGCCGGTGATCGCGATCAGTACATAGTCGTGGCTGCGTGGGCCGCCCAGGTAGTTGGGGTCGATGATCATCTCGCCCACTTCGTGCTGGTGGATTACATGAAAGCGGTCGGCCACAGGAATCTTGAAGCTTTCTACCAGAGCGTCATGCAGTCCCTGGGAAAGGGCTTGCAGATATTCAGGGGATTTCCCGCGATGCAGGGAGATTCGGGCGTAAGGCATGGGGGTTACTCCGCAGGATCGATGGCGGCCAACAGGTTCAACGCTGACGCCGCCGTCGGCCAGCCGGAATAAAACGCCAGGTGGGTGATGACTTCGCCCAGCTCATCGACGCTCACACCGTTGCCCATCGCTCGCTGCAAATGAAACGGCAATTGCTCCAGGCGATACATCGCCACCAATGCCGCCACGGTGATCAGGCTGCGCTCCCGCCGCGACAGGCCATCACGCTCCCAGATGTCGGCGAACAGCACGTCGCGGGTCAGCTCGGTAAATTTGTTGCTCATGGACTCTTGCTCCGACAATTCAGTTGACGGGCAAAAACTAGCAAGCCAGGATCATTCCGAATATCAGATTTAACAGCGACAACCATCCCGCTTTTATGGACTATTAAATGCGTCGCCCGACCTTTGACCTGGATGTATTGCGCACCTTCGTCACCGGCGTTGAGCTGAACAGCTTCGCCAAAGCCGCGGACCGTTTGGGGCGCTCGACCTCCGCCGTCAGCGCACAACTGAAGAAACTCGAAGAACAGGTGGGCACACCCGTGCTGAGCAAATCCGGCCGCGGGCTGGTGCTGACACCTGTGGGCGAAACGCTGCTCAGCCACGCCAGACGATTGCTGGACCTCAACGACGCCGTCTTCAGCAGCCTTCATGAAACCCAGACCGCCGGCACCTTGCGCCTCGGCTTGCAGGAGGATTTTGGCGAGCACGTGCTCAGTGACATCCTGCGGCGCTTCGCCAGGCTGTACCCGATGATCAGCCTTGAGGTGCGGATTGGCCGCAACGCCGAGCTGCTGGCGCTGATCGACAGCGCCAGCCTGGACCTGGCGCTGACCTGGGAAACCGGCCACACCTCGGCTGGCGTTAAACGCCTGGGGCAAACCCCGATGCACTGGATTGGTCCCCGGGACCAACCGCAACTGCCACGCGCCGAGGATGCACCGCTGCCACTGGTGATGTTCGAGGCGCCCTGCGTATTGCGTAGCGCGGCCACCGAGGCGCTGGATCGCGCCGGCATTGCCTGGCGCATTGCCTTGACCAGCCCCAGCGTCGGCGGGATCTGGGCGGCGGTCGATGCCGGACTGGGGGTGACCTTGCGGACCCGGATCGGTTTGCCGGCGCACCTGCGTGTACTCGACGGCCTGCCGCCGGTGCCGTCCCTGGGCTATGAACTGCATTGCAGCCATCCGGCGCCAGGCGCTGCGGTAGCACAGCTGGCAACGCTCATACAGGGCAGCCTGGTTTAGGCGGTTTCGCAAGGTTCCAGGGTGACGAACAGTTGTCGCCCCAACTTCTCCACCGTCTCCAGGTGCTGCTCGGCGGCGCCGCTCTCCGAGTCCAGCAACAGCTCGGAGGTCAGCACCTTGGCGCCACAGTAATCGAAGATCCCATGGTCGATTTGCGTGCGCATCGCGTCGGCATAGCCGTGGCGTTCAAACACACCTTCATCCGCCCCGCCGACGCCCAGCAAGTGCACCTGAAGATGGCCGAGTTTTTTTACCACCTTGGTTTCAAGGCTGTAGTCGATCGCCCAACCGTTGACGAACACCCGGTCGATCCAGCCCTTGAGCAAGGCCGGCATCGACCACCAGAAGATCGGGAACACCAGCACCAGCGCGTCGGCGCGGTCGAGCCGGGCCTGCTCGGCCTGCACATCGGCCGGCGGCGTGGCGCGGGTGCGGTGCACTTTATGGTCGGCAGCGCTGTAGCGCGGGTCGAAACCTTCGGCGGCGAGGTCGGCGATTTCGACGGTGTGGCCGGCGGCCGTGATGCCGGCGGCGGCCTGTTTGGCGAGGCTGTGGGTCAGGGATTGCGGGTCGTGGTGAGCAATAACGATCAGGGCGTGCATGGCAGTGACTCCTTCGGGGGTGGCGACGGGACGGCAAATTGAGTAGGCTTGAGCTAAGTTACCGTTGGTAAGTTACTTTTGGTATATAAGCATGTCAAGCGATCAATCCCCTGCCCCTCGCCGTCGCCTGTCCCGGGATGACCGGCTACGCCAGTTGCTCGACGTGGCCTGGCAACTGGTGCGCGAAGAAGGCACCGACGCCCTGACACTGGGGCATCTGGCTGAGTTGGCCGGCGTGACCAAGCCGGTGGTGTATGACCATTTCGGCGATCGCGCGGGGCTGTTGGCCGCGCTGTATGAAGATTTCGACGCGCGTCAGGACCAGGTGTTTGCCGCCGCGATCGAAGCCAGCGAACCCACCCTGGACGACCGCGCCTGGGTGATCGCCTCGAGTTATGTCGACTGTGTGTTGCTACAGGGGCGAGAAATTCCGGGGGTGATTGCGGCGCTGGCCGGCAGCCCTGAGCTGGAAGCCATCAAGCGCGAGTACGACGTGATTTTCCTCGGCAAGTGCCGGGATGCCCTCGCCCCGTTTGCGCTGGACGGCGTGATCGGCCAGGCCGCTTTACGCGGCATGCTGGGCGCGGCAGATGCCCTGTCCCAGGCCGCCGCCAGCGGTGAAATCAGCCCGCTGGAGGCGCAGGAGGAGCTGTTTGCGAGCATCAAGGCAATGGTCAATCGCGCACGCGTTTAAAAGAATTAAACAAGGGCGGGGAATAAACCGGCGCGGCGGGTGTTTACCTGAGTACGCCTTGTGAATACAGCACAAGGCCAGTACTCAAACCAAGAAAAACCCCCAGGAGTTCGTCATGCTGAAAAAATTCTCCCTTGCTGCCGCTGTCATGATTGCGTGTGCTTCGACCATGGCCTTCGCCGCCCCTGCCCACATCGCCGACAGCGCCAAGGGCAAAGTCCTGGTGGATGGCAAGGGCATGACCCTGTACACCTTCGCCAAGGACAGCGCCGGCAAATCCGCCTGTAACGGCCAATGCCTGGCCAACTGGCCGGCGCTGACCGCCTCGGCAGGTGCCAAGGACGCCGACGGCTACACCGTGATCAGCCGTGACGACGGCAGCCAGCAGTGGGCCTACAAAGGCCAGCCGCTGTACACCTGGGTCAAGGACAGCAAGCCGGGCGACATCACCGGTGACGGCGTTGGCGGCAACTGGAACCTGGCCAAGCCATAAAAGACATACCCATCAAAATGTAGGAGCGGGTTTGCTGTGGCGAGCGGGCTTGCCCCGCGTTGGGCTGCGAAGCAGCCCCATCAAACTGTGGTGAGCCCGACGGGGGACAAGCCCCCTCACCACAGCCAGCCCGCACCCACATTGTTCTGCGTTATCCCAGCCTTGCGTGCACAAACATCCGGGCTTTGTGGGTCATCTGGTCGAAGTGACGATCACGCTGTTTCTCTGCATCGATCATCGCCCGCTTGCCGTGCTTTTGCAGCAGGTAGGTATGGATCTGCCGCACCTCCAGCGAGCTGTAGATCGACGCCACATCCAGCAACCCCATCAAGCCGTCCGTGCTGTAGTCGCGGGTGTTCATCAACACCTGAGTGCCACGCACACCGCGCAGTTGAAAGCCCATGGACTCGAACGCCGGCACCTTCTCCACCGCGCAGGTCAGTTCTGCGTGAGGGTAGCGAGCCAGCATGTCCTGCATCATCGCCCGCGCCACGCCCTTGCGCCGATGGCTGGCGTGAACCGCCATGTAGGCCACGCCGCACGCCTCGGGGTCGTCCTTCACCGGCAGGTACAGCAGGAAGCCAATCACCTGCTCCTGCGCATCCAGCGCGACGATCAATTCAACCGCAATGCCCTTCGACCCGCCCAGCGCTTCCAGGTACAGGTGCACCTCATAGCCGATCGCATACTGGTACACGTTGTACAGCAGGTTGCTCGGCGGGATGGCGACCATGCTGATGTCGGTCAGGTAGTCGACCACCATCTGCAGGATCTGCGCGTTGATCGGCTCGGGGCATGGGGTTTCGTAACGGGTAAGGCTGAACATTCGAATTCCTGGTGTTTCGTGTCATGACGACGCGGAGTGTACCTGTTGGTTCATTGCGCACACACCTCCCGCAGGCAACCGCGCAGCCAGCGATGGGCCAGGTCGGCGTCCAGGCGCGGGTGCCAGAGCATCGACACGGTGAAATCCGGGAACGCGAACGGCAGCGCAAAGCGGTGAAGGTCGCTGTGCAGGTTGGCGGTATGGCGCTCGGGTACGCTGGCGATCAAGTCGGTGCTGCGGGCCAGCGCCAGGGCGGTGGAGAACCCGGCAACGATGGTCACCACGTCCCGTGTCAGCCCCAGCGCTTCCAGGGCTTGATGAATCTGGCCCTGGTCATGGCCGCGCCGGGACACATAGAGATGCTGGCCGCCGGCAAACCGCTGCGGTGTGACTTCGCCTTCACTCAGCGGGTGCCCTTTGCGCACTACCCCAATAAACCGGTCGCGGAACAGCGCCTGGGTCAGCACTTCGGGGCTGGCGCTGCTGTCGACCACGCCGGTTTCCAGGTCGACGCTGCCATCGCGCAGCGGCGTGCTGGCCTTGTCCGGTTTGTGCACGAAACGCAACCGCACGCCCGGCGCTTCCCGGGCAATACGTGCGAGCAACGCCGGGCCGAAGTTTTCAACAAAACCGTCGCTGGTGCGCAAGGTGAAGGTGCGCACCAGTTGGCTCAGGTCCAGCTTCGCCGCCGGTCGCAACACGGCTTCTGCGTCCTGCACCAACTGGCTGACCTGCTCGCGCAGCTCCAAGGCGCGCGGCGTTGGCACCAGGCCACGGCCAGCGCGCACCAATAACGGATCCCCCGTGGTTGCCCGCAGTCGTGCCAGGGCCCGGCTCATTGCCGAAGGGCTCAGGCGCAGGCGTTGGGCGGCGCGGGCGACGCTGCCTTCAGCGAGCAACACATCCAGGGTGACCAGCAAATTCAAATCAGGTGTCGACACGGCAAACCTCATAGGGCGTTTGGCACACGTATACAGTGCAAATGCTGCGCCTTCCGCCATGTTAGGTGACGGCGTAGATTTCTGACAGCGGTCAAATTCAGGAGCCTCTTGATGAAATCACCTACACCCCGTGGCACCCTCGTCGCCCTGTCACTGTCCATGCTGCTGGCGTCGTTGGGCACCAGCATCGCCAATGTCGGCTTGCCGAGCCTGGTGCAGGCGTTTGATGCCTCCTTCCAGACGGTGCAGTGGGTGGTGCTCGCGTATTTGCTGGCGATCACCGCCGTGATCGTCAGCGTCGGGCGACTGGGCGACCTGATGGGCCGCAGCCGCCTGCTGTTGGCGGGGTTGTTACTCTTCACGATTGCCTCCGCCTTGTGCGGCATGGCCCCGTCCCTCGGCCTGTTGATTGCAGCCCGCGCCCTGCAAGGCCTGGGCGCGGCGATCATGATGGCGATGACCATGGCGCTGGTGGGCGAGACCGTCGCCAGGGAACGTACCGGCCGCGCCATGGGTGTGCTGGGCACGATGTCGGCCATGGGCACCGCGCTGGGGCCAAGCATGGGTGGCGTATTGATCGCCGGGTTTGGCTGGCGCGCGCTGTTCTTCATCACCGTGCCGCTGGGGTTGCTGACCTTTGCCCTCGCCCGCCGCTCTCTGCGCGTCGACCGCCGCGAACAGCAGCCCACGTCATCCGGGTACAGTTTCTGGTCGACACTGCGGGATTCATCCCTGAGCACCGGCCTGGCCATGAGCGCACTGGTGTCGGCGGTGATGATGGCGACGTTGGTGGTCGGGCCGTTCTACCTGACCCACGGCGCCGGCCTCGACCCCGCGTGGATGGGGCTGACGATGGCCGTCGGCCCCTGCGTTTCGGCAGTGATGGGCGTGCCGGCCGGCCGCTTGACTGACCGTTTCGGCAGCGGCCCGATGACCGTCGCCGGGCTGCTGGCGATGGTGACCGGCTGCCTGTTGCTTTCACTGACGCCGCTCAACCTCGGGGTTGCCGGGTACATCGCCCCGCTGATCATCCTCACCCTCGGCTACGCCCAGTTTCAGGCTGCCAACAACACCGCCGTAATGAGCGATGTACTGACGGACCGTCGCGGCGTGGTCGCCGGTCTGCTCAACCTCTCACGCAATCTGGGGCTGATCGCGGGCGCCTCGGCATTGGGCGCGGTATTTGCGCAGGTGTCCGGTGACCTCGCCACGGCCAGTCCCTACAACGTAGGACGTGGGATGCAAGCCACGTTCGGCGTGGCATTGGCACTGATTGGCGTAGGCCTTTTCCTGGCACTGCGCAGCCGGCTCGGCGCCACACGAATCTTGACAAGGTAAAATCGTAACGACTATTGTCTGACAACCTGATTACCAAGGTTGTCCCATGCTTGAGCTCCAGCGCCCTGATTCGCTCGTTATGCGCGTTGTCAGCGCCATTCGTGCAGAAATCGATTCCGGCCACCTGGCGCCCGAAGCGCGCCTGCCCACCGAACAGCAACTGGCTGAACAGCTGAACGTCAGCCGCTCGGTGGTGCGCGAAGCGATTGCCCAGCTCAAGGCCGACGGCGTACTCACCGCCCGCCGTGGCCTGGGCTCATTTATCTCCCAGACCCCGGCCGGCACGGTGTTCCGCTTTCCGGAAAAAAACGGCCGCCGCCCGGACCTGGCGCAAATGTTCGAAGTGCGCCTGTGGATCGAAACCCAGGCCGCCTCGATTGCCGCCCAACGCCGCGACGCTGCAGACCTGCAGCGCATGAAAAGCGCCCTGCAGGAAATGCACGACAAACGCGCCGACTTCGAAGCCGCCGCCCTGGCCGATGTGGAATTCCATCGCGCCATCGCCGAGGCCAGCAAGAACGACTATTTCGTGGCCTTCCATGACTTTCTCAGAAGCCAACTGGCCAGCGCCCGCAAAACCGCCTGGGAAAACTCTGCCACCCGCTTCGTCAGCGGCTCGGCCGACGCCACTCAGGAACACACCGCGCTGTACCAGGCCATTGTCGACGGTGACGCCCAAGGCGCCGCCGCCTGTGCCGAGGCCCACTTGCGTGCCGCAGCAAGGCGCCTGCACCTGGAGCTGCCGGCCATCAACTGACAGATCCAGGCTCATTTGAAGCGTGCCGCTGGCGCGCTGTTTTTTTAATAAAACCATTAGTCTGACAACCTGATAAGCAGACTGAAATGCGTAGGTAACCCACACCATGATTTATGACTTTTGCATCATCGGCGGCGGCATCGTCGGCCTGGCCACTGCGATGGAGCTGCTCAAGCGCCAGCCCGACGCGTCCCTGGTGATCCTGGAAAAGGAAAGCCTGCTGGCCAAACACCAGACCGGCCACAACAGCGGCGTGATCCATGCCGGCATCTACTACGCGCCGGGCAGCCTCAAGGCCGATTTGTGCAAGCGTGGCGCCGAAGCCACCAAGCAGTTCTGCACCGAGCACGGGATCAAGTTCGAGGTGTGCGGCAAGCTGCTGGTGGCCTCCACGCCGCTGGAAGTGCAGCGGATGGAAGCGCTCTACGCCCGCTCGCAGCTCAACGGGATGAAGGTCGAACGCCTGGACGCCGACCAGTTACGCCAGCGCGAACCGAACATCGTCGGGCTGGGCGGGCTGTTTCTCGACGCCACCGGCATCGTCGATTACCGCGAAGTCTGCGAAACCATGGCCCGGGTGATCCGCCGCGCCGGCGGCGAAATCTGCCTGGAACGCACCGTCACCGCCATCGTCGAGGACACCGACAAGGTCACCGTCAGCACCCGTGGCGAAAGCTGGCAGGCCAAACACCTGGTGGTGTGCGCGGGCTTGCAGTCGGACCGCCTGGCGGTGATGGCCGGGGTCAAGATCGATCACCAGATCATCCCGTTCCGTGGCGAATACTTCCGCCTGCCGGCATCGAAAAACAACATCGTCAACCACCTGATCTACCCGATTCCCGACCCGGAGCTGCCGTTTCTCGGCGTGCACCTGACCCGCATGATCGACGGCAGCGTCACCGTCGGCCCGAATGCCGTACTGGGCCTGGGCCGCGAAAACTACCGCAAATTCTCGGTGAACTGGCGCGACGTGGCGCAGTACGCGAGCTTCCCGGGCTTCTGGAAAACCATCTGGCAGAACCTCGGTTCCGGCAGCGTCGAGATGAAGAACTCGCTGTTCAAGTCCGGCTACCTGGAGCAGTGCCGCAAGTACTGCCCCTCGCTGAACATCGAAGACCTGCTGCCCTACGAGGCCGGTATCCGCGCCCAGGCCGTGATGCGCGACGGCACCCTGGTGCACGACTTCCTGTTCGCCCAGACCCCGCGAATGCTCCACGTGTGCAATGCGCCCTCACCCGCTGCCACCTCCGCGATTCCCATCGGCGCGATGATCGCCGACCGCATGTTCACGCCCCACTGATACCCGCGACACGCCGCACTTTGACAATAAATATAATGACCAGGAAGGAACAACAGCATGACGGCAACAGCCCGCACCCCGGACTCTGAAACCCCCGAGCAAACCAGGAAACGCCTGCGCAAAGTCGCGGCCGCGACGATCTTCGGCTCGATGCTGGAGTGGTATGACTTTTACCTGTACGCCACCATGGCGGCCATTGTGTTCTCGAAGATCTTCTTCGATAACAGCGACCCGAAAGCCGCCACGCTGATGGCGTTTTCCACCTTTGCCATCGGCTTTATCGCACGCCCGTTTGGCGGCATTCTGTTCGGCTACCTGGGCGACAAGTTCGGGCGCAAGCAAGTGCTGGTGCTGACCTTCTGCATGATGGGCGTGTGCACCACGCTGATCGGGCTGATCCCCAGCTACGCCTCCATCGGCATCTGGGCGCCAATCGTGCTGGTGTTTATCCGCATCATCCAGGGCCTGGGTGCCGGGGCGGAATTATCCGGTGCGGCGGTCACCTCCTACGAGCACGCCAGCGAAGGCAAGCGCGGCAGCCAGGGCGCATGGCCCGCGCTGGGCTTGAACCTGGGGTTGCTGCTGTCGTCGCTGACCGTGTACCTGCTGACCATCAACGGCAACGAATTCCTGCTGGCCGGCGGCTGGCGGATTCCGTTCATTTGCAGCATCGCCCTGGTGGGCGTGGGCCTGTGGGTGCGCAACAGCATTCCGGAAACCCCGGAGTTCAAGGAACTGAGCAAGGAAACCGCGAAAGCCAAGGCCTCGCCGCTCAAGGCGCTGTTCAAGAACGACCTCAAGGGGTTGGCGGTGGTGTTCTTCGTGGCGATTGGCTACAACGCGCTGAGCTACATCTTCAAGACCTTTTCCCTGGCGTACCTGACCCAGTTCAAGGGCGTCGATGTGCACGTCACCTCGCTGTCGGTGACCATCGCCAGCCTGATCGCCATCGTCGCCGTGCCGTGCTTCGGCTGGTTGTGCGACAAGTGGAGCAGCAAGACCGTGCTGATGCTCGGCGGCCTGCTCTCGCTGCTGTTCGCCTACCCGTTCCTTGCGCTGCTGAATACCGGCGAGAGCCTGATGATCTACGTCGCCATCGGCGTGGGTACCGGCATCCTCGCCCCGATGATGTTTGCGCCCCAGGGCTCGTTCCTGAGCCGCCAGTTCCCGACCCAAACCCGCTCTTCAGGCTTTGGCACCGGACGGGAAATCGGTACGGCCATCGCAGGTGGCCTGGCGCCATTAGGGGCGTTGTCGATGGTGGCGGCGTCGGCCACCCACTCCACTGATGGCGTTGTGATAATCCTCGCGATCTCGTCCCTGCTGGTGGTGGTGTTCGCCTTGTGCGATCAGGGCCGTAAACACTCGGCATTCAAGAACTGAGGCAAAAAGTTCGGACCAACGGGTGCATGGATGCCCCTTCATCGCGCATCATGGGCACTTTCAAGCTCAAGGGAAACGTCCATGCGCGTTCTGTCATTGATGATGGGTCTTACGACGCTGGCCGCCAGTCTGGTGTTCAGCGCCCAGGCGCAGGCGGGTGAAGAAAGCCTGTTGGTCGACTCGATCAATCAATATCGCAGCCAGGTTCAACGCTGCGGCAACCAGGGTTCCCAGGAACTGCCACCGCTGGCCAGCGACACCCGGCTGGTATTGCCCGTCAACAGCGTCGGCGACTTGCAACAGGCGCTGGCGCGGGCGGCCTACCCGATGGTCAACGTCCAGGCCATCAGCCTGTCCGGGCCCAAAAACGCCGAAGCGGCGATGAAAGCCGTGCGCGAAAGTTTTTGCCGGGTGGTGCTCGACCCGCAATTCATTGATATCGGCGTGAGCAACAGCGGCCAGGACTGGCGCATCGTGCTCGCCCGCCCGCTGCTGACCAGTGGCCTGGGTGAGACCCAGACCGAAGGCAAGAAGGTGCTCGACCTGATCAACGCCGCCCGCCAGCAACCCCATCAGTGCGGCGGGCAGGCGTTTGCCGCCACCACGCCCCTGAGCTGGAACGAAGCGCTCGCCACAGCCGCCGCCGGCCACGCGCGCAACATGGCCAACGGCAACTTCTTCGATCACCTGGACCACGATGGCCGCACCCCGGGCGACCGGGCTGAACTGGCAGGCTACATCGGCCAGCAGATCGGCGAGAACATCGCCGCCGGCATGGACACCCCGCGCAAGGTGGTCGACGGCTGGCTGGCCAGCCCCGGGCACTGCGCCAACCTGATGAACCCGCAGTTCCGCGAAATGGGCGCCGCCTACGCCATGGACCCGAAGAGTGACGCGGGCATCTACTGGACGGGGTTGTTTGGCGTGCAGCAGCAATAACGGTTTGTATCCCAACGTATCATCCCGGTGCGGCGACACACTGCGAGGTGCACGCCCCCTGGCGATGACACATTGCGGATACGCCGGCGCGGTTTCCTGTGCACACCGGCCCATCCCGGGCCACCTGCAAGGAAACCGTCATGTCCCAGAACAGCACCGTGCTCTACACCGGCAAAACCCACACCACTGGCGGGCGTGAAGGCGCGTCCCACAGCGATGACCGGCAACTGGACATCAAGCTGTCGCCACCCGGCTCAAAAGCGCCCGGCACCAACCCCGAGCAACTGTTCGGTGCCGGCTGGTCCGCCTGCTTTATCGGCGCGATGGGCAAGGCCGCACAAAGCCTGCAGATTCGCCTGCCAGCCGACACGGCCGTGAGCGCCGAAGTGGACCTGGTGAACAGCCCCGAAAATGGCTATTACCTGCAAGCCCGCCTGCGGGTCAGCCTGCCGGGTATCGAACACTCGGCGGCCCTGGCGCTGGTGGAACGTGCCCACCAGACGTGCCCGTATTCCAAGGCAACCCGCGGCAACATCGAGGTGGAAATCACCGTGGTCTGAACGAGGTTTGCCGGGTGATTATTTGGCGGCGACATTAGATTGCCATCTAGTGGATAATCCCGCTGAACTGGCTGAATCCTGGGATGTCTGTAGCTTGGCATCCCTACTCAGCAAACCGTGGCAAAGAAGGCGTTCACCGAATGACAAACTGGCTGCAAGGCGGCGGCGAAATGGGCGAAAGGGTCCGGCATCACGACTGGGCCACTACGCCGCTGGGGCCGCTGGATCAATGGCCGGACGTGTTGAAGACCACTGTTGCCCTGTGCCTTGCCTCCAGTTTCCCCCAGGCGATCGTCTGGGGACCTTCGCTGATCACACTGTACAACGACGGCTTCATCCCGATTCTTGGCGACAAACCCGACGCACTCGGGCGACCTTTCAGCGAGATCTGGCAGGAAGCGTGGCCCGAGATCAGCCCGATCGCCAACGCCGCCTTCGCGGGTGAAGCCACCTTTATCGAAAATTTCCCGTTGCGGGTCGAACGCGGCGGCGCACCGGAGCAGGCGTACTTCACCTTTTGCTACAGCCCGATTCGCGACGTGCAAGGCAACGTGGTCGGCATGCTCGACACCGTGACCGAAACCACCGCCACCGTCGTACTGTCCCGGCGGCTGGCCGAGTTGAATGCGAGCCTGGAGCAGCGCGTCAACGAACGAACCACCCTGCTGACCCAGACCGAAGCCGCCTTGCGCCAATCGCAAAAACTCGAAGCCATTGGCCAGTTGACCGGTGGCGTGGCGCACGACTTCAACAACCTGCTGACCATCATTCGCTCCTCCGTCGACTTCCTGCGCATGCCTGCCTTGTCCGAAGAACGTCGCCAGCGCTACATGAGCGCCGTCAGCGACACCGTGGAGCGGGCCGGCAAATTGACCAGCCAGTTGCTCGCGTTTGCGCGTCGCCAGCCACTGAACCCGGAAGTGTTCGACGCCGGCCAGCGGGTGAACAACATTGGCGAGATGCTCGAAACCGTCACTGGCGCGCGGATCAAGGTGCGGGTCGAGTTGCCCGGGCTGCCGTGTTACATCCGCGCCGACTCCAGCCAGTTTGAAACCGCGTTGATCAACATCGCCCTCAACGCCCGGGACGCCATGAACGGCCAGGGCACCCTGACCCTGAGCGTGGTTGCCGACCAAGCGCTGCCGAGCATCCGGGGTGACGCCGGTTCGCGCCAGGCGTTTATCGCGATTTCGCTCACCGACACCGGCAGCGGGATTCCCGGCGAGACCTTCGAGCGCATCTTCGAACCCTTCTTCACCACCAAGGAAGTCGGCAAGGGCACGGGCCTTGGGCTGTCCCAGGTGTTTGGCTTCGCCAAGCAATCGGGCGGTAACGTCGATGTGGCCAGCAAGGTTGGCCAGGGCACGGTGTTCACCCTGTACCTGCCGCAGGTGGTGCCTGAAGAAGGCGTTGAAAACCCCGCGCAGGAGGTTTGCGGGCTGGTCGCAGAAAGCGCTCAGCGCCACATTCTGGTGGTGGAAGACAACCTCGAAGTGGGCCGCTTTGCCAACCAGATTCTCCAGGACCTGGGGTACCAGACCACCTGGGCGACCAACGCCGAACAGGCGCTGGAGCTGGCCGGCGCGGATGCAATGGGGTTCGACGCGGTGTTTTCCGATGTGGTGATGCCCGGCATCACTGGCGTGGCACTGGCCAGGGAACTGCGCCGGCGCAGGCCCGGCCTGCCGGTGGTGCTGACTTCCGGCTACAGCGAGGAACTGGCGGAAAGCGGCTACGAAGGCCTGGTGTTCCTGCCCAAACCCTACTCGGCCGACCAGGTTTCACAGGTGCTGGCCAGGGCGTTGTTCAAGGGCTGAGCCCTACTCGGCCACGGCCACCTGATTGCGACCGAGGGCTTTGGCGCGGTACAGGGCCTTGTCGGCGGTGTTCATCAACCCGTGCAGGTCTTGATCCACCGCGCGGGCCCAGGCCACGCCAAGGCTGGCAGTGAGCCCATGGACCGGCTCGCTGGCCAGCCCGGCAATCGCCTTGATCAACTGCTCGGCAATGTCCCGCCCGGTCTCCAGGGACGTGTCCGGCAACAACACCGCAAACTCCTCGCCACCCAGCCGCCCGTACACGTCGGCCTGGCGAAACGACGCGCTGATCACCCCGCCGATCTGCCGCAGCACTTGGTCCCCGGCCTGGTGGCCGTAGGTGTCATTGATGTCCTTGAAGTGGTCCATGTCCATCATCAGCGCGCACAACGGCTGCTGATTATGCCGGCACTGCTCGTAGAGCAACTGCGCATGCTCGAAGAACGCCCGGCGGTTCATCAGGCCGGTGAGCTCGTCGGTTTGTGCGGCGCGGGTAGAAATATTGTGGGCACGTTCCATTTGCCGGGTCAGGCGAAACGCCTTTTCCAGGGCGTCGGACAGCTTGCGCGTGGCGCCACCGACAAACGAGGAAAACACCAGCACCGCCAGCGCCATGCCGACCTGCATCGACGACGGTTGAAACAGCAGCCACACGGTGCACGGCAGCAACACCAGGCCCATGGAGACCAGGGTCATGTAGCGATAGGCCGAATAACAGGAGACGGCGCTGACCGACATGCCCACCGTGAACAACATCACCAAGGCCTGGGAGAGTCGATCGTCGGTGGGCATCAGCGCCAGTGCGCCAAGCCCCCACACGCCGGCAGACAACATCAGCGTCACCCAGTAACGCCGCTCCCAGCGCGCAGGGGTGCGATCACTGTTGGGGCAGCGAAACCAGGCCATGAACATCCAGACCCGCAGCAGTGACGTCCCCGCCAGCACCACCAGCCAGACCAGCATTACCCGGTGATCAAAACGCTCCCAGCACAGCCAGCACAACATGGCGGCCGCCATATAACTGCCGAAAACCGCCGAAAATGACTGGCGAAACAGCTGATGCAATCGATCTGTTCGTACCTGCTCCTCGATGAAGCAATCCTGGTCCTGCCCACGCCCAAGGCCATTCATTTGGTCCGCCTGATCATACTGCTGCGACAAAGTGCCATTGTGGCATCCTGCCAGTAGCCCTAACAACTGAATCGAGCGTGCTAGAGCGCCGAAAGCAGGATAAATATAGGTGAACACCTTCTGTCTCGCCCCAAGGATCAAACGCCATCCATGAATACCCGCCCAATCACCACCCCACGCCTGATGCTCAGGCCCGTCACGGTCGACGATGCGGCCAGTGTATTCGCCATCTATGGCGATCCCGAGACCAACCGCTACAACCCGTCCGGCCCCTTGACCGACCCGGGTCAAGCCAGGGCCGCCCTGGATCGCTGGCTGAAACACTGGGCAGAACATGGCTTTGGCCAATGGGCGATTGCTACACAACAGGCGCCGGAGTGCGTGATCGGCTTTGGGGGCATCACCTTGTACCCCTACAACGACGTTGAGCGAATCAACCTGGGCTACCGCTTTGCGGTCAGCGCCTGGGGCCAGGGCTTTGCAACAGAGCTTGCCAGGGCTGCGTTGCAATTTGGTTTTGTCGAACTGGACCAGCCGCAGGTGTACGGCGTGGTGCGTCCGGCGCATACAGCGTCAATCAAGGTGCTGGAGAAAATCGGCATGCAGCACATCGGCGAACTGGATGATGTGCCGGGGCAGGCGCCGAGCCTGGTGTACGTGGCCACCCGGCCCCTCTGAGCCGTGTATCGCAGTGTGTCCAAACACCCCTGCGATACAAAACCTTTAACCCAACCGTTTTCTCGAAACAGACGGGATACACAACTACGTTCAACTGTGAGCCAGGCACACAACCCGCCGCCGGAGACTCACCATGCACACACAGTTGAACACCCCACCCCGCCGCCTGATGGGCGCGTCGCTGCTGGCCTTTGCGCTGTTGCAGTTCGGTGCCTTCGGCGCAGCCCATGCACAGGACACGCCAGCACCTGCGGTTGCCAGCGCCAGTGCCCACGCCACGCTCGGCCCGTTGAAGCAGGTGAAAGCCGGCTTGCTGGAGGTGGCCTACGCCGAAGTCGGCCCGGCCGATGGCCCGGTGGTGATCCTGCTGCACGGCTGGCCCTACGACATTGACAGCTATTCCGAGGTAGCGCCGCTGCTGGCCGCCCAGGGCTACCGCGTGCTGGTGCCTTACGCCCGTGGCTACGGCGACACCCGTTTCCTCTCGGCAAAGACCCTGCGCAACGGCCAGCCGGCCGCGCTTGCGGTCGACCTGATCGACTTCATGGACGCACTGAACATCAAGCAGGCCGTGCTCGGCGGCTACGACTGGGGCGCCCGCACCGCCGACATCGTCTCGGCGTTGTGGCCTGCGCGGGTCAAGGCGCTGGTGTCGGTCAGCGGCTACCTGATCGGCAACCAGGCCGCCGGCAAGAACCCCTTGCCGCCCAAGGCTGAGTTGCAGTGGTGGTACCAGTTCTACTTCGCCACCGATCGCGGCGCCGCCGGTTATGCAAAAAACACCCACGACTTCGCCAAGCTGATCTGGCAGATCGCCTCGCCGAAATGGGCGTTTGACGACGCCACCTTCGACCGCAGCGCCAAAGGCCTGGACAACCCCGACCACGTCGCTGTGTCGATCTTCAACTACCGCTGGCGCCTGGGCCTGGTCCAGGGCGAGAAGAGATACGCTGCGCTGGAACAGAAACTCGCCACCGCCCCGTCCATCAGCGTGCCCACTATCACGATGGAAGGCGACGCCAACGGCGCACCGCACCCGGCGGCGGAAGACTACGCCAAGCGCTTTACCGGCAAGTACGAGTACCGGCTGATCACCGGCGGGATTGGCCACAACCTGCCACAGGAAGCGCCCCAAGCCTTTGCCAAGGCTGTGATTGATGCGGACCACTTGTGATGAAGCGCCTGCACCTTGCTGCACTCATCGCTGCGACAGCCGCCGTCGTCGCCACCGCTACCGGGTTCGCTTTTGGCGGCCCTGGTGGCACGAGCGAGCCTTCGCCGATCTACGGTGTGACGATTCCCGACGGCTACCGCCAATGGGAGCTGATCGCCCCGGCCCAGGAAGCCGACCCCCTGAATGAACTGCGGGTGGTGCTGGGCAACCAGGTCGCGCTCAAGGCTTACCGCGACGGTACGTTGCCTTTCCCTGACGGCACCGTGCTGGCCAAACTGGCCTGGAAACATGTGCAGTCGCCCGAGTCCAAGACCGCCTCGATTCCCGGCGCGGCAACCACCGTGCAGTTCATGGTCAAGGACTCAAAGAAATACGCAGCGACGGGAGGCTGGGGGTTTGGGCGGTTCATCAACGGCAAGCCGGCGGACCAGGCGCAGCATGAGACGTGCTTCGCCTGCCATCAGGCGTTGGTGAAGAACCATGATTATGTGTTCACGCGGCTGGCGCCTTGAAGCAATCCATTGCGGCGAGGGAAACGCGGTTTGATCTGCCTACCGTTTCCCTGTCATTCTGCGGCGCGATCTACTTGCCACTCAACACTTACGCCGCATGGAAGCCCGTCTATGTTTGTTTATCGCTGGAGCGCCCTGCTCCTCGGCTGCCTGCTGTCGCAGCTGTGTATTGCCAGCACACTGCCTATCGACCCTCGCGGCGAGAGCCTGTATCAACAGGCGCTCCCGTACCTGCAACAAGCGAACGCCAAGATGGAAGCGGTGCCCGCCAACTTTCCCACGGCAAGTGCGCAGGAAAGAGAACGGGCGATGGTGCTGATGCAGGAAGCCGGCGAGTTACTCAAGCCAGCCGTTGCCCTGCTTGAGCAAGCAGCAGCGCTTGATCACCCGGTGGCGCAGCATCGCCTCGCGATGATCTACATCCTCTTGCTTTCGCCGACCGAAGTGATCAAGGAAAAGGCTTGCCCGCTGATGGAAAGAAGCCTGGCTCAAGGCTTCGCACCGCCGGCACTGGGAATATCATCCTTTTGTTGGGAATTCACCGATACGCCCCAGTACAAAACTGCGCTGCTGGCGATTGAAGCCAGCGCGCCCCTGTATGAGGCGTACTTTCCACAACCGGTTGTGAAGCTCGAGTGCAAAAACGAAATGCCCCAAGGCATGGCGATGCAATGGGGCAGCAGTCGCGATTATCAGGCTGAAACGTATCGACTGCTGGGAGACTACGACCGCGCAAGGCGCACGGAGTATTACCAAAAGGCGATTGAGATCAACGACTGCTACAAGGCGAAAAGACGCCTGGCGATGCGTTCGTAGTCGCAGGCGCGGCGGCTTATCAGGCCGGCACACCCAAAATGATATGGGACGCCTTGATCACCGCCGTGGCACTCACACCCGGCTTCAGGCCCAACTCGGCCACCGCATCGCGGGTCACGATGGAAAACACCTTTGAGCCGCCCGCCAATTCGATCACAACCTCAGCATTTACCGCGCCGTCATTCACGCTCAGCACTTTGCCTTCCAGGCAGTTGCGGGCCGAGAGGCGGATGTCGCTGGACTCAGTCATCAACATCACCCACGGCGCCTTGATCAGCGCGACCGCTTCCTTGCCCACGGCGATGCCGAGGTTGCGGATGCTTTCCAGGGTCACCACGGCTACCAACTGCTCGCCGCCTGGCAGGGTCAACACGACTTCAGCGTTGACCGCGCCTTCCTGGACCTGGCTGACCTGGCCTTTGAATACGTTGCGTGCACTGACTTTCATGGGAACGGTCCTTTTCTTGACTTATAGGTTAGGAATTGCCGGGCATCATCAAACGCAGCGTTGTGTAAAAACAACTATAGCGCCCTGCTCTGCCGGCAAGCCGCTGAAAAAGTCCTGCCCAAAAAAAGGCCGCCTAACAGGCGGCCTTCATTCAAAGCATTTACCCGCGACTGATTAAAACAGCGCGTAGGTGTAGTTGAAGATCAGGCGGGTTTGATCCTGGTCGGCCGTGCCGGTGTTGTGGCCGTGGTAGCTACCGGTACGGAAGGTAGTACCGAAGCCTTTCAGCGGGCCCTCTTGCACGACGTAATCAAGACGGAAATCGGTTTCGCGTTCCGACTGATCGCTGCCACCGGCAACCTTGGCCTTGATGTCGCTGCCGTTGAGGTAAGCAACGGAGGCTTTCAGGCCTGGCACCAGGGTTCTGAAGTCATACAGGTACTGACCGAAATTGACTTGCTCGCCCGCGCGGGAGAACTGGCCAACCACCGCATCCGTGAACAGGTAGAAGTCGGAACCGGCCGCGCCTTGTGCAGTGGGGTCGGCGATGCTGCCCTGGTTGACCCACACGAAGCCACCGTCGTCACTCACGCCAATGTGGCCGAGCATCAACTGGCTGCCGCCCAACTGGTAGGTGAATGCAGCACTGTAGGTTTTGTTGTCGACTTCACCGGCGTGCTTGGCATAACCGCCGTTGTTGTTGAACGCGTAGCCGGCCGAACCGTTTTTGCCGTCGCTGGTGCTGTCGAAATAGCGCAGGTCGGTCTTGAACGATTGGTCATTGCCCAACGGCAGTACGTGCACCAGGCCGAAGTAGTTCTGTTTGTAGAAGTCTTCCAGGTCAGCGTAGTAGTACTGCAACGTCAGGTTTTTAGCGATGGCGTTATCGGAAGAACCAAACGGCTGGTAGTCAACGCCGCCGAAACGGAAGCTGTCGCTGTCACGCGTGGCGCCGGCGACGCTCAGGCCAGTGGAGTTACTCGATGCGCGACCTTCAGCCTTGTTCAACTCGCCGCCGGTGAAGGTGACGTTGGGAATGTCCTTGGAGGTCAGGATGCCGCCGTCAAAGGTTTGCGGCGCGGCACGGCTGTCGTTGGACACCAGGATCGGCAGGATCGGGGCCAGGCCACCGCCTACGTGCAATTCAGTCTGGGAAATACGGAATTTAACGTTGCCGGCTGCGCGACCAAAGCTGTCAGCAGGCTCGGTGCCGTTGTTCTTGACCGGAAAGAAACTGTTGCCGTTACCCGACAGGCCATTGCCCGCGGCGTGGCCATCGCCACCGTCCAGGCGCAAGGCGCCGAACGCCATCACGTCGAACCCGATGCCTACGGTGCCTTGGGTGTAACCGGATTTGTAGTCGAAACGCAGTACTTGAGCCGCTTCGCGCAGGTCATTCGCGGTGCCGGAGTGAACGTCGGCGTTGTAGTACATGGTGCGCGAACTGATCGATGAGTGGCTGTCTTCAAGAAAGCCACTGTGACCGTTACCCGTGCCGAGTGAGCCAAGACCAAAATCATCTGCGCAGGCTTGTTGTGCGAGGACAGCCGCGGTGATGGCCAAAGCTAATGTAGAGAGTTTCATTTACTGCGCCCCTATGAACATTATTTTTTTACTGTCCTTCGAGCGAATACCGTTGCGGCCCTGCAAACGCTGCGGATTGTGGCATGGGGCCTAGGGCGCAGAATGTGAAATTTTTGTCATGTAGCGATGAAAAAACCGTCACATAAAGGCCGTACAGGCCGGCCTTTTTTGAGGGCTGATTGCCGTTGAGTTGTATGACGACTGCTAGATCGCTGTGCGCTGATCAGGCTGGAGTCGGCTGCGAAAATGCGAGAAATGGTAGGCAACTGCCAGCCACACAAACCAGGCCGGCATCACGCAAAGTGCCAGGCGGGTGTCTGGGCGAAGTGCCAGTAGGCAAAGTACAAACGCCAGGAACCCAAGTGAAACCCAGGCCATCGGCACACCACCGGGCATTTTGTAGAGCGATTTTTCATGTAGCTGCGGGCACTTTTTCCGATAGGCGATGTAGGACGCCAGGATCGTCGACCAGGTAAAGATCACCAGAATCGCCGACACGGTTGAGACGATGGTAAAGGCGGTCATCACTTCCGGGACTATAAAGAGCAGCAACAAGCCGAGCAGCATCAGGAAGGTGGTAAACGCCAGGCTGATAAATGGCACGCTGTTGTTCGACAGTCGCCGAAAGATCCCCGGTGCATCCCCCAGGTCCGCCAGGCCGAACAACATGCGGCTGGCCGAGAACACCCCACTGTTGGCCGACGAAGCTGCCGAGGTCAGCACCACGAAATTCACAATCCCGGCTGCCGCAGGAAACCCGGCCACCAGGAACAGCTCGACAAACGGACTCTTGCTGGGCGACACCTGCTGCCACGACGTCACGGCGATGATGCACGCCAGGGCCAGCACGTAAAACAGGATGATCCGCAGCGGAATCGAGTTGATCGCCTTGGGCAGCGTCTTCTCCGGCGAGCGGGTTTCTGCGGCCGCCGTGCCGATCAGTTCCGTACCGGCGAACGAGAAGATCGCCATCTGGAACCCGGCAAAGAAGCCAAACAACCCATTGGGAAACGCCGCCTGTTTATCCAGCAAATGGTTCAGGGAGGCCGTGACGCCGATGGGTGACACAAACGAACTGGCAATCAGCACCACGCTCACGCCGATCAAGGTCACCACGGCGATGATCTTGATGATCGCAAACCAGAACTCCACCTCACCAAACAGCCGCACCGTGAGCACATTCAAGGCAAACAGGGTCAGCAGCATCGCAATCGCCGGGATCCAGGCCGGCACGTCCGGGAACCAGTACTGGAAAAAACCGCCGACCACCACCGCGTCCCCCACCACCGCAACGCTCCAGCTCAGCCAATACGACCAGCCGAGAAAAAACGCCGCACGCGGCCCCAGGTACGCACCGGCGAAGTCGGCGAAGCTTTTGAAGTTCAGGTTGGATAACAGCAGCTCGCCCATGGCGCGCATCACGAAATACACAAACAGCCCGATGATCATGTAGATCAGGATGATCGAGGTGCCGGACAGCGCAATGATCTTGCCCGAGCCCATGAACAGGCCGGTGCCAATCGCACCGCCCATGGCCATCAGTTGAATGTGTCGGTTGTTGAGGGTGCGTTGCAAAGCGGGCTTTTCAATAAGCCCGGGCGCGGTTGTTTTCATCACAAAACCTCTTGTTATGTTTTTGAGTTTTGGCAGAAAAAAGTCAGGCGGCTTTTATTGTTGGAATGGCGTCGGGATCAGGCGTGTTTGTTCTCGAAACCATGCAGCACATTGACGGCGTTGATGCCGATTTCATCGACCATGTAGCCGCCCTCCATCACAAACAGCGTGGGCACGCCGACGCTGGCGATGATCTCGCCGATGCCCAGGAAGTCGCGGCTTTCGAGGAGGAAATGGCTGATGGGGTCGTCCTTGAAGGTGTCGACGCCGAGGGAAATCACCAGCACTTGCGGCGAGAACTTTCTGAGTTGATTGCAGGCGTCGAGCAACGCTTCTTTATAGGTGGCCCAACCAGTGTTTTTCGCCAGCGGGTAATTCAGGTTGAACCCCTCGCCTGCCCCGGCGCCACGCTCGTCCCTGAAGCCCGAATAGTAGGGATACGACACGGACGGATCGCCATGCAGCGAGACGAACATCACGTCGCTGCGGTCGTAGAAAATGTTCTGCGTGCCATTGCCGTGGTGGAAGTCCACGTCCAGCACCGCGACACGCCTGGCCCCTTGGGTGATCGCCTGTTGCGCGGCGATGGCCGCGTTATTCAGGTAGCAATAACCGCCCATGTATTCCCGCGCCGCATGGTGGCCCGGTGGCCGGCACAGGGCGAAGGCACTGCTGTGGCCCTCGTCAATGACCGCCAGGCCGGTGAGCGCGATGTCGGCGCTGGTCTTCACCGCTTCCCAGGTGGTGCGAGTGATCGGCGAACCGGCGTCCATCGCGAAAAAGCCGAGTTTGCCGTCGATGAATGCCGGCAACTGGTCATTGGCCAAATCACGCACAGGCCACACCAGCGGCAACGCATCATGGGCACGGCCGATCGCGGTCCATTCGGCCCAGGCGGTTTCGAGGAAGGACACGTAGCGTTCGCTGTGGGCGTTGACGTAACAGGCCCGGTCGAACGTGCGCGGCACGATGATATCGCCCAGCCCCACGTGCTTGACCCGGTCACGCACCGTGTCGGCGCGGCTGGGTTGTTCAAAGGACGGCTTGAGCACGCCATCCTTGAGTTCGGTGCCATGGTGCAAACGATGAGAGTCGCTAAAAACAGTCAGCATGAAAGACATCCACCCGTAAAAGACAGGTGATTATTTTGTTCTGGCTGCGGTGGGCTTTCTTTGCTTTTACGTGCGCCGATGCTAGCGTAAACGGGCATTTTTACCCCAACGAGCCGTCATGAAGAAAAATAAAACCAAACAGGTCGCACTTGACGACACCGATCTCGCCATCCTCGCGTTGCTGCAGGAAGACGCGAGTATTTCCAACGCCGAACTCAGTGAGCGCCTTTCCCTCAGCCTCACCCCGTGCTGGCGTCGGCGTAAACGTCTGGAGGAAGAAGGTGTGATCAAGGACTACCAGGCCAACCTGGATCGCAAGATGCTAGGCCTGGAAATCATGGCGTTTGTGCATGTGCGGTTTGCGGTGCATTCCGACCATACGCCGGAGGATTTTGAAGCGGTGATCAAGGAGCTGCCGCAGGTGCAGTCCTGCCACAAGATCACCGGCGATGCGGATTATCTGCTGCAGGTGCTGGCGGAGGATCTGGACGCTTACAGTGATTTTGTGGAGAGCGTATTGCGGCGGCAGTTAGGGATTGCGTCGATCCAGTCGAGTTTGGCGTTGCGGGAGGTGAAGGCGACGAGTCGGGTAGCGATTCCGGGGCGGGTGGGGAAGTGATCCCTGGCCACAGGTAAAGCCATACCCCTGTAGTGTTTCCTACAAACAGCTGAAATCCGCCTTTACATGTAGCATTTACTACCAATACACTCATTCTCGCCAAGCCGTAGCAAAAACAACAAGGCGAGATATGACCAACCTACGCGACAAACTCACCGACGCCGCACTCAGCCCTACGCCTTCCGAGCGCAAGGTGATCCGTGCCCTGCTCGATCATTATCCGCGCAGCGGCCTCGGTTCCATGGCGCGCCTGGCGGAACACGCCGGGGTCAGCGACCCGACCATCATGCGGCTGGTGAAGAAGCTCGGTTTCGGGGGCTACGCCGAATTCCAGGACGCGCTGCTCAGCGAAATGGACCACCGCCTGCGCTCGCCGATCACCCTGCTGCAACCCCGGGCGCACTCGTCCCAGGATGACGCCTGGACCACCTACCTGGAGGACTGCAATCGCGCCCTTCAGGACACCCAGGCCCTGACCCAGCCCGAAGACGTGCGGGTGCTGACCGAATGGGTGCTGGATACCAAACATCAGGTGTTCGGCTTCGGCGGCCGGCTCAGCAGTTTTCTCGCCGGCTATCTGGTGAATCACTTGCGCCTGTTGCGCCCGGGTTGTCATGCCCTCGAAGACAACGCCCAGTTGCCCGACCGCATCCATGACATCCAGCGCCAGGACCTGGTGCTGCTCTTCGACTATCGCCGCTACCAGACCCAGGCCTTGCGCGTGGCCGCCGCCGCCAAGGCCCGGGGCGCGCGGGTGGTGTTGTTCACTGATATCTACGCCTCGCCGCTGCGGGAATTGGCCGACCTGATCATCAGTTCCCCGGTGGAGTCGGTGTCGGCCTTCGACACCATGGTGCCCGCCCTCGCACAGGTGGAGGCCCTGATCGCCACCCTCACCCAACACAGCAATGGCCTGGATGCCCGCCTGGAAGGGATCGACGCCCTTCGCACGGAATTCGCCGCTCACCTTTTGGAGGAAAAATAACCATGTTCACGCTCCCCCATCATTCGCCCCGCGACATTCCCTTCACGCGGGACACTACCGCCTTGCTGCTGGTGGACATGCAACGCGCCTGGCTCGATCCGGCGCTCGACCCGCACTTGCATGGACCGCAGGCGGCGTACTTCCTGAACCGCGCCCGGGACACGGTAATTCCCAATCAGGTCAAGCTGTTGAATGCGGTGCGTGAAGCCAAACAGAACGTGCTGCACACCATCATCGAAAGCCTGACGGCGGATGGCCGTGATCGCTCGCTTGATCACAAGCTGTCGGACATGCATCTGCCCAAGGGCAGCTATCAGGCCGGCGTGATTGACGAACTGACGCCGGTGGAGAATGAAATCGTGTTGCCCAAGACGTCGTCCGGAGTCTTCAACTCCACCAACATCGACTACGTGCTGCGCAACCTGGAAACCCGGCACCTGATCATCGCCGGCATCGTCACCGACCAATGCGTCGACATGGCGGTGCGTGACGCGGCGGACCGGGGCTATCTGGTGACGTTGATTGAAGACGCCTGCGCGACCTACACCCCGGAGCGTCATCACGCTTGCCTGGAAGCGATCAAGGGTTATTGCTGGATCACCGACACTCAAACCGTGATCAACCGTTTGCAGGAGTGGCGCCCGTGAGCCTGATCCAGCCAACGCCCATGACCACCATCGTCACCACCGACCTGATTGGCGTGACGCGCGGACGCTCGTTTCCCGCTGACGAGCTTGAGAGTTATCAGCAGGCCGGTGTGGGCTGGGTGCCGGCCAACAGCGCACTGACGCCGCAAGACCGGGTGGCCGAGAATAATCCATGGGGCTCCTGCGGCGATTTGCGCCTGATCCCCGACATGACTACCCGCGTGCAGGTGCCCAACGGACCGGACGCCACGGCACCCGCGCTGGACTTTATTCACGCCGATATTTGCGAGACCGATGGCCAGCCCTGGGCCGCCTGCCCACGCACATTGCTGCGTAACGAGATCCAGCGGTATCGCGACGAGCTGGGGCTTGAAGTCACGGCGGCGTTCGAGCACGAGTTCAACCTGGGCTACAAAGACCCGGGTAACGCTCACCACGCCTTCTCGCTTTCGGCCCAGCATCACGCCGCGTCATTTGGTGGCTGGTTGTTAAGCGCGCTGAAAGCTGCCGGCGTCGAACCGGAGATGTTTTTGCCCGAATACGGCAAGGCGCAATACGAAGTCACCTGCCGCCCCACTCAGGGTGTGGCCGCTGCGGATCGTGCGGTGAATGTGCGGGAGATCACCCGGGAAATCGCCCGGCAGATGGGCCTGGATATCAGCTTCTCGCCCAAGCTGGAAGCCGACGGTGTGAGCAACGGTGTGCACCTGCATATCAGCCTGCAGGACCCGGCCGGCAATGCGGTGATGTACGACGCGCAAAGCAGCAACGGGCTGTCCGAAACAGGCCGGCAATGGGCCGCAGGCGTGTTGAAATTCCTGCCGGCGTTATGCGCCTTCAGTGCGCCCACGCCGATTTCCTATCTGCGTCTGAAGCCTCATCACTGGAGTGCGTCCTACGCCAACCTCGGCCAGCGCAATCGCGAAGCGTCACTGCGGATCTGCCCGACGATCACCCTCGGCGGCAAGTCCCCGGCCAAGCAATACAACCTGGAATTCCGTCCGCTGGATGCAACCGCCTCGCCGCACCTGAGCATGGCCACCGTGCTGATCGCCGGCCGGCTCGGCATCCAGCAAAAGCTCACGCTGGACAGTTCCTCCGATGAAGACCCGGAGGCCATGAGCGAAGCACAACGCCAGGCACGCAACATCCGCGCCCTGCCCGGCACCCTCGCCGATGCACTGGCCAGTCTGCGCAATAACCCGCAACTGCTGGAACAACTGCCGCCCTTGATGATGGAGGCCTACTTCGCGCTGAAAGCCGAAGAGCTCAACTCCACCGAGAAACTGACGCCTGCCGAATTGTGTGATCACTATGCCCGCCTCTACTGAAACCGCCGAACACGGCCTGTACAAGAAGCCCGTGTACCGGGTCAGCCGAGAAGATTCCGAACACCCGGTGATTCTGGTGTGCGAACACGCCAGCTCCTATATCCCGGATCAGTTGAATGCCCTGGGGTTGAGCCCCGAGGCGGCAAAGGAACACATCGCCTGGGACATCGGCGCGCTGAAGCTGGCGGAGCGGCTGTCAAAAGCCCTCGGTGCAACGTTGATCTCGGCGGCCTATTCGCGGCTTTTGATCGACCTCAACCGCCCGCTGGAAGCCCCGGACAGCATTCCGCCGCGCAGTGAGATCTACGACGTACCGGGCAACCGGGAGCTGCCCGAGAGCGTTCGCCGGTACCGCCAGCAGACCTTGTTCACGCCCTTTCACCAGCGCCTGGATGAACTGATCGACGCGCGCCTGGCCGCGGGCCGCGAAGTGCGCATCGTCGCGGTTCACAGCTTCACCCCGGTGTACCACGGCCAGCCACGCCGCCTGGAAGCCGGTGTGTTGTATGCCCGGGCCGCCACCTACGCCCAAGGCATGCTCGATGGCCTGGCCGCTCACGGCCTGAACGTCGCGGCCAATCAACCTTATGAAATCGATGTGCTGGGCGACATGACGGTGCCGTTCCATGGCGACCGGCGCGGCATCGACGCGGCACTGCTTGAGGTGCGCAACGACTTGCTGCGCACACCCGAAGCACTTGAGTCATGGACCGACTATTTGGCCCCCCTGCTGTAACTGCTGCTGTTGGCTGGACCGGTCTTACAACTATAAAAAAACCGCCTGGGCGTCTTTTAACCTGCCGGGTTCAAGAACATGTTCGGCCGCTTTGGCGGCTGCGCATTCGCCTTACTTCATACGGAAGTACCCCATCATGGCAATTGAAGAGTTTGGCTATAAACAAGAATTGAAGCGCAGCTTGTCCCTCACGGATCTGGTGATCTACGGGATGATCTTCATGATCCCCATCGCGCCCTTCGGTGTGTATGGCTACGTGAACAGCGAGGCGCCCGGCATGGTGCCGCTGGCCTACATCATCGGCATGGTCGCGATGCTGTTCACCGCCTTGAGCTACGGCAGCATGGCGCGGGCGTTTCCGATTGCGGGCTCGGTGTATTCCTATGCCCAGCGCGGGTTGAATCCCGGTGTCGGTTTTATTGCCGGCTGGTTGCTGTTGCTCGACTACTTGCTGATTCCGCCGCTGCTGTACATCTACGCGGCGATTGCGCTGAACCACTTGTACCCCGAGATTCCAAAAACGGTGTTTATCCTGGCGTTCCTGATCAGCGCCACGCTGGTCAACCTGCGCGGCATGACGTTCACCGCACGCATGAACATCGTCTTCCTGCTGGCGCAACTGGTGGTGCTGGGGATTTTCCTGGTGTGTGCCTGGAAGGCCCTGCACGGTGGCGCCGGCAATGGCCACCTGACGCTCGCGCCGCTGTATAACCCCGGCGGATTCAACGTGGGGTTGCTGATGCAGGGCGTTTCAATCGCGGTGCTGTCGTTCCTGGGCTTTGATGCGATTTCCACCCTGGCGGAAGAAACCAAGGGCGATGCCGGGCGCAGCGTGGGCCGGGCGGCGCTGATCAGTTTGCTGGTGATGGGCGCGATCTTTGTGGCGCAAACCTGGCTGGCCACCGACCTGGCGGCGGGCATGGGTTTCAGCTCCGCCGACTCGGCGTTTTATGAAATCGCCGCGATCGCCGGAGGCAACTGGCTGGCGTCACTGACGGCGATTGCCACGGCGTTGGCGTGGGGTGTGGCGGTGTCCATCACCTCACAGGCCGCGGTCTCGCGGTTGCTGTTCGGCATGGCCCGGGATGGCAAGCTGCCGGGGATTTTGGCCCGGGTCCAC
Source organism: Pseudomonas sp. PAMC 25886 (assembly GCF_000242655.1). Lineage (NCBI taxonomy): Bacteria > Pseudomonadati > Pseudomonadota > Gammaproteobacteria > Pseudomonadales > Pseudomonadaceae > Pseudomonas > Pseudomonas sp. PAMC 25886. Next base: position 54,283 of record NZ_AHHC01000033.1, read on the forward strand.
CCGAAATACAGCACGCCGTACCTGAGCATTTACCTGGTGGGCGTGCTGTCGCTGATCATCTGCTACTTCTTCATCGACACCGTGGACACCCTCACCTCGCTGGTGAACTTCGGTGCCCTGAGCGGCTTCATGATCCTGCACATCACGGTGATCAACTACTTCTGGCGGCGCATGAAGTCGCGCAATGTGTGGCGGCACCTGATCACGCCAGTGCTGGGGTTTGTCATCACCTTCGCGATCATGTTCAACATGGGTTTGCAGGCACAGAAACTCGGGATTGCCTGGGTAGTCATCGGGCTGGCCTACCTGTGGTTTCTGAGCCGCAAGGGCGCGAACCTGGTGTTGTCCAAGGACATCTGACGGCTAGTGCAGGGACTGCTGCAAAAACTCACTGATCAACGTGAGTACCTGCTGCTGGATCTGCGGTTTGGGACGAGCGCCCTTGGCATCCAGGCAGATGAAGCCTTCGCCGGGGTCGCTCTGTTCAATCCGCTCCACCGCGCCGGGCTTGCAGATGGGCAGGAAAGTGAAGTGGGTGGCGTCGCTGATTTCCACGTAGCGTGAAGTCTTCTGCGGCAGGCGTTTGGCCAGGTCAGCCGACTCCAGTTTTGCCGGTAATTCCGGCGACGGCGTGCCCGCCGCAATCACCAGCGTGGGCCGATGCAGCGCCGCGAGGCTGTCGTCGCTGAAGCCACGGGCGAAGCCCAGGTCCAGGGAAACAATGGCCGCCACGCGCGGGTCGCTCACGTCCTCGGCCAGGCGTTGCTTTGCCTGCTCGGTACGGCCGGCCTCGATCAGTTCATACGCCTTGCACGGCGCAATCTCGGAATGCACCTTGCAGTCCTCGGTAAAGCGCTGCGGATCAAAACGGGCACCGCCGACTTCCAGTGCGGTCCAGCCACCGAGCGAGTGCCCCACTACGGCGATCTTGTGCGGGGCCACCGCGCCAAAGCGCTTGGGCTGGGCGATCACGGCATCAATCACCCGATGGATATCGAGGGGCCGCTTCCAGAGCTCGGAGGCGGCGGGCTGCGTGCGGTCCTTGCTGGTGGTGCCGGGGTGGTTGGGCGAGGCGACGATATAACCCTGCCCGGCCAACGCACTGGCGAGCCACGACTGGTTGATCCAGTTACCGAAGATACCGTGGGAAATCACCACCAACGGATGCTCGCCGGCGGCAGGCGCGGCGTCTTTCAAGGCCGGCGCACCGACAAAAACCGGATTGTCGGCGATCAGTTGCGGCGTGCCGGCGGCATGGGTCGGGTACCACACCGCCACCTGCAACGGCCTGCCGTGCTCAGCATCGGGAATCACGATTTCCTGGAATCCGATTTTGACGTCATCGGCCTGGGCAAGGCCGGACACAACCATCAACAACAGCGCAGCACACAGCGTTTTCATCCTTGAGATCCCTAAGTGGCTAAGCGCCATATTCTGGCACGGCCGAGGAGGGAAAGCAGGTGTGTAATGAATGCGCGGCTAAACCTTCAGGCTATGGCAGCCATTCGAATGGTATGACTACCCGGTGCTCCTTGGCGGGGTGATGGCTTTACGTATCATCCTGACGGCTAACCACCCAGGAAACAGCGGTACTCTTTCAGACCCAAACCATGCTGGTAATGATATTTAATCTCATTATAATGCCCAGCTTTCGCGCATAGGACGGTGTGGGGCGTTATGGATAACGGGGACAGTCAGCACAAACTGAGCGCGCTATTTATCGGCCAGCGCCCTGCACTGGTTCGCATGCTCGCCCGAGTCACCGGCTGCGCCAGCCTGGCCGAAGACCTCGCCCAGGACACCTACCTCAAGGTGGCCAAGGCCCTGAGCGCCAGGCCCATCGAACATATCCGTCCGTTCCTGTACCAGACCGCGCAGTACCTGGCGTTTGATCACTTGCGCAGCCAGCGCAGCAAGCGGCGCTTCGAGTGCCAGGTCGCGGATGAAAGCTACCTCGCGCAGATACCTACATCCGCCCCGGGTCCGGACAACCATGCGCAAAGCCAGCAGCAACTCAAGCGCTTCGAGCAGGTGCTTGCGACCCTGCCCAAGCGCCAGCAGCAAATATTGATCCTCGATAAACTGCGGGGCTTTTCCAAAGCGCAGATTGCACAGCAACTGGACGTATCCTTGAGTACCGTCGAAAAAGACCTGCGCAGTGCGCTTGATGCCTGTACCAGAGCCACTCAGGAGCAGGCGTGCGATGACTGATTCACGTGAAGCGGCGCGCCAACAGGCCATCGACTGGTTTGCCCGACGCGATGAAGTGGCCGGCAATCCGTTGCTGCGCCATCAGTTCGAGCAATGGCGTAACGCATCCAATGATCATGCACAGGCGTATCAAGCCCTCGAAACGATGTGGAACGACCTCGCCTTCGAACAAGCCCTGCGTAATCTTGAGACAGGCCTGGACATCCCGGAGCGCCCGCCTGCCAAACGCCGGCGGGCGCGGCTTTTCGCGGTGGCTGCCTCGCTATTGATCATGCTGACCGGCGGCTGGATCGCCGATGTGCCCATGCGCTTGCGCGCCGACCACATGACCTCGGTTGCCGAGGTCCAGCGCCTGACCCTGGAGGACGGCTCGCAGATCGTCCTCGGCAGCGACAGCGCCATCAGCACTCACATGAAGGGGCCGCAGCGACAGATCCGCCTGTTGCGCGGCGAGGTGTTTATCGAGGCGTTCCATGACGCATCTCGCCCGATGATTGTTGAAAGTGCAGGTGCCAAAGTCACCGTCGTCGGCACTCAATTCAGTGTGGCGCTGAACGATCAGGACGTCACCGTGGCGGTGCGTGAAGGCCGGGTCAACGTTGCCGACACCCGCGGCAAGCAAAACTTGTTGCTGGCGGGTAGCTGGCAGCAACTCAGGCAGGATCATCTGCAGGACGCCCACACCGAAGGTGCAGAGCGGCAAATGGCCTGGGTCAACGGGCGCCTATCGTTTCAGGACGCGCCGCTGGCCGAAGTGCTCGACACCCTCAAACGCTACTACCCTGCCCCGATCTGGCTGCTCGACGCCGAGGCGGCAAAGGTTCGGGTCAGCGGCAATTACCGGCTGGATGATCCGTTGGCCATCGTCCAGGCATTGAGCAAGGTCGCCGCGACCCACGTCACCCAACTACCCGGAAAAGTGCTGGTCATCCACTAAGCCGGAAAGCCCGTGGCGTTTTATGAAAAAAGTTTTACGGGTTTCAAAGTCTCAACCCGTCAGGGATTTGTTATTGCAAACAATTCCTATTCGTTACGGGGCTCGTATGTACTTTCCAACTCTCCACTCGACGTACGCTCGCAGCGCGCTGGCGCTCGCGGTTTTCCTGGCATGCGCGCAGGCAACAGCGGCGGAACCCAACACCACGCCCGCCGCAAACGACCCGTCGAAAACCTACGCGCTGGCCATCCCCCGGCAGTCCCTGGCCAACGCGCTGGATCAGTTGAGCGAGCAAAGCGGCCTGCAGATCGTCTACTCCTCGGACCTCGCCGCCGGCATCGAGTCCCCTGCCATCAACGGCACCATGACCACGCGCCAGGCCTTGGCCAAACTGCTGGCCGGTACACGCCTGCGGGTTGAGCAGCACGGCGAAAATGCGGTGATGCTCGAGGCATTGCCGGCCACTGGTGCCCTGGAGTTGGGCGCCACCCACGTGGTCAGCAACCAGCTCGGCACCGTTACCGAAGGCTCCGGCTCCTACACGCCGGGCACTATCGCCACCGCCACGCGCCTGGTGCTGACACCCCGGGAGACGCCGCAGTCGATTTCCGTGGTAACGCGCCAGGCCATGGACGACTTCGGCCTCAAGTCCATCGACGACGTGATGCGCCATACCCCGGGCATCACCGTGGCAACCTATGACAGCGACCGCACCAGCTACTATTCCCGTGGTTTCGCGATCCAGAACTTCCAGTACGACGGCATTCCGATTCTCCAGGATGCGCAATACTCCTCCGGCCATACCCTCACCGATACCGTCATCTACGACCGGGTGGAAGTGCTCAAGGGTGCCACGGGATTGTTGACCGGCGCCGGCGGCCCCGGCGGCACCATCAACATGGTGCGCAAGAAGCCCACCGCCGAGTTCAAGGGCTACGTGGACCTGGGTGCGGGCTCATGGGACAACTACCGCTCGGAAATCGATGTCAGCGGGCCCCTGACCGAGACCGGCAATGTGCGCGGGCGCGCCGTCGCGGCGTATCAGGACAAGCACTCGTTTATCGACCACTACCAGCGCCAGACGAGTGTCTACTACGGGATTCTGGAGTTCGACCTGGCACCGAATACCTTGCTGACCGTCGGCGCCGATTATCAGGACAGTGATCCGCAGGGCTCCAGTTGGTCAGGCAGCGCCTCGCTGTTCAATTCCAAGGGCGAACCCATCAGCAACTCCCGCTCGTTCAACAACGGGGCCAAGTTCAGCAGCTGGGAGCAGTACACCCGCACCGTGTTCTCGACCCTGGAACATAACTTCGACAATGGCTGGATGGTCAAAGGCCAATACAATCATCAGATCAACGGCTACCACGCGCCACTGGCCGCCTTGCTCGACCCTGACGCCGTCACCGGCAAGGCGCAGATGCTGACGCGCAAGTACACCGGCGAGACCACCAGCGATACCGGCGACCTGTATGCCAGCGGGCCCTTCAGCCTGTTTGGCCGCGAACACCAACTGGTGCTGGGCACCTCGGTATCGCGCTCGCGCTGGCTGGGCCGTGACTACACCAACGCCACCAACCTCAACAACAGCTACGACTACTTTGGCTGGGACGGTGATGCGCCCGAACCGGATTGGGGCCCGCAGACCAAACGCAACGATGAAACCACCCGCCAGAGCGCCAACTACGCCACCGGCCGTTTCAGCCTGGCGGACGACCTGACCGTGCTGCTCGGTGCCCGCGTCAACAACTACGAAGTCAGCGGCACCAGCCAGATCAAGGACACCGGCAAAGTCGTGCCCTACGCCGGCGTGGTGTACGACCTCAACGATAATTTCTCGGCCTATGCCAGCTATACCGAAATCTACCTGCCCCAGGACGACTACCGGGATCGCAACGACAAGCCGCTCAAGCCGGACGAAGGCAAGAACTACGAGATCGGCCTCAAGGGTGAGTTCTTCGACGGGGGCCTGAACGCCAGCCTTGCCTACTTCGAGGTGCATGAGGAAAACAAGCCGGTGGACGATCTGGACTATGTCGCCAACAGCTACCCGGGGCTTGACTACGCGTCCAAGGGCGTCAAGGCCAAGACGAAGGGCTATGAAGCGGAGATCACCGGGGAAGTGGCGCCGGGCTGGCAACTGGCGGCGGGCTACACCCACAAGATCATGCGTGATCAGGCGGGCGACAAACTCTCCACCTGGGAACCGGAGGATCAGGTCAACCTCTACACCACCTATAAGCTCACGGGGCCGCTGGACAAGCTGACCCTCGGCAGCGGCGTGCGCTGGCAGGGCACGGGCTGGAAGATCCTCGAACACAATGGCATCAAGGAAAAGTTTTCCCAGGATCCGTTGTGGCTGGTGGACGTGATGGCGCGCTACCAGATCACCGACCAACTGTCGGCCACCCTCAATGTCAACAACGTGTTCGACAAGTCCTACTACACCAACATCGGTTTCTATAACTCGTCGTATTACGGTGACCCGCGCAACGTGATGCTGAGCACCCGCTGGAGTTTCTGACAGAGGGCCTGTTAACGTGGGCGGGTACCCACTTCGACGTGCCCCGCCCATGTCCATCGCCGATAACCTGCTCGCCTTCACCTTCGCCGCGACGCTGTTGACCCTCACACCCGGGCTGGACACAGCCCTGGTGTTACGCACCGCAACGGTCGAAGGCAAACAACAGGCGTTGCGCGCCACCTTGGGCATCAACGCCGGCTGTTTGCTGTGGGGCGCGGCAGTGGCCTTTGGGCTGGGCGCTCTGATTGCCGTGTCCGAGGTGGCCTTCAACGTCTTGAAGTACTGCGGCGCGGCTTACCTGGCGTGGCTGGGCCTGAACATGCTGGTGCGCCCGCGCCGCTCATTAGCGTCTGTCGAGGCCGACGGAAAACCCGGCGCCAACTGGTTCCTGAAAGGCATGCTGGGCAACGTCCTGAATCCCAAGGTCGGGATTTTCTACGTGTCTTTCCTGCCGCAGTTCATCCCCCAAGGCCACTCTATGGTGGGATGGACATTCGGGCTGGTGAGCATCCACGTGGTCATCAGCCTGATCTGGGCGCTGGTGTTGATCGGTGCCACGCAGCCACTGGCCGGCGTGCTGCGGCGCGAAAAAGTGATCCAGTGGATGGACCGCACCACCGGCCTGATCTTTGTGCTGTTTGCGGCCCGTCTGGCGTTCAGCAAGCGCTGAGGTCAGCGTCGGTCCCGATGCCGGACCAGCCCTTCCAGGGTAAACCGAGCCTGTGTCAGCACCACGTCGCGCACCAGTTCCATTTCCTTCTGGTTCACTTCGGTCCAGTTCAGGGCCGAGAGCAGCTTGGGTTTCTGTACCCGAAAGGCCAGCCCTTGGGTGAACAGCGCCATCGAATGAATCACCGTGCGATCGTCCTCGACGGCAAGGCCCGACAATCGCGCGATCAGCAGCCGGATGACATTGGCAATGCGCGCCTTGAAGCGTTCCTCGAACGCCATGGTCGCGCTTTCAGGGCAGAGTCCCGCCTGGTGACGGTCAAGAAACGCCCGCCACGCCGTGGTTTGCGGGCTGTCCTGGATCGTTGAAACCACCGCACCGAGAATGCCCAATGAGGCTTCGATCAGCGCCTGATCGTTAGCGCCCTCACCGGCCAATGCGCTTTCTGCCGCTTCAACGGTGGGCGCCATTTTTCGCCACAGCAGCGTGATCAAGTGCTCCACGCACGCCAGGTACACGCCTTCCTTGCCATCGAAGTAATACTGGATCGCCGGTGCATTGACCCCGGCCGCGTTCGCGATGTCCCGAGTGGACGCGCCGTCGTAGCCACGCTCGCCAAATACCCCAACGGCCGCCTCGACAATACGTGCGCGGGTTTCTTCACCCCGCTGATAACCCCCTTCGGCGGCTGGTTTGTGTCGTGCCATGTGCAACTCCATTTTTTTAACGTAACCAAAATATACCAGTTGACAAAAATTCGCGAAAAAACGAATTTATTCCAACTGATATAAAACTGGAGTGACTTGATGTCTGCTGCACCTCCCTCTTCTCAGGTCATTCCTGAAACCCCCGTCAACGGCCAACGTGGCAAAGCCCGACGGATTCTACTGTCACTCGCCGGCGTGGCGCTGTTGGCCGGGCTGGCGTGGGGCGCCTGGTGGTGGCTCACCGGGCGCTTTATCGAGACCACCGACGACGCCTATCTGCAAGCCGACAGCATCAGCGTGGCGCCGAAAATCAACGGTTACGTCGCCGACGTACTGGTGGCCGATAACCAGAACGTCAAGCGCGGCGACGTGCTGGTACGCCTGGACGCTCGCAAATACCAGGCAGTCAGTGACGAAGCCTCGGCGACGATTGCCGCCCGCGAGGCCGACTTTGCCAAGGCCCAGGCCGACCTCGTGCAACAGGACTCGACCATCGCCGAAGCCCGCGCCCAACTGCAAGGCGCCCAGGCCGACGCCCAACACGCGCAAACCGAAGTCGCGCGTTATGCACCGCTGGCGCGTTCCGGGGCCGAACCGGAAGAACGTCTCGCGCAACTCAACAATCAGCTGGCGCAAGCCCGCAGCACCGTGGCCGCCAAGCAGGCGGCGTTGCGCTCCAGCCAGACCCGCTACGGCACCCTGGAAGCCCAGCTCAAGCAGGCCCAGGCGCAACTCGGCGTGGCCAAGGCCAGCGAAGCGCAAAGCCAGCTGGATGTGGACGACGCAGTCATCCGCAGCCCCCTCGACGGCCGCGTGGCCGACCGTGGCGTGCGTGTCGGGCAATACGTGCAGCCAGGCACACGCCTGCTGACCGTGGTGCCGGTGAGCGCGATCTACCTGACCGCCAACTACAAGGAAACCCAGATCGGCGAGATGCGCGCCGGGCAGACCGTCACCGTGCACGTGGACGCGCTGCCGGGCCATGACATACAAGGCCATATCGACAGCCTGTCACCCGGCACCGGTGCGCAATTCGCGCTGCTGCCGCCATCGAACGCCACCGGTAACTTCACCAAGATCGTGCAGCGGGTGCCCGTGCGGATTTCCCTGGACCTGCCGGATGACGACATTCGCCAGGCCCTCGTGCCCGGCTTGTCCGCCACCGTGGAAGTCGACACCCGTACCCACAAGGCAGATGCCGACCATGGCTGAAGCAATCCTGGCCGAGGTGCCCGCGGAAAAACCGCGCAACGCCTCGCTGACGGACTGGATCGCGGTCGCCGCCGGCTCGCTCGGCGCGTTACTCGCGACCCTGGACATCTCGATCACCAACTCGGCGCTTCCGCAAATCCAGGGCCAGATCGGCGCAACCGGCACCGAAGGCACGTGGATCGCCACCGGTTACCTGATGTCGGAAATCGTGATGATTCCCCTCGCCGCCTGGTTGACCCGGGTGTTCGGCCTGCGCCGGTTCCTGATCGGCACCGCATTGATGTTCACGTTTTTCTCGATGTTCTGCGGGTTGTCTTCAAGCCTCGGCGCGATGATCGCCGGGCGCATCGGCCAGGGTTTTGCCGGCGGCGCGATGATCCCGACCGCCCAGACCATCGTGCGTACCCGCCTGCCCGCTCACCAGCTGGCAATCGGCACCACGATGTTCGGCATGACGGTGATTCTCGGCCCGCTGCTGGGCCCGGTGATCGGTGGCTGGCTCACGGAAAACATCAACTGGCGCTGGTGTTTCTTTATCAACCTGCCCGTCAGCATTACCTTGATCACCCTGCTGATCACCGGCTTGCCAAGCGAGCGCATGAACCTTCAACAGTTCATCAAGGCCGACTGGCTCGGCATCCTCGGGCTGGCGATGGGCCTGAGTTCACTCACCGTGGTGCTGGAAGAAGGCCAGCGTGAACACTGGTTTGATTCGCAATTGATCATCTGGCTGAGCATCACGATGGTCGTCGGTTTCTTCCTGATTGCCGTTGGGCAGGTCCGGTCGAGTACGCCGATCCTGCGCCTGCAACTGGTGCTCAACCGCAGCTTCGGCAGCGTGCTGCTGATTGCCACGGCCGTGGGCGCCGGGTTGTACGGCACGGCCTATCTGGTGCCGCAGTTCCTCGGCATCCTGTCGGGCTATAACGCGCAGCAGTCGGGTTCGATCATGCTGCTGTCGGGCATCCCGGCGTTCCTGCTGATGCCGATCCTGCCGAGAATGCTTGGCCGCCTGGACCTGCGGATGATGGTCGGCGTGGGTCTGTTGATGTATTGGGCCAGCTGTTTTCTCGACACCCAACTCACCGCCCAGAGTGTCGGCCATGATTTCTACTGGTCGCAGATTCTGCGGGGCTTCGGGCAGATCCTGGTGATGATGCCCCTCAGCCAACTGTCCATGCGCTCGGTGGAGGCGCGAGATGCCGGTGACGCGGCCGGGCTCTACAACATGTCACGCAACCTCGGTGGCACCCTGGGGCTGGCGCTGCTGGGCGTACTGATGGATCGGCGCAGCCACTTTCATGACGACAGGCTGCGCGAAGGCATCCAGGCCAACACCCAACTGACCCAGGACCAGATGGCGAGCGACACCGCCAGCTACCTGGCGCAAACCGGCGACCCTTCCACGGCGTCGCTGCAGTCGCTCAGTCACCTGGCCAACGACATCGCCCAGCAAGCGGCGGTGATGGCCTACAACGACGCGTTCTACGTGCTGGGACTCGCCATGCTGGCGTGCCTTCCCCTGATCTTCATCCTGAAAAAGCGCGCGGCGCAGGCAGGCCAACGAACATGATTTATCGCTCTCTTCCCCTGCTCTTCACCGTCGGCCTGCTGGCGGCCTGCACCGTGGGGCCGGACTACCACGGCGCGCCGGATGCCGCGCCAAAAACCCTGGCGGCCGGACGCTTGCCTCACGCCGGCAGCGAGTCGAGTACGCCGGGTGTCGCCCAATGGTGGCAAACCCTGGGCGACCCGCAACTCAACCAACTGGTGGCCCAGGCGCTGCAAAACAGCCCGGACATGGCGACCGCCCAGGCCCGGCTCAAGCAATCACGCGCCAGCCTGAGTGGCGCCAACGCCAACGCCATGCCCAAAATCACCGGCGATGCGGCGATGCTCAAACTGCGCTCACCCGACACCTCGGCGCTGGGTGGCAGCAGTGGCGGCGGACGCGGGCCACTGAGTCTTTACCTCGCCGGCTTCGATGCCAGCTGGGAAGCCGACCTGTTTGGCGGCACCCGCCGTGCGATCGAGGCGGCGCAGGCGGAAAACGACGCGTCACAGGCGCAGTTGGCCGATGCCCAGGTGCAACTGGCCGCCGAGGTGGTACAGACCTATGCCGACCTGCGCGACCAACAGGCGCGACTGGCGCTGGTGGACGCCAGTGTCGACATTGAGCAGCAGGCGCTGGACCTGACCCAGCAGCGGCGCAGCCGTGGCGTGGCCTCGCAGTTGCAACTGGAACAGGTACTGACCCAGGCGGAAAACACCCGTGCCCAGCGGCTGCCGCTGCAAGCCTCCATTGTCGAAGCCGTGGATCAACTCAATTTGCTGTGCGGCCTGGAGCCGGGCGAGCTGGATGCGAGCCTCAATACGCCCCGCGCCCTGCCCGCTATCCCGAGCCAGGTGCCATTTGCCGACCCGGCAGCCATATTGAAAGCCCGCCCGGATATCCGCGTGGCCGAGCGCCAACTGGCGTCCAGCAACGCGCAGATCGGCGAGAAGACCGCCGACTGGTTTCCCAAACTCAGCCTGATGGGCGACCTCTCATTCTCGGCGGCCGATCCCGGGCACCTCGCGCGCAAGGACAGCGGCACCTGGCTGTTGTTGCCGCGGCTGACCTGGAACGCACTGGATTTCGGCCGGGTGGCGGCCAGCGTCAAAGGCGCGGAAGCCGGGCGCGACGAGGCCCTGGCCCATTACAAAAGCGTGGTGCTGAGTGCGTTGCGTGACGCGGATGTGGCATTGGCCCGGTATGGCAACCAGCGGCAGAACGTGGTGTTGCTGAGGAATGTGGAATCGTCGGCGGTGCGGGCTGCGGACCTGACGCGCCAGCGTTATAAAGCAGGCACGGCGAGTACGCTGGACTGGCTGGACGCGGAGCGTACGCGGTACCAGGCGCAGGAAAGCCGGATTTCCGGGGACGCGGCGCTGCTCAAGGACTTTGCGTCGTTGCACAAGGCGCTGGGGTTGGGTTGGACGTTGTAAACGCTTAACCCTGTAGGAGCCGGCTTGCCGGCGATGGCATCAACGGGTGTACCTGATACACCGAGGTGCCTGCATCGCCGGCAAGCCAGCTCCTACAGGGGATCTTCACTAGCAGGTCAGCGCGCAGTATTGGCCCGCGCCGAATGCAGCTTCTTGTAGCTGTCAATCAACCGCAGGTGCCGATCCAGCCCTTCCAGCTTCATGCTCGTCGGCGTCAACCCGTAGAACCGCACACTGCCGTTCACCGACCCGATCGCCGCGTCCATCCGCTCGTTGCCGAACATCCGGCGGAAGTTCACTTCGTAGTCCGCCAGTTCCAGGTCTTCGTCCAGTTCCATCTCCAGCACCGCATTCACGGCCTGGTAGAACAAGCCGCGCTCGACGGTGTTGTCGTTGTACTGCTGGAACATCTCCACCAGTTCCTTGGCCTCTTCGAACTGCTGCAAGGCCAGATAAATCAGCAGCTTCAGCTCCAGAATGGTCAACTGCCCCCACGCCGTATTGTCGTCAAACTCGATGCCGATCAACGTGGTGATGTCGGTGTAGTCGTCCAGCTCACTTTCCACCAGACGCTCAACCAGGCCCTTCAACTCGGTTTCGTCGAGGCGGTGCAGGTTGAGGATGTCTTCGCGGAAAAACAGCGCCTTGTTGGTGTTGTCCCAGATCAGATCGTCGATCGGATAGATCTCCGAATAGTCCGGCACCAGAATGCGGCAGGCGGTAGCGCCGAGGTGTTCGTACACCGCCATGTAGACTTCCTTGCCCATGCCTTCGAGGATGCCGAACAACGTCGCGGCCTCTTCAGCGTTGGAGTTTTCACCCTGACCGGAGAAGTCCCATTCGACGAACTCGTAATCCGACCGGGAACTGAAGAAGCGCCACGACACCACACCGCTGGAGTCGATGAAGTGCTCGACAAAGTTGTTCGGCTCGGTCACCGCATGGCCTTCAAACGTCGGCTGCGGCAAGTCGTTCAGGCCCTCGAAGCTGCGGCCTTGCAGCAGCTCGGTCAGGCTACGCTCCAGCGCCACTTCCAGGCTCGGGTGTGCGCCAAACGAGGCGAATACACCGCCGGTGCGCGGGTTCATCAAGGTCACGCACATCACCGGGAATTCACCGCCCAGCGACGCATCCTTCACCAGTACCGGGAAGCCTTGGGCTTCCAGGCCCTGGATACCGGCCAGGATGCCAGGGAATTTCGCCAGCACTTCCTGGGGCACATCCGGCAGCGCGAATTCACCCTCGATGATTTCGCGTTTTACCGCCCGCTCGAAGATCTCCGACAGGCACTGCACCTGGGCTTCAGCCAGGGTGTTGCCAGCGCTCATGCCGTTGCTGAGGTACAGGTTCTCGATCAGGTTGGACGGGAAATACACCACCTCGCCATCGGACTGGCGCACGAACGGCAGCGAAACAATGCCGCGCTCTTCGTTGCCGGAATTGGTGTCGTACAGGTGCGAACCACGCAGCTCGCCGTCACGGTTGTAGATATGCAGGCAGTGCGCGTCGAGGATTTCCGGCGGCAGTTCGTCTTTACGGCCGGGCTTGAACCAGCGCTCGTCCGGGTAATGCACAAACGCCGCGTTGGCGATGTCTTCGCCCCAGAACTGGTCGTTGTAGAAGAAGTTGCAGTTCAGCCGTTCGATAAACTCGCCCAACGCCGACGCCAGCGCGCCCTCTTTGGTCGCGCCTTTACCGTTGGTAAAGCACATCGGCGAGTGCGCATCGCGGATATGCAGCGACCACACGTTGGGCACGATATTGCGCCACGACGCGATTTCGATCTTCATGCCCAGGCCCGCCAGAATGGCCGACATGTTGGCGATGGTGGTTTCCAGCGGCAGGTCCTTGCCCGCGATGTAAGTGCCCGCATCGGACGCCGCGCTCGGCATCAACAACGCCTGGGCATCGGCATCCAGGTTTTCGACTTCCTCGATCACAAACTCCGGCCCGGCCTGCACCACTTTTTTCACGGTGCAACGGTCGATGGACCGCAGGATGCCCTGGCGGTCCTTGTCGGAGATGTCCGCCGGCAACTCCACCTGGATCTTGAAGATCTGGTTGTAGCGGTTTTCCGGATCGACAATGTTGTTCTGGGACAGGCGAATGTTGTCGGTGGGGATGTTGCGGGTTTCGCAGTACAACTTCACAAAGTAAGCCGCACACAACGCCGACGACGCCAGGAAGTAATCGAACGGACCAGGGGCCGAGCCATCGCCCTTGTAGCGAATAGGCTGGTCGGCCACCACGGTGAAGTCGTCGAACTTGGCTTCAAGTCGAAGGTTGTCGAGAAAATTGACCTTGATTTCCATGCGGGATTACCAGAATAGCGAGCAAAATATGGCCGCCATTATCCGGGTTTCGAGGCGTAAGTCTTGTGCTTTCGGGCCTGGCCGATCGCTGGCGATGGAGATCAGCCGCGCTGAAAGTCCGCAATCTGTTGCCACATCGCGATCGGGTTGGAGTACATCGGGAAGTGCCCGCACTGGGCAATTGGCACCAGTCGCACGCCCTGGGCCTGGATATGCGCCAGGTACGACAGATGGGAATTCTGCTCGCCATACATAAACATCCGCGGGCATTCCAGGCCGAGGAACTTGCCCATCAGGTCGCCATTGTCGGACAGGTCGACCATCGACTGGAAAATCCCCCGCACCGCACCGGCGCGCACCTTGTGCCGCAGGCTCGCCGAATACAGCGCGCTGGCGTAGGCCGGTGCCTGGCGCGTGCGCTCGATGAAGGCGCTGAAAAATGCCTCGGGATCCTCTGCCGGGTAGTCGACGATCTGCCGGCTGAGGAAGCAGTCTTCCGGGCCTATATTGCCTTCGATATCGACAAAGCTCAGCACCCGGCCCGGAAACCGGTGCGCCAACATCAGCGCGGTAAGCCCGCCCATGGAGTGGCCCACCAGGTGGAAGCGGTCGATGTCAAAATGCTCAAGCACCTGCACGGCGGTCTGCAGCAGGAACGGGATGGAAATTTTCGACAGGTCGCTGCACTGGCTTTCACCGCAACCGGGGGCGTCATAGGCAATAAAGGGATGCCCGTCGAAAGCCGCCTGCAGGGTGATGTCGGCGTAGTCTTCCTTGGTCGAGCCAAAGCCATGCAGGAACACAATCGGCGCCAGGCTGCCGGCGCGGTGGATTGTGGCGATGTTCAACGGCACACCGTCGACGGTCATGGGGAGTTGCGTGTGGGTGAATGGCATGGTGAAGACTCCCTGAAAACCCGGATTGGCGGCTCAAAGCCGCTAATTTCAATGGTATTCAGGTTTCTGTAAATTCCTGATTCAAGAAGGTATTCATAGGCTGATCGTATGCATCACTGAATCACCGCCACCGCCTCGGCAAACTGCGCATCACTGACATCATCGTTACCGCCCGTGCTGCGAAAACTCAGTAGCGCCTGTTCGAAATACGCGCCACGAATCTCGCCGTCGGACCCTACAAACGCCAACGCGTCATTCTTGGCCGAAAGAAAGCTGCCTGGGCGCGTCGTCAGTTCCGACGTCAGCAAGGTGAAGGTGGAGAACCTCAGGCATGACCAACCCAGCGGATCGTCGGCAAAGGAGATACCGTCTTTGGCCTGGGCGGAAGTGGTGATGAGCAAGGCGAAGATGAACGCGAAGATTCTCAACGATCAGCCGCCCAGTTCGCAGACAGCGGTGCCCTTCATACCCGAGGCTTGCACGCTGACGTGCCGCACGGTAAAGCCGGGTTGCGTCACGGTTTTCTTTTCGGACCATGTCCCGCCACTGGCGACCTGGTAGCTGATGGAGCCGTCGTCGGCCCAAGCCAGGCGCAGTGAGTAGACCCCGTTGTGATCGGCAGTGGTCAGCACCAGGCTATCAGTGACCCGCTGTGCCTTGTTGAACAGCCGCAGCTGGAAAGCCCTTTGATCGTCAGTACCTAGCGGGTAGCTGGAGAGAAACAGGATATTGTCCTGGGCATCATCTTCACCCGCCCCGAGAATGACCGAAGATACCCATTCCTCACCGAGATTGTTTTTTTCAGTGGTCACGTTGCAGGTCAACTGCCCGTGATGCCCGACCTTCTGCTTGAGGTAGGTGCCGTAAAAGCCGTGGGGCACATTGAACTTCAGCGTTTGCACCGGCCCAGTGCTGCAGCCGAACAGCAAGCTCAATAGCGATAGCCCGATCACTCCTTGAAAAACCTTCACACGCGCTTCCTTCCTTGAAATGGCTGATGACATCGGGGCGCAAGGCTAACCGTCTTGCCGGATGTGTACAACATCGCCAGGTACCTGGACCATGGTCCTGCCGTGTTCCAATGGAACACGGCAGGGTTGTTGGCTTACGCCGTGGCCTCACGATGACGGCTCAAGTCGACAGCCATATCGGTATCACCTTCGCATCCGAACAAGCGCAGGTTTGGCAGCCCGGCGCGAATCAGCGGGCGTACGTTCTGGGCGAAGGCATAACCGTTACAGATATCGAAGTACAAGCTGCCGCTCCACCCTCCCGGCGGGTTGGCCAGCAATGCGTCGGCGAACTGACGAGGGGTGAAGTCGGTGAAGTTGACCCCTTCTTCGCCGAAGGCTTGCGGGGAGCCGTGCGCGGTGATGACCAGGACATCGCCATTGCGCAGGCGCCCGAGTGTCTGCGGCAGGGCGGCGCGGCGGCAGCCGCTGTAGCGATAGTCAGCGCGAAAATTACGCGCGGCGGCGGTTAGCTGGCTGTCATCACGGCACCAGCAAAGCAGGGTTGTGCTCATGGTCTTGCTCCTTGCATGAGGTTGCGAACATTGAGAGAGGTTGCGTTCACATCTATTCCCCTTTTAAAGGGGATGGCGCGGTTGCGCCCTTCTCCCGCGCCTCGCAGCGCAGGAAAGCCGTAAAAATACGCTCAATTCATCAGCAGCCATTTGGCTCGCTCGAGATAGGCCATCCGCTCGGCAAGGCCATTGGCGCCGCCGTTGATGAGTCGCGTGACCTCCTTCACATTGTCGGCATCGGCCTGGTCGTTGAGGTTCCTGCTGGACCAGAACCAGCCCGCAACGTCTACCGACAGGTCGGGGTCTGTGCCCACCAGCCCAGGCGCATCAGTGCCCTCGAAATCCCGGTGGCAGGCCAGGCCGTACTGGCGATAGTTGGCACGGCCCGTGAGCTGGATCAGGCCCCTGCCCTTGAACAGCTTTCCATCGCCTGGCTTCGTATTGCCAAGGTCTTTGCGCCCTTCGTAAGCAGCACCCGAAGCGATTTCTTCGGTGTAAACCAGGCAGCCACTTTCGTGGGCGATCTGCGCCAGGAAATGTGCAATGCGCAGCGGCGTATTGATCTTGTAGCGATTGAGCACATCGACAATCGGCTGGAAAAACTCGGCAACGCGCAAGGCGCTGGCGGTGGTCATGATGATGCGCAACTTTTCCACCGTCAGGCCTGATGGCAGCCCCTTGCGCAGCGCCGCCATTGTCTGGTCACACGGTGCTACCAGAGCCCCCGGAGTAACCCCTGCACCTTGCTGGAAAGTCTTCAGCGCCCCACGGGAGCCGCTCCCCCACGCCCCATCGGTGGCGAGGTTGCAGACCAGGCCATGTTGGCCGCTGTTGAGGTTGAGCAGAAACTGAAGGCTGCGTACATCTGCCGGAATATTCTTGCCGCTGTCGCCGACTGTATTGCTAATGCACATGGTTTGCTCCTTGCTGCAGGCACACGTTTCCCGTCAGGCGACGGGGAACGTGCCTTGCGTCAGTGTGTTCTGAAGGTGAAACTCAGGAAGCGGGCGTTGTCGTTACTTGCCCGGGGGATCGAGCTTGACGGTGTAGAGGGGGCTCTCTTCGCCACGTTTAAACAACTCAATGACGACAGCACTGCCAGCGGCGCGTCTGTGCAGATAACCATTTTCCAGTGGCGCACAACGGCCCTTTGCCGGCCCCCCCAAGGCGTAGAGATCTACTTTCTGCTCATCCGTCGTGACGAAATTGAGCGTGAGATTGCACGCCCAGCTGCCTGCAACGCGCAGATCTCCAGCCGGGGCAGACGGTGTGGCGCTGGGGAGCGTCAGGGCAACTCGAACATAGTTGTTACCGTCGAGGATGGTCCCCGCCAATTGTTCATCGGCAGAAGCCGGCAGGATGACTGCCAGCAACATCGCGCCAGCGAACAGGGATGCTGTTTTTTTCATTTTGACTCTCCTTGTTAAGTGACTGTCTAGAACCACAACGCCAGCAAACGACTCGCCAGCTGCACAATCGCCATCGCCAGATCGGGCCTGAGCATCCCGAGCACTGCCACCGCGCACAGGAAGGCAACACCCAACCCGCATAACACGCGCTTGCGCATCGACATGTCCGATGGCGGCTCGACGTTTGGCTTGATGATCTCTCGCAGCGTCTTCGCCTCCTGTTCAGACAGGGTCAACAACATCGAGCGGTCAGTGCGCTTCGTCATCGTCACGCCCTCCATAGCGTCCAAGCAGATTGCCATCGAGGCGAACGGTGATCGCTTCAGCCGCATCGCCCGGCACCTCGATACACAGTTCATGAGCGGTTGCCTTGCCCCGCGGTGCACGCCCGATCCGCAGCGCCAGCGCCCCGGATGCAACCCGCTCCACCGTGGCGGCCACAACCACCTCCATGCCTGCCACGTAAGTACCCGGCCACAATCGACTGGAGGCCACCTGCGCCAGGTGCATTTCGCCGCCCAATGCCCGGATAAACTCCTCCAGGCGGGTCATCACGACTGCCCTTCGTCATCGGGCAGCCAATACGGCTTGCGGGCAAAACCCAGGTGGTAGATAAGTGCCTGCAACACCACCTGGTGCTCGCCAATATTGAGCAGCGTGAAATTCTTTTCGATGCCGACAATCCGCCCCTTGGGGGTTTCGGTCAGGCAGCGATTGAGCAGCGCGGCTTGTGCCTGCACCACCGCTTCGGGAGTCAGCTTTTCCGGATCGGTACTGCCGACCACGATGCGCTTTACGTATCCCACGTCCGTCAGGTCGAACATCATGGGTCTCCTTTCCGGAAAAGCCTGACGACCAGCGCCGGGTTAATCCCCTATAGCCGCTGGCTGTTAAGCACTAACGATGCCGGCTTACGCTGGCGCCTGGGTGATCGCCTTGGGCGCGACGGACTGGGCGATCATGTCGAGCACCCGGGCCAGGCCTTCAGGCATGCCGTCGTCACTGGCATGCACCTCGACGTGATACTTGGCCGACTGGTCGCTTGATCGGGTGTTTTCCTTGTGAGAAGACACCGAGCCCGAGATGTTCACCTTGGCGCTGAACGGGCCCCAGCCAATCTTCGCCTCGGCCGACAACGCCGCTGCGGAGTCGCTGGACTCGCGGGATTGCTCGGAGTTTTTAACCTCCATGTCGAAGCTGATGTCGACCTTGTTAATGGACAAGTTCGGCACCTTCACCACGGCCAGAAGCGGCACTTCCAGCTCCACCGTTTCCATCGGGTTGAGCCCGCCCGTGCCCGGGTTGGCCTGTGAAGGCCGATCGAAACGGAACATCACTGTTCGCACGCCACCGACCGCGTTGGGATCGTCGTCGGTCGCGGGCGGCAGAAAGCCAATCACCTTGATGAAATCAGCGGTGGCATTGGCCAGGCGTACTTGGGCATCGCAAGCGGCGGTCAGGGGACCGCCGATCAAGTCACCCATGGGAAGGCCGCGGAATTGGTCACCCATCGAGAAGTTAGGCATAAGTCATCTCCATTTGTACTCAGATCAATTTATCGAGGTTTTGAACCAGCCGAGCCATCCCCTCGGACGAGGGTTGGGTTTCGACTCTGAGGGTGACGCGCGCGAGTGGCCCGCCTTCCCCATTACGGCGAGCGCCAAGATCGACGCTCAAAGGCTTATGGGATTCAGTCGGCCATGGGGAATCGGCATCGCCTGAGTCAGGCGCTTCGCTTTGCACGGGGCTCAGTGCGCCACTCTCATCCGCGTTGAGGCCAACCTCGAAGGAGATTTCCATGTCCTTCACGGCGAGCAGTCGCGAGCCTACGAGGGAAAGCAGCGGCACGGAGACCACGCGTTCCTCACCTTCCAGTGCGCCGGGGGAAGTGGATGGCAACCGGACCTCGATACTGACCGGCCGGTTATCTTCATCGAAATACTGGCGCACCGTGGACACCTGGAAACGCTGGATCTTGTCCTGCGCCTCGGCGACGGCACCGGCGATGCTCTGGATGAGAAGGTGCAGAGATTGGTTCGCCACGTGAGACACTCCTTGTCAGATGTCAGTGCCAATGCAGCGTGCTGTGCCTGGCAACGCCACTTGCTGATGGGTTAGTTGGTGAGTCGAGGTTAGGCCCGGAGTCCCGGTGCTGTCTGTGAACGTGCGTCCCGAAAACCTGGATGCGCGTCCCAAAAAAAGGCCGTTCGGTTAAACGGCCTCTGGCGGATTCAGCTGCTGATCAATTCCCGGACCCACTTCGCGAGCCCGGGCACGTCGCCAGCGTGTGGCACCAAGGGAGAAAAATCCGGCAGATCGCCGCGCTGCATGGCGGTTTTGGCAGCCCGTGGCGACAGACCGAAGGCCTTGCGAAACAGCCGGCTGAAATGCGCTTCATCGGCGAAGCCGTGGTCGTAGGCGAGGTCAGATATGCGCCGGGTGGCGTTACCCGGGTCGCACAGCGCGAACAAGCAGCGGCGCAGGCGACGTTGGAGGAGGTAGTGGCGCACACCGCCAAATTTTTCGAACTCCCGATAGAGCTGACTGCGCGAAACACCCAGCTCCTTGGCAAGCGCGCCGGGGGTGAGGTCTTCGCGCTGCAGATTCTGCTCGATGTAAAGGCGTACCCTGCGGCCTAGATGGGCGGGGCCGGAGCGTGGCGCAGCGGCAGTGCGGGCCACGTCCCTGCCCAGGCACGCCGCAACCATGCCGAGCATGGGCAAGGTGAGCCTGAGCGCTTCATCCAGCGAAAGCCTCGGCGCGACGACCATCAGTGATGATAAGAGTTGGGCCAACAGCACGCCGGACGCACTCTCCCGGCGCAGCACCAGCCCATGCAGTTGCCCCGTGTCATACAGCAAGGGCGACAACGCCGTACGCGGAATCAAGAGGCTCACGCCCTCGCCCTGCGCCATGGAAAAACCCGCCGGTTGCGACAGATCAAGCACCACCACATCCAGCCGGCGCACCCGCAAACCGTCGCCGCACACCAGGCCTTTGTGCAAGGGCAGATGAAGCAGGTAGTGATCGAGGTCGCACCATTTCAATCGTGCCCGGTCCCGACAGTAGCGGGCGCCATCCAGGCGACCACTGCAAAACAGAAAGCGGTTGAAATGGTAAACCGTCATTGAGGCTGAAAAATCATGAGGTTCGAGAGCGGTTGCATCAAACAGGAGTTCGATGGTCTGTCGCCAAATCAGGAAGCCTTGATTGCCGGGAGAGCCCACCGTTGTACTGTGGAAACTCGGAATTGCTGTGAAACCCTGTCCTTCGTTGTCGCTAGAACCCTTAGCAGAATAAAACTCCATCGTACCGACCCATCCATAGTTGAGTCGGTAAAGGGCTTAGAAGGGGAATCGGGAAGTCGCCACTAATTTGGCATCACGCTCATAGAAATAAAACTCCACAGTCGGGTCCTGTCAATCCGTGTGACCGGCACTCAACCCCCACAACACCTCCAGCACATGCTGCGTCGGCCGCTCGATGTCCCCGGCACGGTGAGCAATCCCCAGTTGGCGCCACAACAACGGCTGCAATGGCCGCATCACAATCCGGCTGTCGGTCAACGGGGTGGACGCTTCATGGGGCAACAACGTCGCGCCATAACCGGCGGCCACCAGGCTTTTGATCGCATCGTTGTAGTTCAGTTGAATGCGCGGTGTGGGCTGCAATCCTTCACTGGCAAACCACTCGGCGGTCAGGCGCGAAAGCCGGGTGGTGTTGTCATTCAGGATCAACGGCTGGGTAGCCAGCCAGGCGGGTGTTACCACCTCCGGGCATTCCCGGCGCGCCGGTAAAAAAGCCATGACCGGGTCGCGCCGCCAGGGCTCGATGCGCAAGCCCTTCACCGGTGCCTGCGGCAGCGCCACCAGGCCGATCTCCAAAGCACCCTCGGCGAGCTTCTTCAAGGTGTCCTGGGAGGTGAGCACCGCGACCTGCACATCGATGGCGGGATGGTGCTGGCTCAAGGTCTCCAGGGCTTGCGGCAGCAACTGGGCGATGGCCCCGGTGGACGCGCCCAGGCGCACACGCCCGGCCAGGCCTTGCACCTGGCGCTCCACGTCCTCCAGCGCCTGTTCCGCATCCGCCAACAATCGACGCGCGCGCTCCACCAGGGTTTCGCCAATCGCCGAAGGCTGCACGCGCCCACGGGTACGCGACAATAACTGCCCGCCTACCCGGGCTTCCAGGTCGGCAATGTGCAAGCTGACCGTGGGGGGCGCCAGGTTCAACACGCGCGCCGCTTCGGCGAAGGAACCGAGGTCGGCAATCGCCACCAACGTGCGCAGGCGGTCGAGGCTGATTTCGCGCATGGGTCAATCCTTATTCAGAAAAACTGAATCTCATCGTTATGAAATTCAACTTTTCCTATCCTATCCGCTCATTGAAGATTGGGACATCTGATTTCCTACCGAGCGCATTCCATGGCAACTCCCCTTGTATTTATCGATGGCGACCAAGGCACCACCGGATTGCAGATCCACCAACGCCTGCGCGGCCGCACCGACCTGCAACTGGTCAGCCTCAGCGCCGAACACCGCAAAGACCCGCAGCATCGCGCCGAGATGATCAACGCCTGTGACATCGCGATCCTGTGCTTGCCCGATGACGCCGCGCGGGATGCGGTGGCAAGCATCGAAAACCCTGCCGTGCGGGTGATCGACGCGAGTTCCGCGCACCGTACTCATCCCGACTGGACCTACGGTTTTGCCGAGATGAACCCGCAACAGGCTCAACGCATCGCCACGGCGCAGCGCGTCAGCAACCCCGGTTGCTATCCCACCGGTGCGATCGGGCTGTTGCGCCCCTTGCTTGAAGCCGGGCTGCTGCCCAAGGACTACCCGACGACGATTCATGCCGTGTCGGGTTATTCCGGCAAGGGCCGCGCCGGGGTGCAGGAGCATGAGGGCGCCGGCGCCCCCCAGGCACCCGCCTTCCTGGTGTATGGCCTGGAGTTGGCGCACAAGCATGTCCCGGAGATTCAACGGCAAAGCGGGTTGACGGAGCGCCCCGTGTTTGTGCCGTCCTACGGGGCGTTCCGCCAGGGGATCGTACTGACCGTCCCGCTGCAACGGCGGCTGTTGGCGCCGGGGGTGGATGGGTTGCTGTTGCACGACTGCCTGACACAGCATTACCGCGACGCCAATCACGTCGAGGTGCTGTCGATGCAGGCCGCCAACGAGCTGACCTGCCTGGACCCTCAAGCGCTGAACGGCACGGATGACTTGCGTTTGATCGTGCGTGAAAACCACGAGACGGGCCAGGTCTTGCTGGCGGCGGTCTTCGACAACCTCGGCAAAGGCGCCGCGGGGGCTGCCGTGCAAAACCTGGACCTGATGCTCAAGCCGAGACCGTAGCGATGAAGGTTCTCAAGTCCGCCAGCATCAACGCCGGCTGCTCCCAGGCCGCAAAGTGACCGCCGGCGGGCATTTCGCTCCAGTGCACGATGTTGAAGGTCTTCTCGACCAAGGAGCGCGGCGGCGGCACGAACACCGGGTCGCGAAAGGCGGCGAACCCGGTCGGCACCTGGATGCGGGTGCCGGCCGGAAACTTCGACGAGCCCTCCAGGCGTTTGCCGTGATACATCCAGGTTGCGGTGACCATGGAAGACGGTGCGAGATACAGCATGATGTTGGTCAGCACTTGCTCTTCGGTAAACAGGCTCCAGAGGCCCGGACTGCCGTCGGTGGTCTTGGGCAGGTCGGCCCAGGTGCCGATTTTTTCCAGAATCCAGCCGGCGGCCCCTACAGGGCTGTCGGCCAGCGCAACACCCAACGTCTGTGGGCGGGTTTCCTGCAGGTGGTTGTAGCCGGTTTCCCAGTCGATCAGCACGTCGCGCCGGGCCACAAATTCTTTCTCTTGCGGCGTGGTAGCGACAGTGCCCTGGGCCATCAGGTCGGCCATGTTCAGGTGAATCCCGAGTAATCCGTCAGGCCGATCATGGGCCATCCAGCCCGCAATACCGGAGCCCCAGTCGCCGCCCTGGACGATGAAGCGGGTTTGCCCGAACAGCCGGACCATCAGCCCGTGCATCAGCTCGGCAGCCCGACGCGGACCAATCACCCCGGTGATTGGCCTGGAGAATGCGAAACCCGGGAGCGACGGCACGATCACATCGCGTCCGTCAGCCGCCAGCGGTTCAAGCAGTGCCTCAAACTCAAGATACGAACCTGGCCAGCCGTGCAGCAGCAACACCGGCGGCTTGGAACCGTCGCCCCGTGCGTGGACGAAATGCAGGTGCTCGCCCTCGATCTCGGTGATGAAGTTGGGCAGTTGGTTAAGGTGTTTTTCCACCTTGCGCCAGTCGTAAGATTCGAGCCAGTAACGCGCCAGGCGCTTGAGGTCAGTGACGCCCACGCCCGAGTGCCACCCGCCCAAATCGGGAAGTTGGGTCCAGTCGTAGGTAGCGACTTTGTCGCGGATCGCAGCAAGGCGGTCATCGGGGATGTTGATGGTGTAAGGCAAGATCATGGGATTCTCCTGGTGAGTTTCCGTATTACATTGCTTTACGCAATACTGGGCGCCGTAAAACCGGATGTGAACCCCATTACACAGCTCAAGGCCTTTGCGCAAAACGCATAAGTGAGTGTCCCGTGGACATAACGGACGAACTGGAAATCTTCACCCTGGTGGCCGAGACTGCGAGTTTCTCGGCGGCGGCGCGTCGCCTGAACCTTGCGCCGTCCTCCATTGCCCGGGTGCTGGACCGCATGGAGGCGCGCCTTGGCGTGCGCCTTTTGCTGCGAACCACGCGGTCACTGACCGTGACCCCGGAGGGCGCGGCCTACCTGTCGTGCGCGCGGCGCATCCTTGTCGACCTGCGGGAAACCGAGCAGCAGATAACCGACCAGAGTTCACCCCGTGGTCGCCTGCGTGTGAGCAGTTCGCTGCTGTATGGCAGGACCTTCGTGATCCCGCTGTTGGCCGAGTTCATCCAGCGCTACCCGGATATCCTGGTGGACATCAACCTGACCGACACCGTGGTCGACATCGCCGCCGGCCAGGCCGACGTCGCGGTGCGATTGGGCCCGTTGCCCGACAGTGGCCTGACCTCCCGCCGGCTTGGCGCCACCCACAAGGTGATCATCGCCTCACCTGGCTACCTCGCGCGGCGCGGCACGCCGCAGGTGCCGGAAGACCTGTTGAATCACGACTGCATCGGGTTCAACTTCAAACGCGCCGCGCCCACCTGGCCGTTTCGCAAGGATGGCCACGACTACTCACTGACGATCAAGGGTCATGTGGAAACCAATAACGGCGACACCCAGGGCCAGTTGGCGGCCGAAGGCATCGGCATCGCACGGGTCTGCGCCGAGACCGTGGAAGACGCGATCAAGGCGGGCCGACTGGTGCCACTGCTGGAGGCCTTCAACCCCGGCGACGGGGAAGAGATTCATGCCGTGTTCCTCGGTGGTACCCACACGCCGGCGCGGGTGCGTTGCTTTGTCGATTACCTGGTTGAGCGGTTCAAGTAAGCGTTAAACCGTATGGCTGCTTAGCTCAACATAGCTCGACTCCCCACCGCCCTCCGCACCCGACAACCAGCCCCACACGAAGGCCAACGTGGTACGTCCGGCGTCATCCACGCCTACCGTGCCCCGTGACCATCCGGCCAGAATCTCGCCCTCGGTGGTCAGGCACTGATACAGCAACTCGATGGTGTCCGTGCCGGTGGCGCGCCCGACTTGATTACCCATGCGGATCCGGCCGCCCTGGTAAGTGCCCCAGATGGCGTTTGCATCGACGTGATACTCAAACACGGTGCCCGTGCCCGACAGCCCGTGGGTGTTGCCCGCTACGATAAATCGGCGATTGTTCAGCCGTTCGCTGATTTGAGAAAAGGCGGTTTGCATATAAAGCACTTCCTTGATCGACAGGGTCCGTTCCGGGCAATAAACCTACCTCATAAGTCTTTAACCGGTCATTTAAAAGCTGCACAATTGCCGGCTTTTCCGCGACAGGACGTCCTCATGCAACGCATCGTGATTCTCGGCAATGCCGGCAGCGGAAAATCCACCCTCGCCCGCACTCTCGGCGAACGCCTGGGCCTGCCCGTGGTGCACCTGGACCGCCTGTTCTGGTCCCCCGGCTGGGTCGAGCCCGACGCCGAGCAGTTCCGCACGCGGGTGCGTGAAGCGGTCGCAACGGATACCTGGGTGTGCGAAGGCAACTACGCTCGGCGTACCTTCGACCTGCGCCTGCCCCGTGCCGACCTGATCATCTGGCTCGATACGCCTCGGCTCACCTGCTTCACCCGGGTGATCCTGCGCAGTGCACTGAAACGCCCGCGCCCGGACTTACCCGCAGGCTGCACCGAAAAACTCGACCGCGAATTCCTGACCTTTCTGAGGTACGTGTGGACGTTTGGTCGCAGCTCCCGACCGCGTATCGAGGCGGTGCGCCTGGCGGCAGGGCCGCAGGTTCCGGTGGTGCACTTGCGGGGTAGTCGGGAGATTGAGGAGTTCCTCGTTCACGGACCAAACTGCACAGAAGGAGCACTATGATTGTTTGCCTGGATCAACCGTTCCCCGAACAGCAACTCGCTGAAAACGATGAGCTTGACCTTCGGAACGTTTCAGCAAAGGTATGGCCAACGGTGCTGTCCCGGTGCACCGCTACGGACCTGCGCCTCTACAACCTCAAGCTCTCCTCGCTCGAGGGACTCGATACCTTGACCCACACACGCAAATTGAAGCTTGAGCGGGCGACAAGGATCGAAGTGCTGGACCCTGTTTTCAACCTGAATGCGTTGACCGATCTGTCAGTGGGAGACTTCCCGAAACTGCGTCGACTCGACGGCATCGAGGCGCTGGGTGAGCTGAGCGAACTGCGCTTGACGGGTAACCTGGGTGGCGGGTCGTCACCTCTGCACCTCAGCTCAATCGAACCGGTGTCCCGCCTACCCACACTCACCAGCCTCTCGTTGGCGTTTGTAAAGTTTGAACTCGACGATATCACCAGCCTGGCTCGTTGCTCGCACTTGCGCCATTTGAGCCTGACCAATCAGTTTGACCGGGCTCAGGTGGCTTTTCTTGCAAGTCGGTTAAACCATCAACTTGTAGAGCCTCTTACGGCGTCTATCACGACACATCTGCGCTGTAAGCAGTGCGATGGCCACACTTCGATGTTCACCGGACGACGAATGCCTTTCCTCTGCCCGGCCTGTGATGCATTGCGGTTTGAAAAGCTGACCCGGCAGTTCGAGCAGATGGTGGCGAACGCGTAATGGAACCTCTCAGTGCGATGGAGGGGTGGGGACCGGAACATTCGAGCAACCGTTCAACACCAGGGCCAGGGTATGGCTGCTTCAACTCAGCAACGGGCCAAGCGGGGTTAGTTTATTTATAGATAAATTCATACCTTACGATATAAGAGCCCAGTTTGTTTGAGTGAGCAGTCACCCACAGGGCATTCATGCCTTTTTTTCTTCGTTCCGACAATTCCAGATTATCAGTGCACAGCACAATCCAGCGATCGGTGTTTAGATCCTTAAATCCCAAACCTGCCTCACAACGGTTAGTCCTTCCAAGGGAAGGGCCTGGAAATCTCAACTCATACGCCGCTTCATACTGAACAAGGTCACCGGGCAATAGGTAAACACAGACTTGATAAACATTCAGAGAAAGGAAAAAACTAAGGCAAAAGCCACCAAAGAACGACTCTGCGAGACGTTTCAGGCCTTTCCCGTCAGGGCGAGAGTAGAATGTTCTGCCCGCAAACACGAGCCCAACAAGAGAGGCAAACGCTATATAGGTACCCAACTCTGGAATCCACGGCATTAAAACTGTTTGTCTCGCAATGCGAGCCCCCTTGGACATATAAAAAAAACATAGCCCAAGCAACAAAAGTACAATCATCAAAGCCATTGCTTTTTTAAACTTGCTGCCAAATGAGGACTCTTTCACTTCTTGCACACTCTATTTATTTTAATTCCGGCACGAGTCGAAAGCAGCGCGACCTTGCGGGCTTATATCTAACCAGGGTAACCGCCAGCATCAATGAATAACTGGCGAAGCTTCTTTTGGGCGGTCGCTGAAACGCGCAGTGAATAGCGTTGAAACTCCTCCTCCGCGGCATCAGGCTTGCCATTCATGGCCAACACGAAGGCATATGCAAGAGGGTGCTGTGTGTAGTTGTAGAAACCCAGCCCCCCTTTCGACAGATGCTGCCTGACCCGCTCGAAGGCGCCAGGCAAGTCGGCTATCGAACGAGCCGCGCTCCAGAACGATTCAGCATCTGCAATGGCCGCCCTGAGGATATCGGGTGCACACCTCACGATGGCTTCAGGTCCATAACTGTAGGAAATATCAAGCGCACAATCTCGCACATCGAATATCAGGTCAGGTCGCGCTGACTTGGGCGTTCTGTGCCATTTGAAGTCATTTCCGCAGAGATGCGGGACAAAATCCAACGACAGCCCCCATGACGGTGCCAGCTTGCCGCCTTTCCACTGCGCAAGGCGAAAGACCTGGCGAATGGGGGCATCAGCGCTGCGAATCCAAGTCAACGGGCCTTGAACCTCGAAACCCAGCGGCTGCAACAGGGACTCTACGGTGGGCGAGACTATTTCGTGGATTTGATCTATTCGGACTATCTGGAACGCTCTTCCTTGCATTGCCAACTCCATGCTCATGGGGACGGATCCATGGGTGCGCAAGGTTACGTGATGCAATCCGGCACCTCAAATTGTGCTGCCCCCCTTAAACCCCTTATCCTCGTGATCTTACCAGCCACCGCCCGCCGGAGCCCACATGGACGTCGCCACTCTCACCCTGTTCCTCCCCGCCTGTTTCGCCCTGAACATGGCGCCCGGCCCGAACAACTTGCTTTCCGTGAGCAATTCCACCCGCTACGGCTACCGCACTTCCTGCCTGGCGGGCATCGGGCGTTTGTTGGCCTTCGCCGGGATGATCGCCCTCGCCTCCGCCGGGCTGGCGGTGGTGCTGCAAACCTCGGAGTTGTTGTTCTACGGGATCAAGATCCTGGGCGCGGCGTATCTGTTTTATCTGGCGTATCAATTGTGGCGCGCCAACCCGCAGGCGGAAGTTGAATCGACGGTGGCCAGGGCGGGGTTGTGGGCACTGGCGCGGCAGGAGTTCCTGGTGGCCGCCGGCAATCCCAAGGCGATCCTGATTTTCACAGCCTTCCTGCCGCAATTCGTCGACTCGGCCCAGCCGATCACCCCGCAATTCGCCCTGCTGGGTGCGATGTTCCTGGCGCTGGAGTGGATCGCCATCAGCGCCTACGCCTACATGGGTTTGCATATGCGCCGCTGGTTTGCGCTGCCTCGCGGCAAGCGGATTTTCAACCGCTGCTGCGCCGGGTTGTTGTCGGCGGCGGCGACGGTATTGCTGATGGCGCGCCGGGCCTGAACAAGAGGATAAACGATGAGCTTCGCAGGAAATATCAGGGTAGCAGCCACCGCAGATGCCCCAGCCATCCAGGCGATTTACGCACCGATGGTGGAGCGCACCGCGATCTCTTTCGAGCAGGAAGCGCCAAGCGTCGAGGAGATGGCCCAGCGGATCAGTACCACGCTGAATCTCTACCCTTACCTTGTGGCCGAACGGGATGGACAGGTCGTGGGCTACGCCTATGCCAGCCAGCATCGGGCCCGGGAAGCCTATCGCTGGTCGGTCGATGTTACGGTTTATATCGATCCGGTGGCGCACCGCATCGGAATCGGCCGGGCACTGTACGAGCGGCTGTTACCCCTGCTTATGCGCCAGGGCTACCACGCCGCTTATGCCGGGATCGCCCAGCCGAACGCCGGGAGCGTAGCGTTGCATGAGGCGTTGGGGTTCACGCATATCGGCACGTACCCTGAGGTGGGATTCAAGCATGGCCAGTGGCATGACGTAGGCTACTGGCGCAAGGCACTGGATGGATCGACGCCGCCCAGGCCGATCATTCCATTCCGCGAGTTGCAGGTTGATACGAGCCTTTAAAAAACGCGAAAGTTGATCAATACAGCCAGCGGTGAGCGCTGCGAAAAAGCCACCCAAACGCTTACAATCGCCGTCTCACCGCAACTCAGGCAGGCCAGTCCGTCCATGGCGCTCGACCCCATTACCATTCTGGTCCTCACCATCGCCCTCGCAGGCGCCGCCGCGCTGTACCTGGCAGTCGAGTGGCGCAATGTCCGCGAGCCTTCACTGCTGTACTGGACCGCTGGTTTCGCCATCATCAGCGTGGGCAGTACCTTGGCCTTGCTGCGGGCCAGCGGGCTGGTATTGATCGGGATCTGGTTTGCCAATGGGTTGCTGGTCACTGCCCACTGGCTGTTCCTGCTGGGCGTCGCACGTTTCACCCAGGTACGCCTGTCTCGCGCCTGGTACCTGATCTTCGTGGCCTGGTTTGCGATGCTGCTGTTGCCGGAAGGCCAGTTGTGGTCCAAAGCCATGCTGCTGGCCAACTCGCTGCTGGTGGCGCTGCCGACACTGCGCGCAAGTTTCCTGCTGCGCCCCCATGGCCGCTCGCTCAGTGTGGGCGCGGTACAACTGCGTTATGTGCTGCTGGCCCACGGGCTGTTTTATCTGGCCAAGGCGCTGTCGGCGGTCGTGCCGGGTACGCTGATCGACCTGACGGCGTTTCGTGGCGAGATCATTCAGGTGTCGCTGGTGGAGGGTGCGATGGCGATCATGCTGATTGCGTTGTCGATGACCGGCACCGAGCGCTACCGGCGTGAAGAGCAAATCGCACGGCTGGCCGCCCGCGATCCCTTGACGGCCTTGTACAATCGCCGCGCCCTGGAGCTGCGGGCACCGAGCCTTCTGAACGAGGTTTCGTACGCCCGGCCAGGCGCGTTGCTGGTGATCGACATCGACAACTTCAAACTGGTTAACGACCTGTACGGCCATACCGCAGGCGACCGGCTGCTGGTGGCGCTGAGCGAGATGATCCGTGCGCAGGTACCCGATGATGCGTTGGCGGCGAGGTTGGGCGGTGACGAGTTTGTGATCCTGCTTAAAAACACCTCGAGCGAACGGATCGTCGCGCTGGGCAGTGCCCTGCGTGAACAGTTTCACCACGCCGCCTCCCAAGCATTCGTCACGCCCGAAGCGGTGACCCTGAGCATCGGCGCCAGCCTGTTCGACACGCCGCCCGCGAGCCTGGCGGCGTTGATCGAGCAAGGCGATGCGGCGCTGTATGAATCCAAGCGTGGCGGACGCAACAGTGTTCGCCTGGTTGACCACACGGCAGTGGGCGCCCATGCACTGCCGACCGATTGATTCAGTCGGTCGAGTCACTGCGTCGCTTCAATCACTGCAATATCGATCCTGGTCATCCCCATCATGGCATCAAACGCCCGCTTGGCGGCTGCCCGGTCGGGGTTGGTGATCGCCGCCGACAACACCCTCGGGGTGATCTGCCAAGAGATGCCCCATTTGTCCTGGCACCAGCCGCAGACGTTTTCCTGGCCGCCATGGCTGACAATCGCGTGCCAGAGGCGATCGGTTTCCGCCTGGTCGTCGGTGGCCACCTGGAACGAAAACGCCTCATTGTGCTTCACGCCAGAGCCGCCGTTCAGCCCGAGACACGGGATGCCCATCACCGTGAATTCCACGGTCAAAACGTCGCCCTGCTTGCCCGCCGGATAATCCCCGGGGGCGTGATGAACTGCCGTTACGGCACTGTCCGGGAAGGTCCTGGCGTAGAAGTTCGCCGCATCCAGTGCGTCGCCGTCGTACCAAAGGCAAATCGTGTTTTTGCTCATCATGACGATTCCCCTGAAGGGAGGTTTGGACTTGCAGTGTAGTACCGGTAACGACAAAAATGCGCTCGCGTATCGGCGCGCCTCCCGCTTCCCCCAACGGTGCAGATCATGAGTAACGGCGTAAAAATCGACCTCCGAATCATCCCGGTTCCCCAGTCCATCAGCCCCGAAGCCCAGGCGGCATTACAGCGCCTGGTGAATGAAGATGGCGTGCCGTTGAACAGCCTGTACACCCTGCCCGCCGCCGACGACCACGACGGCTGGCGCCGCATGCAGGCCGCTGTCGCCCAACAGTACGCTGCGTCACAGGCGGGGCAGGTCGCGAACCTGCGTGCCCGTATAGAGACGCTCACGCTGGAAAGCGCCACGGTGTACCGGGCCACGCCAGCCGACGGGGCCGAGTTCGCCTACATCGACCTGCACGGCGGTGCGCTGGTGTTCGGCGGCGGCGAAAACGCCCGTCTCGCTGCCGGCAAACACGCCGACCTGCACGGCATGACCTGCTACGGCGTGGACTACCGCATGCCACCCGATCATCCGTACCCGGCGGCACTGGATGACTGCATGGCGACCTACCGGTATGTACTGTCGCATCACGCACCGGACAAGATCGTGATCGGCGGCCGATCAGCGGGCGGCAACCTGGCCGCCGCCACCGTGCTGCGAGCCCGCGACGAAGGCTTGCCGCTGCCGGCGGCGCTGGTGTTGCTGTCGCCCGAAGTGGACCTGACCGAATCGGGCGACAGCTTCCAGGTCAACCGCACCGTCGACCTGGTGCTGCCCAACCCGCTGATGAGCGTCAACCTGCTGTACGCCGCCGGCGCCGATTTGGCTCACCCCTACCTGTCGCCGCTGTTCGGGGATTTCACGCAGGGGTTCCCGCCGACATTCGTGCAAAGCGGCACCCGGGACCTGTTCCTCTCCAACGCCGTGCGCCTGCATCGCGCGCTGCGACGGGCCGACATCCCGGTGGAGCTGCACATTTTTGAAGCCATGCCCCACGGCGGTTTCATGGGCACGCCGGAAGATGCAGAGCTGTCGGCGGAAGTGCTGCGTTTTGTGCGCCACTGGCTGAAACGCGACTGATCTCTGTGAGTTGACACACCCTGTAATAATCCATAAAGATGAGCGTCTTCTTCAGGGTGTGTCCTCAATGTCTGCAACGACCTTCAACTTTTCCGTCATTGGCTTGATTGCCAAGGCGCAAGGTTGCGTTGCGCACGCCCTCAAATCGAAGAAACAGTCGCTCATGTGACCGGGGCGCGCTGTCCCGTCAGATGAGCTGACAGGACATTGAGCGCGAAGGCCCCCTCCTCTTGCTTACCTCCCTCTGCCCTTCTGACGGTGACGAAATCGGTCAACCATCAGGAGAAAGCGCATGTCATCGTTTCAAGGTATCTGGGTTCCCGTCGTCACACCGTTTCATAACGGCGCCATCGACTTCATCGGCTTGCGCCGCCTGGTCTGCCATCTGCTGGAAAAGGGCGTGGCCGGGATCATGGTCTGCACCACCACCGGCGAAGCCGCATCGCTGAGTCGCCAGGAGCAACTGGCGGTGCTGGATGCCGTACTGGAGCTGGTGCCGCCGCAGCACGTGGTGATGGGCCTGGCGGGGTATAACCAGATTGAGCTGTTGCAGTTCCAGGCCCAGATTCTAAAGCGCCCGGTGGCCGGTTTACTGGTGCCGCCGCCGAGCTACATCCGCCCGTCCCAGGCGGGCCTTGAGGCGTTCTTCCGCAACGTGGCCGATGCATCCAGTGTGCCGATTATCCTGTATGACATTCCCTACCGCACCGGCATTGCGTTCGAACAGGCGACGCTGCTGAACATTGTTGCCCATGAGCGAATCGTCGCGATCAAGGATTGCGGCGGCAACCTGGCCAACACCCTGGCGCTGTTGGCCAGCGGGAAGGTCGATGTGTTGTGTGGCGAGGACGTGCAGATATTCAACGCGTTGTGCCTGGGAGCGACCGGCGCGATTGCCGCGTCGGCGCATGTGCGTACCGAAGCGTTTGTGAGGCTGCATCGACAGGTTCGTGATAACCAATTGATGGCGGCTCGTCAGACGTTTTTCGAGCTGCTGCCGTTGATTCACACGATGTTCGTGGAGCCCAACCCTGCGCCGGTGAAGGCCGCGCTGGCGATGGAGGGGTTGATTGGCAGTGAGTTGCGCGCGCCGATGCTGGAGGCGAGTGAGACGGTGGTGAATCAATTGCAGCAAGTCTTGGCCACGCTCGAATAACCTGGAATATCCCGGAATAACCTGTGGCGAGGGGGCTTGTCCCCCGTTGGAGTGCGCAGCGCTCCCGCTCTTCTTGGGGCCGCTTCGCAGCCCAACGGGGGACAAGCCCCCTCGCCACAGGACAAGCGCCCTCACCACAGTACAAGCTCCTAACCACAGGACAAGCCCCCTAACCACAAGGGGGAATGCACCAAAATCAAAGGGTGCCTCTCGCCACCGCCAACCGGTGCAATGTGATCTTGCGCACCTCTTGCTTGCTGGCCTCAATATGGGCCTTGAGCAGTTGCTGCGCCTGATCGCTTTGCCGCTGCAGGATCGCCCCGAGGATCAACCCGTGCTCCTCATATGTCGCGGCAATACGCGATTGCCGGGTGAAATCCAGCCGCCGAATAATGCGGATTTTCTCGGTGATCTCGTAATGCATCCGCGCCATTTCGGCGTTGCCCGTGGCCTGTACCAGCCCGCAGTGAAACGCCTCATCCAGTGCCGAGACGACCTGGGCGTCATCCAGCCGTGCACTTTCGTCCACCCGCCAAATCGCCTCAAGCGGTTCAAGCCCCTGCTGCGCCATGCCACACAAGCGGCTGACGGCGGCTAACTCGAGCACGATCCGAACGTCGTACAGCTCTTCGAAGTAGTTGAAGTCGAACGGACGCACCTGCCAGCCACTCCGGAAAAACACCTCCAGGTACCCTTCCCGCTGCAGTCGGTAAAGCGCCTGGCGCACCGGCGTGCGGCTGGCCTGCATGCGCTCGGCTATATCGCCTTCGCTGAAGCGATCACCCGGCAGCAGCCGAAAGTCGAAGATGTCAGCCTTCAACCGCTGGTAGACCTGCTCCGCCAGGCTGTCCGGCCGCTCACTGGAGGTTCTCGTAGTCGAGAGCTGCATGCCTACGCCCTGCTCGCCATGTAGGCGCGCCAGCCGCCGAACTCGGTGATGTCGGTGGCGCCTGCCAGGGCCCAGGGTTCGCAGATAAACCCTTTCACGCTGCGCCCGTCGGCCAGGGTCAAATTGCCGATGCCCAGCGGGGCCGGAATCTCGGCGACAAACTCGCCAAAGCGCGCGACAGGCATGTCCCACAACTCAACGATGATCGAGCCGCCCGAGTCATCCTTGACCAACCCGGGCTTGGGCGGCACGGTGCCCGGCAGCGCATGCAGGCGGTACTGGCTTGCTGTCAGGGTTTGTTCCACCAGCACTGCATTGCGGCTGGTCAACTGGAAGTTCAGCGGCATCCCGGTGAGGTGCGCGCCCACCACTGCCACCCGCACACTGCCGGGCGCCTGTCGTGCAACTGCGGGTGGCGGCAGATAGCGTTCGGTCGCCCCCAACGGCAGGTCGAGGCCGGTCTGCCAGCGTTTGCCCAGATGGGTCAGCGCCGCGTCATGCCAGGCAGGCGCGATCAGGGTGATGCCGCATGGCAGGCCATCGCTGCGCAGCCCGGCGGGAACGGCCAGCGCCGAGAGGTCCGCCAGGTTGGTGAAGTTGGTGTAGAAGCCAAACTGCGAGTTGTAGAGCACCGGCTCCAAGGCCATTTCCGCCAGGGTACGAATCGTCGGCGAGGTCGGCACCAGCAAGGCGTCGAAACCGACGAGGGTGTCGTTGATACGCCGGCTCAGTTCGGCCCGCAGGT
The DNA here is from genome assembly GCF_000242655.1 of Pseudomonas sp. PAMC 25886. Classification (NCBI taxonomy): domain Bacteria; kingdom Pseudomonadati; phylum Pseudomonadota; class Gammaproteobacteria; order Pseudomonadales; family Pseudomonadaceae; genus Pseudomonas; species Pseudomonas sp. PAMC 25886. Next base: position 89,267 of record NZ_AHHC01000033.1, read on the forward strand.
ATTCGGCCTTATAGGCATCGCAGGCGCTGTACTTGAAGCCGTTTTCAACGATGCCACGCACCACCGGGTTGATCGCTGCGGGGTGGCTGGCGAGCATGCCTTCCAGCGCGACCGTGCGCTCCGCCACCCAGGAACCGAAATACAGTTGCTCGGCGAGCTGCTGAAACGGGCTGAAATCCACTGGGGTGATGTCGGCGCCGAGGGTCTTGAACCTGAGCAGCGCCTGTTCAAACACCGCCTGGTTCTGCGCATCGCCAAAAAATTCCAGGTCGGCCGGCACCGCCAGCTTGATCGTGGCGCCAACCGCGACCGGCGCGGTGTTGGGATTGACGCGGGAATACGCATCGCTGGCGTCGTACGCTGCGGCCACACCGGCAACCCGTTCGGCATCTTCAACGGTCAACGCAAACACCGAAATGCAGTCCACCGTGCGACAGGCCGGCACCAATCCGGTGTTGGACAGGCGGCCCTTGGTCGGCTTCAACCCGACAATATTGTTGAAGCCCGCCGGTACCCGCCCGGAACCTGCGGTGTCGGTGCCCAGGGAAAACGCCACCAGGCCACGGGCAACCACCGAGGCCGAACCCGAGCTGGAGCCACCGCTGACATAGTCCGGGTTGAAGCTGTTGCCGACTGCGCCGTAGGGCGAGCGGGTGCCCACCAGCCCCGTGGCGAACTGATCAAGATTGGTCTTGCCCATCAGGATCGCCCCCGCCGCCCGCAGCCGGGCCACCACCGACGCATCTGCCTGCGCGGTGTAGGCAAATTCAGGGCACGCAGCCGTGGTCTCCCAACCTGCCGCGTCGATGTTGTCCTTGATGGCGAACGGCACGCCATACAGCGGCAGCTTGTCGATATCGCCGTCGACCGCCGCAAGCCGCTCGGCCAGTTGCGCCAACTGTGCACTCAACTGCTGCGGCTGCACCCGGCTGATCCAGGCGGTGTCCTGGTCGGGAAAGGTGCTTGCCAGGGTCAACAGAATATCGGGGGTCAGCGCCTGGCTGCGGTAAGCGGCCTGCCATTCACCCAGGGTCCAGCCGAGTTGTTCGTTGCGCATTGGGGATTCCATCTTGTATCCAAGTTTGGATTTCTTTTAGCAAGCGCTGGGCCAATTCGCTGCAAGCCAATGAACACGTGGTCTCGGCAAAAAACAGGCGGGTTGGCTGCCCTCCACCGTGCTCCGTGATGAAGCAGCAATGCGCCAAAAAAAGACATTCAGGCGGCCGCCCGGTTGCGAGCGGCTCGATACCGGCCTATGTTCGAAACCATGCTGTAAAAGCTGCTGTCCATCCCATACGCCCCTTCCGTAGCCAGGTGACGACATGCCTACCGCTTCTCGCCCCGCCGTGCTCGAACTGATCGGCAATACCCCGCTGGTGCGGGTCAGCCGTTTCGATACCGGCCCGTGCACGCTGTTCCTCAAGCTTGAATCCCAGAACCCCGGCGGCTCCATCAAGGACCGCATCGGCCTGGCCATGATCGACGCCGCCGAACGCGACGGCCGCCTGCGCCCCGGTGGCACCATCATTGAAGCCACCGCCGGCAATACCGGCCTCGGCCTGGCGCTGGTAGGCCGCGCCAAGGGGTATCGGGTGGTGCTGGTGGTGCCGGACAAGATGTCTACCGAAAAGGTCTTGCACCTGAAAGCCATGGGCGCCGAGGTGCACATCACCCGCTCCGATGTCGGCAAGGGCCACCCCGAGTATTACCAGGACGTCGCCGCCCGCCTGGCCAAGGACATTCCCGATTCCTTCTTCGCCGACCAGTTCAACAACCCGGCCAATCCCCTGGCCCACGAAACCAGCACCGCGCCGGAAATCTGGGCCCAGACCCAGCATGACCTGGACGCCATTGTGGTCGGCGTCGGCTCGGCCGGCACCCTCACCGGCCTGACCCGTTTCTTCAAGCGCGTGCAACCCGACCTGGCCATGGTGTTGGCCGATCCGGTGGGTTCGGTGATGGCGGAATACAGCCGCAGCGGCACCATGACCGAACCCGGCTCGTGGGCGGTGGAAGGCATCGGCGAAGATTTCATCCCCTCGATCGCCGACCTCTCCAGCGTGCGCCACGCCTATTCCATCAGCGACGAAGAAAGCTTCGACCACGCCCGCCAACTGCTGCGGGCCGAAGGCATTCTCGGCGGTTCCTCCACTGGCACCCTCCTCGCCGCCGCCCTGCGCTATTGCCGCGAGCAGACCGAGCCCAAGCGCGTCGTGACCTTCGTTTGCGACACCGGCACGCGCTACTTGTCGAAGGTCTACAACGACCAATGGATGAACGACGCCGGCCTGCTGCAATACAAACACTACGGAGACCTGCGAGACCTGATCGCCCGGCGGTTCGAGGACGGCCGCGTGATCAGCGTCGGCCCTGACGACAGCCTGCTCACCGCCTTCCAGCGCATGCGCCTGGCGGACGTCTCGCAACTGCCGGTGCTGGTGGACGGCCAGCAACTGGTGGGCGTGCTCGACGAATCGGACGTGTTGCTCGGCCTGCATCAGGACGCCGCGCATTTCTCCATGACCGTGGCCAGCGCCATGACCAACGCCCTTCACACCCTTGCGCCCAGCGCCAGCCTTGCGCAATTGCAGGCCGAGCTGGATCGCGGATTGGTCGCAATCATTGCCGACGCGTCGGGCTTTCACGGCCTGATCACCCGCGTCGACCTGCTTAATCACTTACGGAGATCCCTTGCATGACCCAGCACGATAAAAGCGCCTTCGCCACCCGCGTGATCCATGCCGGGCAATCCCCGGACCCGACCACCGGGGCGCTGATGCCGCCGATCTACGCCAACTCCACGTACCTGCAGGACAGCCCCGGCGTTCACAAAGGCTTTGACTACGGGCGCTCCCACAACCCGACGCGCTTTGCCCTGGAACGCTGCGTGGCCGACCTTGAAGGTGGCACCCAGGCCTTCGCATTTGCCTCCGGGCTGGCGGCGATCTCCACCGTGCTGGAACTGCTCGACGCCGGCGCCCACGTGGTCTCCGGCAACGACCTGTACGGCGGCACCTTCCGCCTGTTCGACAAAGTGCGCCAACGCAGCGCCGGGCATCGCTTCAGCTTCGTCGACCTGACCGACCTGTCGGCCTTCGAAGCGGCGTTGCAGGACGACACGCGGATGGTCTGGGTCGAAACCCCAAGCAACCCGCTGCTGAGCCTGACCGACCTCAGCGCCATCTCCCGCATCTGCCGGGCGCGCGGCATCATCTGCGTGGCCGACAATACCTTCGCCAGCCCATGGATCCAGCGCCCGCTGGAGCTGGGATTCGACATCGTGGTGCACTCCACCACCAAGTACCTCAACGGCCACTCCGACGTGATCGGCGGCATTGCAGTGGTGGGCCAGAATCCCGAGTTGGCCGAGCGCCTGGGCTTCCTGCAAAACTCCGTGGGGGCGATTGCCGGGCCGTTCGACGCCTTCCTGACCCTGCGCGGGGTGAAGACCCTGGCGCTGCGCATGGAGCGCCATTGCAGCAACGCACTGGAACTGGCGACGTGGCTGGAGCAACAGCCGCAGGTGGCGCGGGTTTACTACCCGGGGCTGGCCTCGCACCCGCAACATGAACTGGCGCGCCGGCAGATGCGCGGGTTTGGCGGGATGATTTCGGTGGACCTGAAAAGCGACCTGGCGGGTGCGACACGCTTCCTGGAAAACGTGAAGATTTTTGCCCTGGCCGAAAGCCTCGGCGGTGTGGAAAGCCTGATCGAACACCCGGCAATCATGACCCACGCGAGCATCCCGGCGGCGACCCGGGCGCAGTTGGGGATTGGTGACGGGTTGGTGCGGTTGTCGGTGGGGGTTGAGGATGTGGAGGATCTGCGGGCGGATCTGGCGCAGGCGTTGTCCACGATCTAAATAACAACGCAGAACACTGTGGCGAGGGAGCTTGCTCCCGCTGGGCTGCGTAGCGGCCCCAAAATTCCGGGAGCGCTGCGCACTCCAGCGGGAGCAAGCTCCCTCGCCACAGGTTACTCGGTGAGGCTAAGGCCGAGCACGCCGGCCAGCCCGCACAGGCAAGCCACTCCCACGCAGTAAGCGACCGTACGCCACGGCTGGCGGCCGTTCAAGTACATCAGCGTATGCATCACCCGCGCGACGGTGAACGTGCAGGACAGCCAGCTCGTGGCAACGCTGGTCGCCTCCAATGCGACGCACAACCCACCCAGGACAAAGAACAACGGAATATTCTCCAGGTCATTCGCCCAGGCTCTGGCACCTCGGCTGACCTGCGGCAGTTCCTGCGAATTTGCTGCCCGCTTGAAGAAGCCGGCATCCTCACTGTTGATGAACGCAAGGTGCCTGAGGCGGAAATAGCCTTGATAGCAAGAGATCGCCAACATCTTGATGAACAGGACCAACACGCACAGGGCATACACCGTCATCATCGGCTCCCCGAACAGCGGCGGAACCCGTTGACCACGAGGTACAACAGCGGCCCCACGGACACAAAAACCGCCGTTATCAACCAATAAGGCAACACCGACACCAACGATTTGCCTCTGGCCCGCGCATCCCGGTACATCCACACGCACGCCATCAGCGCCATCAGGTACAGGTCAATCACCACCTGGGCGGTGTCCGGCCTGGACATCAATTCAAGCCCGAACGCCATGAGCGACTGCTCGGCCATCAGCATCGTGATCACGGTGTACAGGGCAAACGCCAACAACCCGGCAAGGGCGATCCAGGGTCTGTGCATGTTCTCCTCCTTGGAGACAACGGTTCGGGAAGCTGCACATTAGTGATAACGTCCGTCCCTTCTCAATGACCTCACAGGTCATCGACATCACCGACCCGCACGGCCAGAGTCAGCCCATGAGCAGCCCACCTTTCCCCCGCGCAAACCCCGACACCACCGCTGGCTCGCAACTGCGCGCGCTGCGTCGGCAAGCCAGATTGAGCCAGCTGGAACTGGCGCTGATCACCGGGGTTTCCCAGCGCCACTTGAGTTGTATCGAGACCGGCCGTGCCAAGCCCAGCCCGGGCACGCTGCATAATCTGTTGATGGCCCTGGAGGCGCCGCTGGAGCAGTGCAACAACGTGTTCCTGGCCGCCGGATTCGCCCCACGCTATGAGGCGACTCCGCTCGCGTCACCGTCGATGGAAGCCATTCGCGAGGCCATCAACCATGTGCTGCACGCGAACAATCCTGCACCGGCCATCGTGCTGGGCAGCCATTGGGAAGTGCTCGCCGCCAATGCCAGTACCCAGGTGCTGTTCGATCTGGTGGGGATCAAGCCGGACGCAGCTGAGGGTTTGAATTTGCTGGTCACCCTGCTGCAGCCTGGCGGCCTGGGTGATCATCTGGCCAACGCTGAAGAAATCCGCACCGTCGCCTGGCAACGGGCATCCCGAGAGGCGTTGGGCAACCCGGAACTTGCCAGGATTCTGGACAGCCTGCCGGCCCCGCAGAGCCCCGGGGCCTTGGCCAATGAACTGCCGCCACTGGTGCTGACACGCCTCCACTCCCGGGAAGGTGAGTTGAACTTCATGTCGACCTTCACCACCTTCGGCATGCCGCAGGACATCACCGTGACGTCCCTGCGCATCGAGCATTTGATTCCGGCGGATGCACACACATGGCAGGTGATGACCGCGGCGTATGAACGGTCGAAATAGGCAATGCCTTGCCGGACTCGGCAACCCCTGCCCCCTCTCCGCTCTCGGTGGCCCCGCAGCACAAGGCTTGCAGCACATGGCCTGACTCTTGCTGTGCTCCCGTTACCAACCAGGGAGCCGCATCATGATCGGAAGCACCAGCCTTATCGCACTGGCCCAGAAGAGCCTGACTCAGTCCATGGAAAACGGCACGCTTCGGGCCGGGAGGATTGAGGTCACGAACGCCACGCCTGAGATCAAGGCCAAGCTGGAAGCCAGCTATCAGGAGCAAGTGCGCTCGACTGCGCAAACAGTGGCCACCGCCAGGGCCAATCCAAGCTGGGCTACCTTCGACGATGAAAACAACGCGGTCACACTGCCCGATGTGCAGTCCCTCAGCAAAAGCGACGCCACCCACGTAGCCAACGGTCTGCAGTACCTGCTGGACATCGGGCGCCTGGACGCCAAGACCGTCACCGCGAAAAACGGCGACCAGTCGACGGACAACATCGCGGTGTACAAGGACTGGCTGCAAGCGCACATCGGCGTTGATGTGCAAGCCTGAAGCGGCTCACACCATCGGCACGGCAATCAATAAAATCGTCGTGCCATGGGTCGCCGTCGCCGCCACCACGCCGTAGCGCAGGCGCACCAGCCCGCAGGCCAGCCCTTCAATCAGGGTAAACGCCAACACCGGCCAGCCCAATTGAGTCACGCTCAGCGCCAGGAATGAATGGCACGCGGCGAACGCCAGCGCGCTGATCAACGCTGCGCGCAGGGGCGTGACGTGCTGTTCGAGATAGCCCTGCAGGAAGCCGCGAAACAGCACCTCTTCCAGCGCGTTGGCGCAGTAGGCAAGCACCAGCATGCCCAGCAGCCAGGTCCAGTAAGCCGGGATTGCCGCCGGCTCGATGCCCTGGTAAAGCCGCAATGGCAGGCCGATCAAACACCCCGCCACCAGCCCCACCGCCAGGCCCGCAGCACGCTTGCCTTTGAACAGCACCGTGAGTTGCCACAACTCCGGCGCCAGGCGCGCGAGCAGCGCAATCAGCCCAAGGGATAACCCGCCCAGCGCGGCCAGCACCAAGGGGTTGGCGGTGAACTGGATCTGCACCTCGCGGCTCAGTGCCCACAGGCCCAGCGGCGTCATCGCATCGCGCATCAGCACGAATGCCAGCAGCAGGATAACGATGCGCACGCCCGGCACCGTTTTCGGCGTGAGGACAAACCACAGGCCAAACAGGATCAGCCCGGGAAGCAGATACACCCCATAGTGGACCAGTACCGCAAAGGCCTCCGCGATCACCCGGCGTCAGCCCTGTGCCACGGCGACCATGTCGATTTCCACCGCGGCGCCCTTGGGCAGTTGCAGCACGCCCACCGAGGTGCGTGTGTGGGCCCCAGCCGCGCCCAGAATCTCGTTCAGCAGGTCGGACGCACCGTTGGCTACTTCGCTTTGCTGGTCAAAGTCCTCCGCGCTGCGCACGTACACATTGATCTTCAGGATCGCCTTGACCTGATCCAGCGAGCCCAGCGCCTGCTTGAGCAGCCCCAGGCAACGCAACGCGCTGACGCCCGCCGCAATCTGTGCGTCGGCCAGGCTGAGGCTTTCACCGACCTTGCCCGGCAGTACGATGGCATCACCCACCCGCGGGATCTGGCCGCTGATGTAAACGTGATTGCCGTCCCTTAACAGCGGCGTGTAGTTGCCGCCGATCTTGAACTCGTTGAGTTGGTAACCCAGGCGCACCATGGCGGCCGTGTACTTTTGATCCGGTGTCATGTGTGGTTGTCCTTATTGGCTGTTGCGGTGCTGGCATTCATCTACCGCATCGCCCAGGGTCTTGGGGATATGGGTGTTCCGGCCACAGCATAGCCATGTGCCATTTGCTCTGGAAGTACTGCCGAGCACTTCACAAGTGATACGACAACCAACAGTATTCGATAGCGCCTATATACAGGCCTACGAGAAATTTCACTTTCCTTGACGGCCTGAAATACGGCATTGTTGTACGACGACTACAAAATCTCTCCTGTGTCGTACCAGTACCCCACAACAACAAGGAAACACCCATGCAAAACGTCAAAGTGTTGATTGGTTTTCTGTGCCTGTTCAGCGGCTACGCAGCCGCCGCCCCTGTTGCGAGTGACAAGGATGTAGCCGTTGCGGTCAATCACCTGACCCAGGCCATGCTGCACAAGGACATCCCGCAACTGCAGGCCCTCACTGCGAACAACCTCACCTACGGCCACTCCAGCGGCAAGATCCAGAACAAGCAGGAATTCATCGCTGACATTGAAACCGGCAGAAGCGGCTTCAAGACCCTGGAAATGCAGAAACAGACGATCACCCTGAATGGCGACACCGCCCTGGTGCGCAACCACTTTTCCGCCCAGGCGGTGAACAGTGGCGTTGAGGTGCCTACCGAAATTGAGAACTTCCAGGTCTGGCAGAAACAGAAAGGCAAGTGGCTGCTGATTGGGCGCCAGGCCTACAAGTTCTGATAACAGCCGGATGCTTTCCTGTGAACAGGGAGCTTGCTGTGGTGGGGGGGCTTGCTGTGGTGGGGGGCTTGCTGTGGCGAGGGAGCTTGCTCCCGCTGGAGTGCGCAGCGCTCCCAAGGTTTTGGGGCCGCTACGCAGCCCAGCGGGAGCAAGCTCCCTCGCCACCGGGGCTCCCGGGCCACACTCAAAAAGGGGTAGGATCGCGCTTTAACCAGACGCCGAGCCTGAACATGGATTTTCACTCCCTACTCGCCTACACCCTCGTCGCCGCCATTGCCATCGCCAGCCCGGGCCCGGCGATCCTGATGGCGCTGAACAACAGCCTGGCCTATGGCGCACGCTCAACGCTGTGGTCTTCGCTGGGTAATGTCAGTGGCGTGTTCTGCGTATCCGCCGCGGCGATGCTGGGGCTGGGTGCGTTGATCCTCAGCTCCGAATGGGTGTTCAACGGGGTAAAAATCCTCGGTGCCGGCTACCTGTTTTATCTGGGTGCCAAAAGCCTGTTCAAGAAGAACCCATTGCTGGCCACCAACTCCCAGGCACCGACGCGGGTCAACGCCCCTTCGCCCTGGAAACTCTACAAGCTGGCGTTCCTGACCGCCGTCACCAACCCCAAGGCCGTGTTGTTTTTTACCGCACTGTTCCCGCAGTTCATCAACCAGCACGGCGCACTGCTCCCGCAATTCATGGTGCTGACCCTGATTTTCATGGCGCTGTCGGCATTGTCGCTGACCCTGTACGCCCTGCTCGCCGCACAGGCCAAGGGCTTGCTTGCGCGGCCAACATTTTCCAAGTGGGTGGACCGGGTAGTGGGCTCGACCTTTATCGCATTCGGCACACTGCTGCTGACGATGCGTCGGCAAACGGCCTAGTACGCCTCCACCGCCCAGCGCACTTTCACCAGCGCCTTGCGCAGTACCTCCCGATCCACCGACCCCAGCGCCACGCGTAAGGCATGGGGTACGTGGGCCGAGACGGCAAACGGCTCGGCGGTGGACACCGAGATATTTTCCCGCGCCAGCGCCATGGTGATCTGGTCGGCGCGGGCGTCTTCCGGCAAGGGCAGCCACAAGAAATACGAGGACGGATGGCGGATCACATTGAGCCCCGCCAACACCTCATCGGCTACCGCCTGGCGCGCCCGGGCGTCCTCGCGTTTTTGCGCTTCCAGTTGCTGCACGGTGCCGTCGTCGAGCCACGCCGCCGCGACGGCAGTCATCACTCCAGGGGTGTTCCAGGTGGTGGCCATGACCGTACGTTCCAGCGCCGCCATCCACGGCTGGGGCGCGGCGACGAAACCCACCCGCAGCCCGGTGGCGACACTCTTGGACAGCCCCGACACATACACCGTGCGCTCCGGCGCCAGTTCAGCCAAGGGTGGCGGCGCGTCCTCGGCTAGAAACGCGTAGGCGGCGTCCTCGATCAGGGTCAAATCATGCCGGCGGGCAATCGCCACCAAGTGTTCGCGCTGCTCCATGCTCATCACCCAACCCAACGGGTTATGCAAGGTCGGCATGCTGTACACCGCACGTACCGGGCGCCGGGCACAGAGTTTTTCGAGGACGGCCAGGTCCGGGCCGGTCGCGGTTACCGGGATCGCGACGATTTCCAGGTGCAGTGTCTCGGCCAGTACCTTGAACCCGGAATAGGTCAGCGCATCCACCGCCACCACATCGCCGGGCTTCAACAGCGACATCATGGTCACCGCCAGCCCGTGCTGGGCCCCGCTGACAATCAGCACCTGCTCGGCTTGCACCGTCAGGCCACGGCTCGCCAGGTGCCGCGCCACCGCCGCCCGCTCATGCAGGCGGCCGGCATGAGGCTGATAGCGCAGCAGTGCGGCCAGGTCGCCGGACAGCGCCAATTGGCGCAACGCCGTGCGCAGCAGGTCAGTCTGGCCCGGCAGCGACGGGTAATTGAAGTTGAGGTCGATCATGCCCGCGGCCACCGCGATCTGACCGACGCCCTGCCCCGGCGACAACGCGATTTCCCGCACAAAGGTCCCGCGCCCGGTCTCGCCGCTGACCAGGCCCATGGCTTCCAGCTCGGTGTACACCCGGCTGGCCGTGACCAGCGCCAGACCGTGGCTGGCGGCCAACTGGCGGTGGGTCGGCAAGCGGGTGCCCGCCGCCAGTGTGCCGGAGCGGATATCCCGGGCGAAGGTATCCACCAGGGTCTTGTAGCGGGCGCGAGGCATAAGCGATGTATCCATGACAATTCTTTGATTGTCTTAAGGGTGAATCATAGGATGCGAAGGACGCAACTTATCCTTCATCGAGCCCTACGCCCATGGAACGCACCACCCACCTCAACACCCGGGAACACAACGCCAGCGGCTGGATCAATGGCTTTATCGGCGTGGTGATCTTCAGCGGTTCACTGCCCGCCACGCGCCTGGCGGTGCTGGAATTTGATCCGGTGTTTCTGACCGTCGCCCGTGCCACCATCGCCGCCCTGCTCGGCCTGTGCCTGCTGTGGCTGTTCAAGGAAAAGCGCCCGGCCCGCCACCAGTTACTGCCCCTGGCAATCGTCGCGCTGGGCGTCGTGATCGGCTTCCCGCTGCTCACCGCATTGGCCTTGCAGTACGTCACCAGCGCCCACTCCATCGTGTTTGTCGGCCTGCTGCCGTTGGCCACTGCGGTGTTCGGCGTGTTGCGTGGCGGCGAGCGGCCCAAGCCGGTGTTCTGGCTGTTCTCGATCCTGGGCAGCCTGCTGGTGGTGGGCTACGCCGTGTCCCAAGGCCTGAGCGCCGCGCCACTCGGGGATGTGCTGATGCTGCTCGCGATTGTGGTGTGCGGCCTGGGTTATGCCGAAGGCGCCAAACTCTCGCGCACCCTGGGCGGCTGGCAGGTGATCTGCTGGGCACTGGTGGTCTCGCTGCCGATCGTCGCGCCACTGACGGCGATTTTCGCCCCGCAGTCTTTCACCCGCATCAGCCTGCCCGCCTGGCTCTGCCTGGCCTATGTGTCGCTGTTCAGCATGCTGATCGGGTTTGTATTCTGGTATCGCGGGCTGGCCCAGGGCGGCATCGCCGCCGTGGGACAGTTGCAGTTGCTGCAACCGTTCTTTGGCCTGGCACTGGCGGCCACGCTGCTGCATGAGCAGGTGAGCCTGGGCATGCTGGTGGTGACGGTCGCGGTGATTGCCTGTGTGGCGGGCGCGAAAAAGTTTGCGCGCTAGGCGGTCTTCCTCAGCATCAGCAACGCGATAAACAGTCCACCGGCCACGCCGACACTGATCATCAAGCCATGAGGGCTGACGTAAGACACCGTCGCCCCCGTGGCAATCGGCCCGAGCACGCTGCCCAGGGTGTAGAACAGCGCAATCGCAGTCATCGCGGTAGACACCTGATGCTCGGCCACCCTGTCTCCCGCCTCGATCACCGCCAGGGTGTTCATGCCGCCAATCGCGCCGCCCCACACAAATACGATCAGCGTCGACAACCACGGCAGCGATTGGCTGAAGGGAATCGCCAGGGTGCCCAGCAGCACCACCAGGCCGCAGACCAACTGGCCGGTTTTGTACGAGCTTCTGTCCGCCATCCAGCCGATGGGCAGTTGCAGCACGGTACCGCCGATGCCGAATACCGAGATCAGCAACGTCGCCGCCGTCAGCACATAGCCCGTCGAGAGACTGTAGGCACCGAGGAAGGACACCGATGAGGTCTCCGAGAACCCGGCGATAAACGCGCCGCACAACGCCACCGGGATCACGCTGAACAGTTTGCCGTGGCGTTTCTCCGCCGGAGTTTTCGGCCGCGAATCGTGCCCTTTCAAGCTCAACGCAAGGCCGCCGGACAGCAGCACGATGGCCGCGCAGGCGTAATAGGGCATCGCACTGTCGACCCCGAACACCACCAGCAGCAAGGGCCCGACGGCAATTCCCAGGCCCATCAGGGTTTCGTGCACGCCAATGGCCCGGCCGCGTTCGCTGTCGGTGGCCACGGAGACGATCCAGGTATCACAAGCGATCCAGCGCAGGATCAAGCCAATGCCCAGCACAAAGTTCAACGCGAACAGCAGCCCCAGTTCGCTGGTCAGCGTCATGCCGATCAGCCCCAGCACAGTCAGGACCACGCTGAGGAGATTGGCCCTGACCAATCCCAGGTACCCCAACAACCGTGGCACGACCTTGTACAGCAGCAGGATCGCGATCCACGAGGCGCTGACGATCACCCCGATTTTCGCCGGGTCCACGCCCTTCTGTTCCAGGGACAACGACAGCAACGGCGTGATGGTGCCGATTTGCACAATCTGGGACAGTACCGACAGGGTGTTGATGCGGGTCAGGGCCAGCCAGCGTTGTTTGTCGCTGTAAGCAATATCGTCCATGACGTTACCGGGGGTTATTCTGAGTCGCCAGAGTCTCAGCTCTCAGCGTTCAGGCGCAACCATCTTGAACTTGATGAGGATCTCGTTCGACACCACGCTGTCGGCCCACTCGCCCGCGCCGATCTTGAAGTCGTCGCGCTTGAGCACGAATTCGCCGTCGAACACGCCAATGCCGCTTTGCTCCTTCAGGGCCACCTTGACCTCCACCGGCCTGGTCTGGCCCTTGAGGGTCAGGTTGCCGCTGAACAGGTAGCGGTTGTCGCCCAGGTCGGTGATGTGGGTGGAGGTAAAGGTGCCCACCGGGTAGGTGGTCATGTCGAACCAGCCGGGCTTGGGCAGTTCGGTGTTGGCGTCGTCGCTGCCGGCGTTGATGCTCGGCAGTTGGATGGTCAGCACGGTGCTGGCGGCGGCGGGGTTTTGCGTATCGAAACGCAGGGTGGCCGAATACGTGCCGAAGGTGCCGTACACCTGCTGGCCCATCTGGTCATAGGTGAAGCTGATGGTGCTCGCCGCCGGGTTGACGTCGGTGTATTCCACGGCATACGCGCTGGACAAGGTGCCGAGGGTAAGGAAGGCGGCTAGCAATCGATGTTTCATGGGGTTCTCAACTGGAAATGAACACGCTGTGCAGTAGTAACAGCGTAGGTGCTGGATTTATTCCCGCGCCTGGCATTAGGCTCGTGCCCCGACGGAACTCAAACAACAAGGAGCCACGATGCCCGCGCTTTCCCTGCAAGACACCACCGCCCCCGAAGGCGTCTGTTACGGTTGCGGCAGCAGCAACCCCCACGGCCTGCACATCAAGAGCCGCTGGGACGCCGACGGCATCCACGTGATCGCCGAGCACCAGCCCGACGCCCAATACTGCGGCTGGCCAGACCTGGTCTACGGCGGGTTGATCGCGATGCTGGTGGACTGCCATTCGAACTGGACCGCCATGGCCTATCACTACCAGGCCGAACAGCGTGAACCGGGGACCCTGCCGCGTATCGACTGCGTCACCGGTAACCTGGGGATAAAATTTATCAAGCCCACGCCGATGGGCGTGCCGCTGACCTTGCGCGCGAAAGTCGAGGGTGAGGTCGGCCGCAAGACCCGCGTGGTATGCGAGGTGTACGCCGATGGCGTGCTGACGGCAATTGGCGACTCGGTGTTCGTGCGGGTCGACACCGGGCGGTTGGCCGCCGCGGCCCATGGCCGGGAAGCCTGATACTGGTCTACATTCAGTCCCACCGCTAATCGAGGACGCCACCGATGACTCGCCTGACCGCCAAAGACTTCGCCCCTGAACTGCTGGAGCTTTACGACGGCTACGCCCACGGCAAGATCAACCGCCGGGAATTTCTCGACCGCGCGGCGCTGTTCACCTTTGGCGGGCTGACGGCGTCGGCCCTGCTCGCCGCCCTGAGCCCCAACTATGCCTTGGCCGAGCAAGTGAAATTCACCGACCCGGAGATCGTCGCCGACTACATCACCTACCCGTCACCCAAGGGCAACGGTACCGTCCGGGGTTATCTGGTGCGCCCGGCCAAGGCCACCGGCAAGGTGCCGGCGGTGGTGGTGGTGCACGAGAACCGTGGGCTGAACCCATACATCGAAGACGTCGCCCGCCGGCTGGCCAAGGCCGGGTTTATTGCCCTGGCGCCAGACGGCCTGACCTCTGTCGGTGGCTATCCCGGCAACGATGAGAAAGGCGTGGAACTGCAGCAGAAAGTCGACCCCGAGAAACTGATGAACGACTTCTTCGCCGCCATCGAATGGCTGATGCACCACGACGCCAGCACCGGCAAGGTGGGGATCACCGGGTTCTGCTACGGCGGCGGCGTGACCAATGCGGCAGCGGTGGCGTATCCGGAACTGGGCGCGGCGGTGTCGTTTTACGGCCGCCAGCCGCAAGACAAGGACGTGCCACGGATCAAGGCGCCGATCATGCTGCATTACGGTGAACTGGATACGCGAATCAACGAGGGCTGGCCGGCGTATGAGAAGGCGTTGAAGGCGGCGGGTACGACGTATGAGGCGTTTATCTACAAGGGCGCCAATCATGGGTTCCACAATGATTCGACGCCGAGGTATGACGAGGCGGCGGCGAATCTGGCGTGGGAGCGGACGTTGGGTTGGTTCAAGAAATACCTGGCCTGAAACCGCTCATGTAGGAGCTGGCTTATGTGGGAGCCGGGCTTGCCCGCGATGGCATCACCTCGGTGTGTCAGATGCACCGCGGTGATGCCATCGCAGGCAAGCCAGCTCCTACAGTGATTCAGGTGTTTCCCGGATCAGTGCTCCAGCGCATACCGCCGGCAATGATTCAAATACCCTTCCTCGTGGCTCCCCACCAACTGCACCACGCTGGTCCACAGCCACGAAGGCGCATCCAGCCGCTTCGAGCGGTTCTCCTGCAACATCGCCATCCAGTCCTTGCGCGTATCCCGGTCCATCTGCCGTGCATGCGCGACGCCGACCACCCGCGCCAGGTACCCGGCCGCGTGCATGGCATCTATTTCGCTGAGCTCATCCAGTTCCAGTTTCATGTCCTGGGGCAGCAATTCACGGATGAAAAACCCGTGGTCCAGAAACCGCGTCGCCAGCATCCGTTCTCCCAACGCCGGTGATAAATGCCGTGCGCCCTCCACGACCCGCCGGCCGTTATCCCGAGGCATCTTCGCCCGCGCCGCACGCGGCGCCGCAGCGCCAACCGCTTCCTTGATATCGATCAGGCAATACTCCTGATCAGACCCATCCCCTACCCCCAACAACACCGCATACCGCAATAACCCAAGGGAGCTGCAACCCTTGACCCAATACGCCGAGTCCAGCAACTCAACCTGGTCATCGTTGGACCGGCCTTTAAGGGAGGTGACCAGCCGGTGGATTTCATCCGAGGCGCACAACGTCTCCAGGGCTGACTTTTCCGCCCGGGACAACGACCAGAAATGCTTGCCCAACGGAATCGTCGGCCGGGTGCTTTCAATACGCTCCCGGGCCAGATTTTTCCATGTGCGCTCCACCGCACTGCGCATTCCGGCCTTGACTTGCGACGGACGCGGCGGTGCTTCGTCGGGCTTGTCCTTAAACGCCTGGGCGTACCCCACCATCATCTCTTCGAGCATGCGAGCGGTGGTCACCCCCGGCAAATCCGACCCCCGCGCAGCAGTCGCCAAAGACAACGCCAGGCGCACCAGGTCATGGGCCGGGTTACCGATCACCGCCTGGTCAAGGTCACGGATATGCATGTCGATCCGGCCCTTGGTGTCGCCCGTGGGCCCGAGGTTGCCGGCGTGGCAGTCGCCACAGATCCAGATCGCCGGCCCGTGGGGCAAGCGCCGGCCGTGCTGGCTGTGCAGCCACTCATAAAACTGAACCGTACTGCCCCGCACATAAGCGTGGGCGGAGCGCGCCATCTTCAAGTTGCGCAGTTGCGTGAGGTGGGGCATTCGCGAAGAGGGACGCGGCGTTTTCATAGAGGCACTCGTCATGGGGCTACGGTAGAGGCTTGCCCGCGACAAATGTTTCATTTTGTTTCAAGAAGCTCTATTAACGGAGCGCCTGATTAATAAGCCACGCCAAATAATCCCACTGCAATCGGTCTTTCTATTCCTCCCGCCCCCGGGACTAGCATCGGGGCAACTCGATGCAGCGAGTCACAACCCTAACTGCACACATCCCCAAACACTGCCGCCCTAACAAAAGAGATAAAGCAGATGAATGAAGTGATGAACACCGCACCCGCCAAGATCAACCTGGTCAAGGCCCGAGGCTCGCTGGTATGGGACGACCAGGGCAAGGAATACATCGACTGTACCGCCCAGGCCTGGTCCAACAACTTGGGGGCGAATGACCCTCGGGTGGTGGAAGCCGCCGTCGCGCAATTGCGCGAAATGACCCACATCCGCCCCAACTTCGGTTCGCCCGCCCACACCCGGCTGGTGAAGAAGCTACGGGAAGTCTCCCCCGGCGCCCTCAACCAGATGGGTTTCGCCCTGCATGGCAGCCTCGCCGGTGAAATGGCAATGAAACTGGCCTTCAAGAACCGCCCCGGCGCGCAAAACCTGCTGGTGCTGCAAGACGGCTACCACGGCCGCTCCCTCGCCACCCTCGGCGCCAGCTGGCCCCATCCGAACAACCCGTTTTTGCCGATTCAACCGCGCTTCACCCGTGTGCCCCATCCCAACCCCTACCGCACCCGCCTGGGCATGGACCCGGAAACCGAGTCGCAGCTGTGCCTCGGCCTGCTGGAAGAAACCATCCTCAAGGGCGTCGACGGTGGCGTGGCGGCGGTGATGATGGAACCGATCCAGGGCAATGGCGGGCACATCGAATTCCCGCGCTCCTACTACAAGGGCGTGCGCGAGATCTGCGACCGCCTGGGTGTACTGCTGATTTTTGACGAGGTCCAAACCGGCTTCGGCCGCATGGGCACGATGTTTGCTGCGGACTATTACGACGTGCTGCCCGACATCATCGTATTCGGCAAAGGCGTCGGCGGTGGCTTCCCCCTGGCCGGGATCCTGGCCGATGACAAGCTCAAATGGTTCGACGAAGGCGAAGAAGCCCTGACCTTCGGCCACTTCCCGGTCTCGCTGGCCGCCGGCTACGCCACGGTGGAAGCCATCGTCGCCGACAACCTCTGCGAAAAAGCGCGGGACTCCGGCGACTACATCACCGCCCGCCTCAAGGACATGCAAACCCGCCACCCGTTGATTGGCGACGTGCGCTGCCCGGGGCTGATGGCTTCCATTGAACTGGTCAAGGACCGCACCACCAAGGAGCCTGCCTGCCGGGAATCCCAGGAGGTGTATCGCCTTGGAGTGGAGCGCGGCGTATTGTTTGGCGAAAGCCGTTACGCAGGGCTGGGCAACCTGATCAAGGTCAAGCCGCCGCTGGATATCGAACGCCCGTTGCTGGCCAAGGCCCTCGACGTGCTGGACGAGGTGATCGGCATCATCGAGGAGCAACGGCCATGAGCACATTCGTCGAAAACACCGTGACCGCCCCGCCGAATGCCCAGGCACCGTTGTCCAGCGACGACGCCGACCTTGCGAGCCTCGGCTACGAGCAAAAGATGCACCGCACCATGAGTTCGTTTACTTCGTTTGCCCTGGCCTTTTCCATGGTCTCGATCAACACCGGGGTGGTCACGCTGTTCGCCGACCCGTTCAACCGGGTCGGCGGTATCGGCATTCTCCTGTGGCTGCTGGTGATCCCGCTGGTGTGCTGCATCGTCATGGTCTACTGCCACCTGGCCGGGCGCATTCCGCTTACCGGCTACGCCTACCAATGGTCCAGCCGGCTGGCGGGCAATCACTTCGGCTGGTTTACCGGCTGGGTCGCGTTCACCTCGTTTGTGGCGGGTACTGCAGCCACCTCGGCGGCCATCGGCACGGTGTTCGCACCGGAGATCTGGGCCAACCCGACACAGGGCCAGATCCAGGGCCTGAGCATCGGTGCCACCCTGGTGGTGGGCCTGCTGAACATCTGCGGGATACGCCTGGCCACACGCATCAACGACATCGGCGCAATCATCGAAATCATCGGCACCGTGCTGCTGGCGATTGCGTTGTTCTTCGGGGTGTTTTTCTTCTTCGAGCACACCCAGGGCGTGGCGATCCTGACCTCCGCGCAACCGGTGAGCGGCGCCGGCATCAGCTTTACCACCCTCGCCCTCGCCACCCTGCTGCCGGTCTCGGTGCTGCTGGGTTGGGAAGGCGCCGCCGACCTGTCGGAGGAAACCAAAGACCCACGCCGCGCCGCGCCCCGGGCGATGATTCGCGCGGTACTGGTGTCCAGCGTATTGGGCTTCGTGGTATTCGCCTTGCTGAGCATTGCGATCCCGGGTTCGGTCAGTGAGTTGCTCAGCCACAGCGAAAACCCGGTAATCAACATCGTGCGCCTGCAACTGGGCAACGCCGCCGGCATGGGCATGATCGTGATCGCGTTTGCCTCGATCCTCGCCTGCCTGATCGCCAATATGGCCGTGGCCACGCGCATGACCTTCGCCCTGTCCCGGGACAACATGCTGCCGGGTTCCAAAGTACTGGCGAAGATCAACCCGCACTTCGGTACGCCGGTCGCTGCCATTGTGCTGATCACCGCCATCGCCGTACTGCTGAACCTGGCGAGCGGCGGGTTTGTCACCGCGATCTACTCGATGGTCGGCCTGACCTACTACTGCACCTACCTGCTGACGTTGATTGCCGCGTACCTGGCCTATAAAAACGGCAGGATGCCCGGGGCGCCCGACGGTGTATTCAGCCTGGGCCGCTGGTTGTTGCCCATGATCATCCTCGGCGGCCTGTGGGCCATCGCGGTGATCCTGACCCTGAGCGTGCCGGAAGAAAGCCACACCGGCGCCGTCACCACCGGGGTTACACTCGGCGTCGGTGTGCTGTGGTGGTGGTTCTCGCTGCGCACGCGCCTTAACAATGGCACCGCCGGGCCGAGCAGCAAATTGCTCGATCACTAGTCGCTGATTGCAGCCAAACAACAAAACCCCGAACGCCGGGGTTTTGTCTTGTCATCCTCAAGGAGCTTCCCGATGTTTGAACAGGCCAACTGGCTCAATCAACCCCGGCACTGGAGCCGAGAAGGCGAACGCCTCAAGGTCCGCACCGATGCCAGCACCGATTTCTGGCGCGAAACCCATTATGGTTTTGTGCGCGACAACGGGCATTTCCTGTTTGTCGAAACCGACGGCGATTTTACCGCCCAGGTCAAAATCCACAGCGAATTTACCCACCTGTATGACCAGGCCGGCCTGATGGTGCGGGTCGATGAAGCGCATTGGGTGAAGATCGGCGCAGAGCTGTCCGACGGCGTGACGCTGCTGAGCAGTGTGTTGACCAATAGCGTGTCGGACTGGGCCACCGGTGTGTTCCCCGGGGACCCCGAAGCGTTCTGGATTCGCGTCACGGTGGCCAAGGGCGTACTGCGCGTACAGGTGTCGGTAGACGGCGTGAGCTGGCCGTTGGTGCGTCTGGCGCCCTTCCCCGTGGCCGCGTCCTATCAGGTCGGGCCTTACTGCTGCACACCGGAGCGTGGCGGGCTGGAGGTGGAGTTTTCCGAACTGCAGGTCAGTGCGCCCAATCGCAAATCCCTGCACGACCTGTCCTGACTAACCCCGGCTGCTCGCCACTTCCATCGCCAGTTCGGCAAAATTGCGCGCCGCCACACTCGGGTGTGGCGGCAAGG
>NZ_AHHC01000032.1:0-79491 GCF_000242655.1 Pseudomonas sp. PAMC 25886
CGCCCACATCGAGGTAATCGGCGCCGCTGGCCAAGGCCGCCAGTGCCACCCGGTCGAGCACCTTGTAGCTGGGCCCTGCGCAATTGATCACCAGCTCGCAGCCGCTGCAAAACGCTGCCAGGCTGCGGGCGTCCCACAGGTCGAGTTCACGGACCTCGGCCCGCCCGTTCAACTCCCGGTCGTTAAAACGCTGGCCTTGCCCGGGGTCACGACCGCCCAGGCGCAGGCGGTAGTGACCCACCAGCACCCGGGCGACCTGCCGACCGACATGCCCGTACCCGCCTACAATCCCGACGTTCATGCCGCCACCTGCGCCAGCCGCTCGAACGCCCGGGCCACGGCTTCGACCTGCGGGCTCTGCATGCAGCTGAAGTGGTCGCCCGGCACGTCGACAACCTGCAACTCCCCGAGGCACAGGGCTTGCCAGTATTGGCTCATGTCCCGGTGCATGCCCGGCAGTACCTGAACCTCGCCGCATTGGCGGATAAACACCATGTCGCCGTCGTAAGGCGTGGCCTGGTGCAACGCGACGGCGGCGAGGCTGTGGCGCAACACCTGCAATTGCTCCCGCAGCCAGTCCAGATCGCTCAATTGCGAGCCCGCATGGCGCATCGCGTCGGCAATCGCCTGCAAACGCTGGTCAGCCGACTTGCGTCCCAGGGCCCGCAGGCAGGCCAGGGCCGTGGCGCAATCAGGCTCGTCCTCCAGCGCCAGCAATGCACCATGGGGCACGCGGCCGGGTGTCTGGCGCAGCACCTTGGCAATCGCCCGTTCCATGGCCTGTTCATCCAGCGGGTAACCCAGGGTGTGCGGGTCGGCCTGCATGACGCGGGCGAACACGTACTCGGCCAGCAGATCATCCTCGATCATGAACGGCACGCGGTAGCTGCTGATCACCGTCAGTTGCAGCACCTCGATGCCCCTGGCCGCCAGGCAGGAGGCGAGTTCCGTCGCCAGCAATCCGCCGAGGCAATAGCCGACGATGCTCACCTGACGCCGGCCTTCGGCGTGCAAGGTGTCGGCATAACGTTCGGCCAGTTCACGAATCGCCGTGGCCGGCGCCAGGGCCATGTAACCCGGTACGTCATTGAGCACCAGCCCTTCCAGTGGCGCTTCTTCCCCCAGCGCGGCAAACAGCGCGCGATACGGTGCCAGGGTGCCGCTGCCGTCATGGACAAAGATTCGCGCCGGGCCTTGCACCTCATCACGAATACGCACCAGCGGCGAAAGACTCTCGCTGCCCTGCCCCCGCAGGTAATCCGCCAGGGCGGCCACCGTCGGCTGATTGATCAACTGCCGCAGTAAATCCCCCCACGGCACGTTTCGGGCCTGGGGCAGGCTTTCCCGCAGGCGGCCAACCACCTGGGCCACCAGTAATGAGTCGCCACCCAGTTCAAAGAAACCCTGCTCACGGCCCACGCTCGGCACCCGCAGCAGGGTTTGCCAGACCTCGGCAATGCTGCGCTCCAGCGCATCCAGCGGCGCAGCGCCGCTGTTGGCCTGTTGCGTGGCCTGGGCAATACCCAGGTTGGCGAGGGCCTGGCGGTCGACCTTGCCGTTGGCCGTCAACGGCATTTCATCCAGCACCCGCCACTCGGTGGGCACCATGTAGTCCGGCAAACGCTGGCCCAGATGCGCGCGCAACGCCTCGGGTTCGAGGGTGTGGCGGTCGGTCTTGAAGCGCGTGATAAACAAGTGCTGGCCGATCTGCGACATGGCATCGTCTGCCGCAGGCAGGCACAGCGGCGTCTGCGCGCCGGCCTCCTGCAACAACTGGTGCCACTGCTCGCGGCGGATAAACGTGGTGTCCTGTGCGGCACGGAAATCCTCGAACGCGGTCAGGCCCTCCTTGAACTCCATGGACGCCATGATCTGGTAGGTGTCGCGCGTGGCCTCGATAAAGATCAGCCAGCCTCCGGGTGCAAGCATTTCCCGCAACCGCGCCAGGACCCGGCTGGCGTGCCGCGAGTTGTGCAGCACGTTGGCACACAGGATCACATCCAGGGAGTTGGCGGCGATACCTTGGCCCCAATGATCGAGGTTCAGGTCAAACAGCCCGTAGCTGACCCACGGAAACTCGACAAAATGCTCCCGCGCTTCGTTGAGGAAGAACTGCGACAGGTCGGTGAACTGGTAGTCCACCGCCAAGCCGTCCAGGGCCGGAATCAGGTCGGCGCTGGTGCCGCCCACGCCTGCGCCGATTTCCAACAGGCGCAGGCGCTGGCCCGCCGGTTGCTGCGCGGCGATTTCCTGCACGGCTGCGCACACCGCCTGGTTCAGGTACTGGCTGATCAGGTTCTTGCGGTAGGCACCTTCGGCGGTGTCGGTACGGCCTTCGGGGAACAGCAGGTGCAACGGGTCGAGCCGGTCGCTCATCAGTGCCGGCAGTTGCTCCTGGCTCTCGCGCAGGTAACGCAGCACTTCAGCGCCCCAGCCCACACTGGGTTCAAGGGCCTCGATGCGTTGCCACAGTTGACGGTACTCGGCGCCCGAGACCCGCAGTGACGAATAGGCGCCGGTGTGTGGATTCTGGTCCACCAGTTGCTCGCGGTGCAGGGCTTGCAGCCAGCGGCGGATCAGCCGTTCATTGCGGGGCGCGACCTCGCATGCCGTCATGACCTGCGCCAGGTCATGCTCGACGCCCGGTTGATCAAACAACCCCGGACGTTGCAGGGCCAGGCCCATGGACAGCAGCGCGGCACGCTCGACGCAATCGGACATTTGCGTGATCAGCACCTCGGTCAATTGGCCTTTCACCCCGTTGGCCGCCGCCAGGGCGTTGGGTGCCAACCGGGCAGGCCAAGGCAATGGCGTATCGCGCAGCGTGCCGCGCACACAGGCCTGCAAACGCCGCTCGAACGCGCCTTCGCCCGCGGCGACTACCACGGCCGACTCCACATTGGGATGGCTGAGCAACGCACTCTCGACTTCCGCCAACTCGATGCGATGGCCGCGCACCTTGACCTGGAAATCCTCACGGCCAAGGAACTCGATCAGCCCGTTTTCCAGGTACCGACCCAGATCGCCGGTGCGGTACAGACGCTCGCCACTGTGGGCGTGCTCGATAAAGCGCTCGGCGGTTTTCTCGGCGTCCCCCAGGTACCCCATGGCCAGCCCGCTGCCGGCGATAAACAGCTCACCCGCAACGCCCTGCGGACGGTCACGTCCCTGCTCGTCGAGCACCATGAAACGTTGGTTGGCCAGCGGCGCGCCGTAGGGAATGCTGCGCCATTGCGCGTCCACCTCGGTGATCGGATAGGCAATCGACCAGATCGCCGCCTCCGTCGCGCCGCCCAGGCTGATCAGTTGCAGCGTGGGCAGCAACGCACCGATCTCGGCGGGCAGATTCAGCGGGATCCAGTCGCCGGACAACAACGCCAGGCGCAGGCTATGCGGTGCCGCTGCGGGGACCGCTTGCAGGTAATGGGTCAGCATCTGCAACTGCGCGGGCACCGAGTTCCACAGGGTCACGCCATGCTCGCGGGCGCACGCCGCCCAGTGGGACGGATCAGCCCGGCGGCCGGCGTCGGGCAGCACCAGCGCGCCCCCCACCGCCAGCAGGCCGAAGATGTCGTACACCGACAGATCGAACCCCAGGCTGGCCAGGGCGAGCACCCGGTCTTCGGCGCCGATGGCGAAGCGCTGGTTGATATCGACCACGGTGTTGAGGGCCGCCTGGTGGTTGATCATCACGCCTTTGGGAATGCCGGTGGAGCCGGAGGTGTAGATCACGTAGGCCAGCTGTTGCGTTGTCACAGTTGGCGTGGGCAGCTCACGGGTGGCGGCAGTGCCCGCCTGGTCGACTTGCAGGCACTGAGTCACCTGGGCAGGCCACATCAGGTCCGCGCTCAACCACGACTGGCTGAGCACCCGGCTGACGTCGGCATTTTCAATAATCAGCGCGCGGCGTGCCGCAGGCTGATTGGTGTCCAGCGGCAGGTAGGCCGCGCCGGCGCGCAAAATTCCGAGCACGGCCACCACCTGCTCGATGCCCTTGTCCATGCACACCGCCACCCGCTCACCGGGCTGGCAGCCGGCGTCCAGCAACTGCTCGGCAATCGCCTCGGCGCGGCCTGCCAGTTGCGCGTAGGTGAGTGGCCGTGAACCCTGGATCAGGGCGATGCGGTGTGGTGCTGCGCGGGCCTGGCGAAAGAACGGTTCATGCAGCAAACCCGGCGGAATCGGCTGCGCGGTCTGGTTGATCAGCTCCCGCACCAGCCGTTGGGGCACCGGCAGTTCCAGGCAGTCATCCAGGGTCCAGGCCGAGGGTTCACGGGCCAGGCGCTTGAGCAGGCGTTCGAAGGTGTCGAACATCGCCTCCAGCATCTCGTCATTGAACACGCCCTGGCGAATGTCCCAATTGATGTACAGGCCACTGTCGCGCTCGCTGACCTGGCAGTCGATCAGCACCTGCGGGGTCTGGCTGATGCCATGCACCAGGCGTGAGCCGGGCATGAACGCCCCGCCGCCACTTTCACCGCCGGCGCCGAGGGTGCTGGTGAAGGCATAGGGCATCAAGGCCGCCTCACGGCCTTTGCGCCGCGCCAGTTCGCGCAGTACTTCGATGCCGGAACACAGGCGGTGGTCCATGTCCTGCCACAGGCGCTCCTGCAACTGCTGGCTGCGTTCGCCGAAACTGCCGCCTTGCAAGGTCTGGACTTCCAGCAGTTCCACCGAGCTGAAATCCCCCACCAGCCGGTCGACCTGCGGGTGCAGCGACAGGCGATTGAGCAAGGTCAGGCTCAGGCAGAAATGCCCCTTGCGGCTCCAGCGCCCCAGGGTCTCGGCATAGCACGCGAGAATCGCAGCCGACACCCCCACACCGGCGGCCGCCGCATTCAGGCGCAGGGCGTTGAAATCCCGGGCCTCCAGGCTCAGGGCGCGACGCTCGAAACGCGGGCCGCTGGGTGCGCCCATCATCGGCAATTCCGGGGCACCAGGCAGGCTGTCGACCCGCGCCCACCAATACTGGCGGTCACGCTGGTAGCGCGGCTGCTCGCGCAGGCGGCGTTCACCCAACACGTAGTCGCGAAAACTGATGGGGGCTGCCGACGGCAAGGCTTCGCCCCGGTAAACCTGCTGCAACTCGGCCAGCAGCATGCGCACGCTCTGGTAGTCGCATACCAGCAAGTCCACTGACAGGTGCAGACGCGCATGCTCACGGCCCTGGCTCACGCACAACTCGATCAGCGGCCACTGCCGGGGCGAGGCCTGGCGGATTTCCATGCGCTCGCGCAACGCCGCCAACCCCTGGCCATCGTCGTCGCGCAGGTCGTGCCGGGCGATCAGGTAATGCGGCACCTGGGGCAGGATTTGTTGGTAGCCGTCTTCCAGCACCACCGCCCGCAGCATGTCGTGACGGGCTACCAGATGGTTCCACGCCTGCTCCAGGCGCGCCGGGTCGAGTTCCTCGAGCTCAAATTCCAGGTACCCATGACAGGCTACCCCGCCATAGCTGAACGCTTGGGTGCGGCCCATCAGGTAGGCAGCCTGCACGTCGGTCAGCGGAAACGGTTCGCTGCGGGCGGCCAGGTCCGCCGAGACGGTGGGCATCGCCGGTTCCATCAGCTGTTGCAACAGCGCGTCCTTGTGCTCGCGCAGTTGTTGCAAGCGGTCTTCGTCCATCACCCCGGCCGGCGCCCGATAGCGCAGGCGGCCCTGCTCTTCCCAGAGTTCCACACCCAGTGCCTCGAGTTCCTGTTGCAGTTGCTGCAGTGTCATAGCGCACCCTCCACCATTGCGTTTCGGTTGACGTGGTCCTGTTCCCGTCGGGCGGCCAGCCATTGGGCCTGCCGGGCGACGGTGGCCGCGTTGAAAAAGTCTTTCAGCGACAGTTCGACGTCGAACTGCCGGGCAATACGTTCGATCAGGCGCGCCGCCAACAAGCTGTTGCCGCCGAGGGCGAAGAAGCCCTGATGGCGCCCCACCAGCGGAATGTCGAGCAGCTCGCGCCAAAGCCCGGCCAGCAGTTGCTCGGCTTCGCCTTGAGGCGCGTCTTCACTCGCGGGTTTGGCGCCCTGGCGTTGCTCCTGCACCAGCCACAACAGGGCGGCGCGGTCGACCTTGCCGTTGGCGCTCAGGGGCAGTTCGCTGAGGTTCAGCCAGTGGTCCGGCAGCATGTGTTCCGGCAGCCACTGGCGGAGCCACTGGTGCATGGCGTCGGCATCCGGCACCGCGTCGCCCGTCAGAGCCGCTGCCAGTTGCGGGTTGGCACCCGGCAGTACCAGGGTGACCGCGCGACTGACAGCCGGATGGCGCTCCAGGGCCACGTCGATTTCACTGAGTTCGATACGGAAACCCCGGACCTTCACCTGGTGGTCCATGCGCCCGAGAAATTCGAGGTTGCCGTCGGGCCAGTAGCGGCCCTGATCACCGGTGCGGTACCAGCGCTGCCCGGCCTGCTCGACGAACCGCTGGGCACTGAGGTGCGCCAGGCCGCGGTAGCCTTGGGCAACCCCGGCCCCGCCGATCCACAATTCCCCCGCCACCCAATCCGGGCAATCGCGGCCCTGGCTGTCGACCACCCGGAAGCACTGGTTATCCAGGGGCTTGCCGTAGGGAATCGAGCGCCAGTGCGCGGGTACGTCGTCGACGTCCTGGACGTTGGACCAGATTGCCGCTTCGGTGGCGCCTCCGAGGGCGGCAAACCGGGTGCTTTCGCCGGCAGCCACGCGCAAGCGGCGCGGCAGGTCCAGCCCGACCCAATCGCCCGAGACCATCGCCAGGCGCAGTCCGACCAGGGCATTCGGCTCGCGGGCCTTGAGGGTCAGCATGTCGAGCAAGGCCGGCACCGAGTTCCACAGGGTTACCCGTTGCTGGCGCACCAGGCGCAGCCATTCAGACGGTTCCTTGCGGCAGGCATCCGCCGGCAGCACCACCGCGCCACCGACGCTCAACAGGCCGAACAGGTCGTACACCGACAGGTCGAAATCGAGGGCGGACACGCCGAGCACGCGGTCCTGCGCGCACACCTGATAACGCCGGTTGATCGCCTCGACGGTGTTCAGCGCCGCTTGATGGGACACCTCCACGCCCTTGGGTTCGCCGGTGGTGCCGGAGGTGAAAATCACATAGGCCAGCGCCTCCGGTGAGACCTCGACCGGCTGCTTCAGGGGCGGGGCCGAGCGGGCCTGGGCCAGGTCCACTACTTGCAGGTCTGCCAGCCATACACCGCGATCGCGGTGGGCCGCATCGGTGATCACCACCTTGGCCCCGGCTCGCTGATAAATCATGTCGCGACGGGCTGCCGGCTGTTCGATGCCCACCGGTACATACACCGCGCCCGCTGCCAATACGCCGAGCACCGCAATGATTTGCGCCTGGCCCTTGGGCAAGGTAATCGCCACCGCATCGCCCGCTTCGATCCCCCACTGGCCGAGGGCTCCCGCCACGTGCAAGGCCTCGGTTGCCAGCTCGGCGTAGCTCAGTTCACCTTCCTCGGTGATCAGCGCTACCCGTTGCGGGTGCAGGCGCGCCTGCTGGAAAAAGCCTGCGTGCAGCAGCCCTTTGTCATAGGCCCAGGGCGTGTGATTGACCGCGGTGCGCACCTGTTGCTGGGCGTGCGGCAACGGCAGCGGCGCGGGTTGGCGCCAGTCATCGGTGCACAACCACGCCAGCAGGTCGCCATAGGCAGCGAACATTTCATCCAGCAGGCCTTCGGGGAACAGCGCGTCCACCGCGTCCCAGTTCAGCAGCAGGCCGTCAGGCAGCGGGTAGCTCTGGTGATCGAGCCACACCTGGGGTGTTTGCGACAACGCCCAACCCGGTTCCCCCAGGTGTTCTCGGCAGGTGGCGTCGACAAATGCTTCGCCGAGGTTGCAGGCAAACACCACCGGTGCGCCGCCTTGCCGGGTGCGGGACAACTCACGCAGCACCTCCACACCGGGCCAGGCACTGTGGGCAATATCGCGGTGCAACTGGCGTTGCAGGATTTGCGCCTGTTGCGCGAAAGAACCTGCCTGGCGCTGGTCGACCTCCAGCAGCACCAGGTTGGAAAAGTCGGCCAGCAGGTGCGGCACGCAGGGGTGCAGTTCCTGGCGATTGAACAGCGGCACGTTCAACAGGAAATGCTGGCTGGCGCTCCAACGGCCCAGCACTTGGGCGTAAGCGCAGCACAATACGCTGGCCAGGGTCAGGCCGTGTTGCCGCGCCTGGTCTTCGAGGGCGTGCAACTGGGCACGGCCGAGGCGCATCGCCAGGCGACGAAAGCGCGGCGCGCCGAGGGACTGCGGCTCCTGCGCCAGGGGCAGTTGCGGGCCGTCGGGCAAATCATCGAGGCGCTGCAACCAGTAGTCACGTGCGCCCGCATCGGTGGTTCGGGTGGCACTCAGGTAGTGCGCAAAATCCCATTCGAGGCGTGGCAGTTGCGCTTCCTGCCCGCTGTAGATCAGCGCGAGATCCCGCAGCAGCACGCTGATACTCAACACGTCCGCCACCAGCAAATCGATGTTCAAGTGCACCCGGCTGCGGCCGTTGGGCAAGTGGCTCAGTTGCACATCGAACACTTCGCCCCGACGCACCTCCAGGCAACGGTGAGCCAGGCGCTCGCGCAGGGCCAGCGCATCCGGCAATTCATGCACGGTCAACCCGGGCCATGGGCTCACCGGCAGGATGCGCTGGCAGGTGGCCGTGGGGAAACAGGCGCGTAGCATCGGATGGCGCTGGGTCAGGCGCACCACCGCGTGCTCAAGGCGTTGCGCATCAACCTGAGGCCCGTCCAGCTCCTGATACAGGTGGCAGCCGACGCCGCCCAACGGCATGGCCGGGTCGCGGCCAAACCAGTAGGCCTGCTGCAAGGGCGTGAGCGGGAAATCACTGTCAGTGGCAACGGGCTTGAGGTGAGCCGGCGGGCCGCGACGGCGATCGATCAGGGCCCACCAGGCCTCGAGGGTCGGCCGCTCAATCAGTTCGGCAAAGCTCACCTGCACACCTTCGCGGGCGAGCAACGCCGGCAGGCGCATCATGCTCACCGAATCCAGGCCTTGCTCGATCAGCGAGGCGTCGGGCTCCAGGTCCTGGGGGGCATAGTTGAGCAACTGCGCGACACCGGCGCACAGCGCCTCGGGGCTGTGTGCGAGGCCGCCGGGTGAAGGATGAACGCATGCCAGTGCTGGGTTATCGGTCATGGGGGACGGTCCTTTGGGGAACGGTAGGGTCTGGACGCAAGCGCCAGCGATTGATCGCTTCGCGCTCGTGGAACAACTCGCGGTAACGGCCGGGCACGGCCATCAACGCGTCATGGCGGCCGACCTGGGCCAATTGGCCGTGGTCGAGCAGCAGAATCTGGTCGGCGTGGGGCGCCAGCGTCGGCTTGTGGGTGACCAGCACCACGGTGTGCTGGCGGGCCAGTTGCAACAGGGTGCGATTGACCCGGGCCTCGCTGATGGCGTCGAGGGCCGCCGTCGGCTCATCCAGCAGGATCAGCGACGCGTCCTTGAGCAGCACCCGCGACAACGCCAGGCATTGGCGTTCACCCCCGGACAGGCTCACGCCCTGCTCTCCCAGCAGGGTCTGCCAGCCCTGGGGCAGGCGTTCGGCGAGGCGGTCCAGGCCCGTGGCGCGGGCGGCGTGCTGCCATTGCTCTTCGCTGGCATCGGGGCGCCCCAGCAGCAGGTTGTCCAGCAGGCTGGCCGGCAATGGCGGGCTGTCCTGGAACATCAGCGCGACCTGGGTATCCCGGGCCAGTGCCGACTGTTGCCGCAGGTCGACACCGCCCAGGCAGATCGCCCCGCTGCTGACATCGCTGAAGCGCGCCAACAGGCGCAACAGGCTGGACTTGCCGGAGCCGGACGCGCCCACCACCAGGTTCAGCGAACGCTCCTGCAGGGTAAACGTGATGCCCTGCAACACCGGCTGCCCCTGGCGTACCAGGCCGACATCTTGCACCTGCACGTCGAAACCTTTGGCAGATTGAGGCTCAAGCGGCTCAGGCAAACCCGGCATTTGCAGCAGATGGCGCAGGCGATTCAACGCGTGGCGGGTCTGGCGCAAGGTGGTACCGAGATTGACCAGCGCGCCCATCGGCTCCACCAGGCAGGTGGCGAGAATCGCCAGCGCAAGGAACTTCGCCGGGTCGAGGGTGCCACCCAACACGGCATACAGGCCGCCTAACAGAATGGCGCTGTAGCCGGCCTGCAACACCACGGCCAGGCCCAACGCAGCAGGAAAGGTTCGCCAGTGGGCGTGACGCTGGGCCTGTTGCTGCTGGGCCAGGGCCTCGGTGAGCAATTCGAACCCTTGCCCGGTGCGCCCGCTGGAACGCAGCAAAGGTTGCTGGCGCAGAAACTCCATCACCCGCGCTGCCGCTTCATTGGCTGCGGCTTCGCTCAGCGCTTCGGCCTGCCCGCCCCACCGCACGCCCCAGTGGTACACCAGCACCAACAAGGGCAACGCAGCCAGTGCGGCCAGCGCCATGGAGCGGTCGTAGAAAAACAGCGCCAGCAGCAGCGCCAGGGGCGTTAACAGCGCGTTGGCCATGGGTTGCAGCAGGTGTGCCGGGGTGCTCATGATTTGCAGCACGGTGTGGGTCACCAGCCGATTCAGCTCCGCGCTGCGCCGTTCCACAAACCATTCCAGCGGCAGTTGCACCAGCTTTTCACCGATACGCCGGTTCAACGCCTGGGCCGCCTCGGCACCGGCGCGATAGCCCGCCAATTGGGCATACCGGCGCAACCACAGGCACAGCACTGCCATGCCGGTGAAGCCAAGGGCCCAGGCCCAGGGCGTTGCGGTGCCGAACCATTGGGCAAAGGCCATCGGCAACAGGGCCAGTGCCGCGCCCTGGGCCAGCGCGCTCAACGCCATTGCCATCAGCGCGCGCCGCACCAGGCCGGCTTCACGGGGTTGCAGGCTGCGTAACAGGGCGCGAATCATGCCCGCGCCCTCTTCAGCGCTGTCGCCGAGAACTGTTCGGCCGCCCATAGCCCGGCGTAGGCGCCCTGCTGGTCCAGCAAGCCATGATGGGTGCCGCGCTCGACAATCCGCCCGCCTTGCAGCACTACAATCTGGTCGGCGTCCTGGATGCTGCTCAAGCGGTGGGCGATCACCAGCACCGTGCGCCCACGGGCCAGGCGTGACAGGGCCTGCTGGATCGCGGCTTCGGATTCCGGGTCACTGGCGGCGGTGGCTTCATCGAGGATCAGGATCGGCGCTTCACTGAGCATGGCCCGGGCAATACCCAGGCGCTGCACTTCCCCGCCGGACAGTTGCACGCCGGCGCCGAGCACCGTGTGATAACCCTGGGGCAACGCGAGGATGCGCTGGTGAATCTGTGCGGCCCGGGCGGCGGTTTCCACCTCGGGCAGCGTGGCTTCGGGGCGTGCCAGGCGCAGGTTGTCGAGGACGCTGGTGCGCAGCAGGCGCACGTCCTGGAACACAAAGGCGACCTGGCGGTACAGCGCCGCACTGTGCATGTCCCGCAGGTCGACGCCGCCGATGCGAATCGACCCGGCGGTCACGTCTGCAAAGCGTGCCAGCAAGGTGGCAAGGGTGGATTTGCCGGCACCCGAATCGCCCACCAGGGCGGTCAGCGTGCCGGGTGGCAAATCCAGGTCAATGCCCTGCAGCACCTGGGTGCCATCGGGATAACGAAAGTCCACCCGCTCAAAGCGGACCTGCCGCCCTTGAGGTTCGCGAGACTCGCGGGGTTGCGGCAACGTCGCGCTGTTCAGCACGGCAGCGATCCGGCTGGCGGCCATGCGGCCTTGCACCAGCGCATCCGCACCATGCCCGAGGGCCGCGACCGGCGCCGCCAGCGCCGGCCCCAGCAACAGGAATGGCAGCAATTGCACCGGCAGCAGCCAGCCGCTCCCTACCAACAGCGCACCGCCCAGCAACACCAGGGCCAGCACCAGCAACGGCGAAAGCAGCACCTCGACACTCGCCCCAAGCCCGGCCCAGCGCTGGGCCCAGCAGGAAAAGAAACCGGCAAAACGTTCGACCGCCGCGAAAAACTTCGACTGCACCCGATCAGCCCGGCCGAACGACTTGACCATGGCGATGCTCTGCACAAACTGCTGGGTGGCCTGGGACAGGTTGCCCAGCGCCGCGCCCAGTGCTTTCTGGTCATCCCGATAAGCCCGGGAGCGCAACGCCCGCAGGCGCCATAACGCAACCACCGGCGGCAGCAGCACCACAACGGTCATCGGCACACTCACCGTCAGCAGGTACAGCAGGCAGGCCAGTGGCGCCACCAGTGCGGCGGCGAGGTTGTTCGGCAGGTGCGCCACCAGTTGATGCAGGGCGCCCACATCATCGAGCAATACGCGGTCGACTTTTTGCCCGCCACGGGCACTGAACCAGGCCAGTGGCACCCGCGACAAATGCGCCGCCAGGCGCTGGCGAATCTGGCGCTGCAGGTCGCTGTCGGCCAAGTGGGTCACCTGCAAGGCCGCCGCCAACCCGAGCATGCGCAACAGCAAGGCGCCCGCGCCGGCCAGCAACCACCAGAACCCGTCCTGCAGGTCGAGCTTGCCCTCCAGCAGCAACGGCGCCAGTTCCGCCACCGCGATCAACGGCAGCAAGCCGATCAAGGTCGCCAGGGCCTGCAGCAGCATGGCGCCGATCAGCCGGCCACGTACGGGGGCAAGCAGCGTGTGCAGCGGATTGTTATCAGCCACGGGCCGCACTTCCCTCAGGGGTTTTCGCCCCGAAATACAGCTGTTGGATGGCCTCCCGCAGGTGCTTGCGACTGACCTTGCCCACGCCGGTCTGCGGGAACCCCGGGATAAACTCGAAGCGATCCGGCAGCTTGAAGGCGGCAAGCCCTTGCTCACGCAAATGGCGCAGCAGCTCCGGCGGGCGCGGTGCGGTGCCACGGGGAATCACGAAGGCGCAGGTGCGCTCGCCGAGGTAGGCGTCGGGCATCGCCACCAATGCCACATCGGCCACGGCGGGATGGCTGAGCAGGAGGTTTTCCACTTCTTCGGCGGCAATCTTTTCGCCGCCCCGGTTGATCACGTCCTTGTCACGACCTTCGACCATCAGGTAGCCGTCGGCGGTGAGCATCACCCGGTCACCGGTGCGGTAGAAACCGTCGGTGGTGAAAGCCTGGGCGTTGTGCGTCGGGTGGCGGTAGTAACCGCGAATCGTGTACGGGCCACGGGTGAGCAACTGGCCAACCTGGCCCTGGGGCACGTCCTGTTCGTTGTCGTCCACCACCCGGATTTCATCGGCCGGGGACAGCGGTTTGCCCTGGGTGTGCAAGACCCGTTGCGGCGGGTCGTTGGGGTCGGTGTAGCAAATCAGCCCTTCGGCCATGCCGAACACTTGCTGCAGGCGGCAGCCCAGAGTGGGCTCCACACGCCGGGCTGCCTCGAAGCTCAGCTTGGCACCGCCCACCTGCAACAGTTGCAGGCCCGGCAAGCCCTGCCCCCGGGCCTGGGCAGCGTCCAGCCAGACCAGCACCAGTGGCGGCACCAATGCGGTGTGGGTCACGCGTTCCTGCTCGATCAGCGCAAAGCAGGTTTCGGCGCTGGGTGAGGGGCTCAAGACCACGCGGCCGCCCATCAGCAAGGTGCCCATAAACCCCGGGCAGCACATGGGAAAGTTGTGGGCCATCGGCAATGCGGCGAGGTACACCGTGGCCTCGGTCAGGCCGCAACGCTCGGCGCTGGCCCGTACGTTGTAGAGGTATTCGTGGTGGCGCCGAGGGATCAGTTTCGGCACGCCCGTAGAGCCGCCGGACAACTGGAAACAGGCCACTGCGTCGGCCGCCGGTGCGCAAAAGGATGGGTGCGGGGTGTCCAGATAGAGGTCTTCGAGTGCGGTGAACTCTTCGGCCTCGCCCGCCACAATCACCCACGCAAGATCCGCATGGGCAGCCTTCAAACCCCGCGCCATGGCGCGATAATCAAAGCCCGCCGTGACGTCGGCGCACAGGTACGCCCTGGCCTGGGCAAACTCGCAGAAGCGGCCGATTTCCAGATGACGGTGGGCCGGCAAGGCGAAGATTGGCCGTACGCCAAGGCGATACAGAGCGAAGCACACTTCGACAAATCCCACGCAGTTCGGCAGTTGCACCACCACGTTGTCCCCCGCCACCAACCCCAGCCGGGACAACCCGTTGGCCAGTTGATCGACGCGTTGATCGAGTTGGCGATAGCTCACCCGCAGCGCTCCGTCGGTGATCGCTTCACGGTCGCCAAAGGCCTGGGCAGCGTTGCGCAGCAGATCGCCAAAGGTCTCGTCGCGCCAGTAGCCGGCGTCGCGGTAACGCTTCGCAAATGCCTGGGGCCAATCGGGGCAGTCATCGTTGAAAGTCATGGGGTCTCCAGAGTTTTTTTCGGCAATAAGGGGCCGTTGCCGTGAACAAAAGGCCTGCGGGCAAGGGTGAAAAAGGCTAGGGAGAATGGGGCATTGAGCGGTTCATCCATGAGTCGCCAAGGGCTGCGGAAATGAGAGTGATTATTAATAGGCAAAAGCTGCAGCACGGCAACCGGCAGGACATTCGTTTGCGCGGCTTTTTCTTTTGATTGCGCAACAGCGCCGTTTTCAGCGGCCTGCAGCGATGAGACGGGATCTGTGCTTTTCGCTAAAGGATAATCATTCTTAATTACAGGTAAGAAATTTCCTGCTAGCGTATGGCCCTCTTTTCCGGTTCACAGGGAGTCCGCCATGCTCAGCCCTCACGCTGCGCCGCTACCGACCCAAAGGGATTTCACCCTCAATTTCCCCAACACCTTGAACACCGGTGCCGCTACCGTCGTGCCGGAAATCACCCTGTCCGCCGGGACGGTGTTGATGGACAGCCAGATGTGGATGCAGGAACCCCTGTGGCAGGGTTTGAAGATCATCCTGGTGCTCAGCGGCCAGCTCAATTGCCGGGTCGAAGGCCAGCAGGAAGTCGAGATTCGCGGGCCCACCCTGTGCGCCGTGGCCAACCAAGGTGAACATTGTGGTGACCACCTGTTCGCCAGTGGCGTGCCGGTGCGCTACACCACCGTGCAGCTGGATTTCCCGTCGATTCGCAGCGTCGGCCTCGAGCCGGAACGCCTGCTGGATAAACGCGGCGGTGGGCCGATGATGTTCTGCCAGCCCGCCAGCAAACCATTGCTGGCCCTCGCCCAACAGATTTTCACATGCCCGTTGCAGGGCCCTGCCCGCTCCTTCTATCTGGGTGGCAAGGCGCTGGAACTGACGGCACTCGGGGTGGAAGGCATCCTCGCGCAAACCGAGTCGCGCCCGGTGCAGGAATCCCATTGCAATTCGGCCGATATCGAACGCATTCATGCGGCGCGCGACCTGTTGCTCGGTTCGCTGCAGGCTTCGCCCTCACTGGCCGAGTTGTCTCGCGCAGTCGGCCTGAACCCGCGCAAATTGACTGCGGGCTTTCGTCAGGTATTCGGCACCAGTGTCTACGTGTACTTGCAGGAACAGCGCCTGGCCGAAGCCTATCGGCTGCTGGCCAGTGGCGAGACCAATGTCTCCAGCGCAGCCTACCGCGTAGGTTACAGCCCGGCGCATTTCTCCACGGCGTTTCGCAAGCGCTTCGGGGTTTCGCCCAAGGCGTTGCGCTGAGGATTTTGTAAAAGTTCCTGCCCCGCCTCGCAAACGAAAGAAATGGTCGCTCGACCCAAAGCAATAGCCCTGCGTCACACTGCCTAGATGAGATACGTTTGCATTCGCATTAAACACCTCATCATGGAGTGAAGCATGGGCACCCGCGTTCTGTACCGAGACACCCCAGGTTTGCCAGTCGATATCGCAGTCCCGCTCTTGAAGTCCAATCGCAAGCCCTTGGCAACCCTGATCCATGGCGTGGCCCTGGGCCTGTCGCTGACCCAGATGAGTCACGTGCTGGCCGCCGAGGCCGACACCGATCACGCCGTGGTGCTCGACAGCAGCGTGGTCACCGGCACCCAGGCCGACAGCCCTACCGGGCAACAGACCGGTTACGTGGCCAAGCGCAGCCTCAGCGGGACCAAGACCGACACGGCCCTGAATGAAATCCCTCAGTCGATTTCAGTAGTCACCCGTGACCAGATGGACGCGCAGCAAGTGCAATCGGTCAGCGAAGCGTTGCGCTACACCGCCGGCGTGCAGGCCAACACCACCGCCGCCAGCCAGCGCTTCGACAACCTCTCGATTCGCGGCTTTGACGTGACCAGCACCGGCATGTTGCGTGACGGTTTGCGCGGCACCACCACCCAGGCGTGGCCAAAAGCCGAAGCGTATGGCCTGGAACGCATCGACGTGCTCAAGGGCCCGGCCTCGGTGTTGTTCGGCCAGAACGCGCCGGGCGGCGTGGTCAACCAGATCAGCAAGCGGCCCCTGGACCAGCCGTTCCATGAAGTGCAGATCCAGGGCGGCAGCTTCGACCGTGCCCAGGGCCAGTTCGATTTCAGCGGGCCGCTGGATGACCAGGGCCAGTTCCTCTATCGCCTGGTGGGCCTGGAACGCAGCAGCGGCACCCAGTTCGATCACATCAAGGACGACAAGACCTTCATCGCACCGTCCTTCACCTGGCGACCGAATGACGACACCAGCCTGACCGTGCTGGCCGACTACACCGAGGATGAATTCGGCGCGCCACGGGTGTTTTTACCCACTGTGGGCACCCTCAAGCCCAACCCGAACGGCAAGGTCAAACACAACGTCTTCCTCGACGAGCCGGGCCTGGACAATGGCCGCACCCAATACTCCCTGGGTTATTTGCTGGAACATCGCATCAACGATGTGTGGAGCCTGAACTCCAGCGCACGTTATGGCCACGTCAACCTGCTGACCAATACCGCCAGCGGCATGTCCCTGGCACCGGACCTGCGCACCTTGAACCGCGCCGCCTACCGTTTCCGCATCGTCGGCGACGTGTACTCCCTGGACAACAATGCCCAGGCCCGCTGGAACCTCGGCGAGGTGCAGATGCTGTCGCTGCTGGGGGTCGATTACCGGCGTACCCGTGAGGACTATTACCTCAACGCCGGCCGCGCATCGTCGATCGACGTCTACAACCCGGTGCATGGCGGCGTGTTCGCACCGAACACGCCATTCGCCAGCACCTTGCAGCGCGCCGACCAGACCGGGCTCTACGCCCAGCAACAGATGACGTTCAACGACCGCTGGGTACTGACCGTCGGCGGTCGCCAGGATCACTCCAGCGCACGCACCGACAACCGCCTGACCGACACCGGGCAGAAGCAGGACGACAACAAGTTCACCTACCGTGCGGGCCTGGTTTACCTGGCCGATAACGGCCTGTCGCCGTACATCAGCTACGCCACCTCGTTCGACCCCGTGCTGGGCACCGACTTCTACGGCACCACGTTCAAACCGAGCACCGCCAAACAGTCGGAAGTCGGCATCAAGTACCAGCCGCCCGGTATCGACAGCTACATCACCCTGTCGCTGTTCGACCTGACCCAACAGAACGTCAAGACCACTGACCCCACCAACCCGCTCAATAGCGTGCAGACCGGTGAAGTCAACGTGCGCGGGGTGGAACTGGAGGGCAAGGCCAGCCTCGCCAAGGGCCTCGACCTGCTGGCGACCCTGACCTACAACGACGCCGAAGTCAGCAAGAGCAACAACCCGCTGGAAAAAGGCAACCGCCCCACCGACACCCCGGAAAAAATGGCGTCGCTGTGGGCCGACTACACGCTGCCGTTCGGCCCGCTGACGGGGCTCGGATTTGGCGTCGGCGTGCGCTATATCGGCTCCACCGAAGCCGACGCCGCCAACACCTTGAGCGTGCCCTCCTACACCTTGCTCGACGCGGCGGTGCACTACGATTTCGACACGTTGATCCCGGCGGCCAAGGGCCTGCGCCTGGCAGTGAACGCCACCAACCTGACCGACAAGCACTATTACGAAGGCTGCTCCCTCTCCAGTTGCAGTGCCGGGTATGACCGCAGTGTCATCGCCAGCCTGCGTTATCGCTGGTAACCGCTATGCATTGGTGGTGGCTTCGTGTGCATCGCTGGCTGGCGCTGAGCGTCGGCCTGTTGCTGGCGCTGATCGGCTTGAGTGGCGCGCTGCTGGAACTCAAGGGGCCGATCCTGCGCTGGGAAGTCGGCAGCCAGGCCCTGGACCTGGC
Source organism: Pseudomonas sp. PAMC 25886 (assembly GCF_000242655.1). NCBI lineage: Bacteria > Pseudomonadati > Pseudomonadota > Gammaproteobacteria > Pseudomonadales > Pseudomonadaceae > Pseudomonas > Pseudomonas sp. PAMC 25886. The sequence continues at coordinate 18,032 of NZ_AHHC01000032.1, forward strand.
CCCGGGTGAGCACGGCCCGGTGCTGGACGACGGGCAGTGGATCAGCGCGGCGATGAGCGCGTACCCGCAGTTCCAGAAAGTCTTTGGCGCCGCAAAGCCGCGCCAGGGCTTCCTCGAATCGGACAACGCGATTGTATTCGGTGCGCTCAAGGATCGGCCCGGCATCGGCATCGCCATGATCGATCCCTACAGCGCCGAGCCTCGCGCGTTCTTTGTCTTCGATGACCTGTGGCTGGCAAAACTGGTGGCGTTGCACCGGGCACTCCTGTTGCCGCCGCCGCTTGGCGCCATCGCCCTGTTTGCCTGTGGCCTGGTGCTGCTGGGTTCGGTGGGCAGCGGCCTGTACCTGTGGTGGCCGGGGCGGCGCAGTTGGTGGAAAGCCGCCAGCCTGCGCCCCGGCAGCCAGGGCCAACGCCGGCTGCGGGAATGGCACAACGTCGCGGCAGCCTGGCTGTGCCTGCCATTGGCGGTGATTGCCGGCAGCGGCGCCTGGCTGGCCCGGCCCGACTGGTTTGTCGCCAACCCCGTCGCGCTCAAGCCGTTGTTCTCCGCGGCCCACGGGCACCTGCTGCTGGGGTTGCCCGGTGCGGCCCTGGCGTTTCTCTGCGGCCTGGCATTGCCGCTGCTCTATCTCACCGGGCTGTTGTTGTGGTGGCGCAAACGCGTCCGCCGCCTGCACCCCACCGTTCAAGGAAACCTTTGATGAAACACCTCCCGTTGTTGCAACGCAGCCTGCTGCTGGGCCTCTGCCTGTTGATGAGCGGCCTGGCCTGCGCCCACACCGTCACAGACCTGGCAGGTCGCAAGGTCGACGTGCCGGACAAGGTCTCGCATATCCTGCTGGGTGAAGGCCGGATGATCTACTCGTTGTCATTGCTGGAAGGCAAGAACCCGTTTACCCGCATCGCCGGCTGGCAAGGGGATTTTCGCGGGCTGGATGTGCAGGGTTACGCCGCCTTCCAGAAGCACTTTCCCGAAGCCGACAATGTCCCCCTGGTAGGCGGTACTTCTGCCGAGACCTTCAGCGTGGAAAAAGCACTGGCGGTGCACCCGGACCTGGCGATCATGGCCCTGAGCGGCGGCCATGGCCCGAGCCCCGACAGTGAGGCGGTCAAGCAGTTGGAAGCGGCCGGCGTGGCGGTGATCTTCGTCGACTTCAGCGACCATCCGTTGAGCAACACCGTGCCGAGCATGCGCCTGCTGGGCCAGGCCCTGGACCGTAATCAGCAGGCCGACGACTACATCGCGTTTTACCAGGCCGCGCTGGCGAAGGTCACCGACACCCTGGCCAAGGCCGGGACGGTAAAACGGCCGAAAATCTTTATCGACATGCTGGCCGGCCTGCAGGATTGCTGCGGCTCACCGGGCACCGGCAACTTCGGGGAAATGATCAAGCTCGCTGGCGGCCAGAACATTGCCGACGGGCGCATTCCCGGCCCGATCGGCACGCTGAACGTCGAGTACATCCTGTCCAGTGACCCGGATGTGTACGTCGCCACCGGAGTGTTCGGCCACGGCCAGGGCGGCGTAACCCTCGGTTATTCGGCCCCGCCGCAGCAGGCCAACGACAGCCTCAGGCAAGTGGCCCATCGCGCCCCGCTGAATGAACTGCGGGCGGTGCGCGAAGGCAATGTGCATGGCCTGTGGCATATCTTCTACGACTCGCCGGAACACTTGATCGCGGTGCAGGCCCTGGCCAAGTGGCTGCACCCGGACCTGTTCGCCGACCTTGATCCGGAACAGACCCGCGCCGAACTGTACCGGCGCTTTATGCCGATCCCGGCCAGCGGCGTGTTCACCACGAGCCTCGTGCCGTGACGCAGGTGCAGGCCTGTGAAAGTGCCAATAACGCAGGTGAGCGCTATCGCCATCGCCATGGACGGCGGGTGTTGCTGCTGTCGGTACTGGCGTTGGCGCTGGTGGTTTCCCTGGCGGCGGACATCACCACCGGCCCTTCCGGCATGAGCCTGACGCGTCTGCTGCACGTGCTGTGGGACCCGGCCTCCATGCCTCGGGTGGAAGCGGTGATCGTATGGAACGTACGCCTGCCCTACGCGCTGATGGCGGTACTGGTGGGCGCGGCCCTGGCCCTGGCGGGGGCGGAAATGCAGACGGTGCTGGATAACCCGCTGGCCAGCCCGTTCACCCTCGGTGTTTCAGCGGCGGCAGCCTTTGGGGCGGCCCTGGCCATTGTGCTGGGGCTCGGCATTCCTGGCGTGCCGGCGCAGTACCTGATTTCGGCCAACGCTTTTCTGTTCGCCCTGGCCTCGGTAGCGCTGCTGTACCTGTTGGCACGCTGGCGTGGGTTTGGCGTGGAAAGCCTGGTGCTGTTCGGGATTGCCCTGGTGTTTGCGTTCAACGCGCTGGTGGCGCTGCTGCAGTTTGTGGCGAGCCAGGACAGCCTCCAGCAACTGGTGTTCTGGACCCTGGGCAGCCTGGCCCGGGCATCCTGGGAAAAGCTCGGGATTCTCGCCGCCGCGTTGCTGCTGTGCCTGCCGTTTTCCCTGCGTCAGAGCTGGGCGTTGACCGCCCTGACCCTGGGAGAAGAGCGCGCCCGCAGCTTCGGGGTTGATGTGGCCCGCCTGCGGGTGCTGTCGCTGCTGCGCATCAGCCTGCTGTCGGCACTGGCGGTGTCGTTTGTCGGCACCATCGGTTTTATCGGGCTGATTGCCCCGCATATCGCGCGGCTGCTGGTGGGGGAAGATCATCGCTTGTTTTTGCCTGCCAGCGTGCTCAGTGGCGGCTTGATCCTGTCGATGGCGTCGATCGCCAGCAAGGCGCTGATGCCCGGCGTGCTGATCCCCGTGGGGATTGTCACCGCGCTGGTGGGGATTCCGTTTTTCATGGCGATTGTGATGCGTAACCGCCGAGGTGTTCTGTGACCGGACTAAGCACACGTGAGTTGAGCATGCACTACGGCAGCCGCAGCGTGCTCCACGACATCCACCTGCCGGCCCTGCTGCCTGGCAGCATCACCGCGCTGATCGGCCCCAACGCCGCCGGCAAGTCGACCTTGTTGCGGGGTATCGCCGGGCTGCACAAGGCCCGTGGCCAGATCTGGCTGGACGGCACCGACCTCAACCGCTTGCCGCAAGTCGAGCGCGCACAACAGGTGGTGTACCTGCCCCAGAGCCTGCCGGAACGCACGCGCTTGTGCGCCTTCGAAGCGGTGTTGAGTGCGGCCATGGCCGGGCACCGTGGCGCCGGTTTTGCGCCAGGGCGACCGAGCCCTGCGGTGTTCAAGGGCGTCGAAAAAATCCTCGCCGACCTCGACCTGACCGCCCTTGCCGACCGCCCGATCGATGCGCTTTCCGGTGGCCAGCGCCAACTCGTGGGGCTGGCCCAGGCCCTGGTGCGTCAGCCTAAAGTGCTGCTGTTGGACGAACCCACCAGCGCCCTCGACCTGTATCACCAGTGCCAGGTGGTGGAAGCCATCACCCAGGCGACGCGCGAACGCAACCTGATCACCCTGGTGGTGGTGCACGACATCAACCTCGCCCTGGGCTTCAGTGACCAGGTGGTGGTGTTGCACAATGGCCAACTGGCCGCTGCCGGGCCACCGCAAGCGGTGATCAACCAGGCGTTGCTCAAGGACGTCTATGGTGTGAGTGGCCGCCTTGAACAGGTGCACGGCCGCCCGCTGGTGATGGTCGATGCACGACTGCCCTTTCCCCCTGCCCTTGGATAACCCATGAACAGCTCCCAAGACGCTGCACTTGCGACGTTGCACACTGACCGCCCGTTCAACCTGCGCCCGCTGCTGTTGGCCAACATGGCCTGCACCATGGCGATGATGGCGTTTGTCTCGCTGATTGGCCCGATCGCGAGGATTCTCGGCCTGGCCACCTGGCAGGCGGGCGCGGCGGTCACCGTGTCCGGGGTGATCTGGATGCTCCTGGCCCGCCCGTGGGGCCAGGCCAGTGACCGTCTCGGCCGACGTCGCGTGCTGTTGCTCGGCACCGGCGGTTTTACCCTGGCGTACTGGGCGCTCTGCGTATTTATCGATGCGTCCCTGCAACTGCTGCCGTCGGCCATGCTGGCGTTTATCGGGCTGATTCTGGGGCGCGGCCTGATCGGCGTGTTCTACGCCGCGATTCCGGTGGGCGGGTATGCGCTGGTGGCCGACAACATCGAGCCCGAGCACCGGGCCAAGGCCATGGCTTCCCTGGGCGCCGCCAACGCCTGCGGCCTGGTGCTGGGCCCGGCGATTGCCGCGCTGTTGGCGCGTCACAGCCTGAGCCTGCCGTTTTACGTGATGGCGGTGCTGCCCATGCTGGGCTTTCTGGTGCTGCTGGCCAAACTGCCACGCCAGGAGTTGCACCTCAAGCAGCCGCCCAAGCCGGTCAACCTGTCGGACCCACGGCTGCGTCGCCCGCTGGTGGTGGCGTTTGTCGCGATGCTGTGTGTGTCGATTGCACAGATAACCGTGGGCTTTTTCGCGCTGGACCGTCTGAAGATGAACCCGGCCGATGCTGCACAAACCGCCGGCATTGCCCTGACCATGGTCGGGCTGGCGCTGATCTGCTCGCAACTGCTGGTGCGCAAACTGGAGTGGCCGCCGCTGCGGATGATTCGCGTGGGCGCCGTGGTGTCGGCCCTGGGCTTTGCCGGCAGCATGTTCGCTGACACGGCCTGGATCCTGTGGCTGTGCTTCTTTGTGTCTGCCGCCGGCATGGGTTGGATCTTCCCGTCCTTTGCGGCATTGGCGGCGAATGCGGTGGATGCCTCGGAACAGGGCGCCACGGCCGGTTCGGTGGGTGCAGCCCAAGGCCTGGGCGTGGTAGTCGGGCCTCTGGCCGGGACCTTGATCTACGCGGTCGAGCCGCGCCTGCCCTACCTGGTGGCGGCCGCGCTGCTGCTGTTGATTGCGTGCTGGCCGGCTGCACGGCAACCGGCCTGAGGCTTACAGAATGCGGTAGAGCAACCGCTCGATCCGCACCCGGCTGACCCGACGCAGAAACTTGCCGACGGCCGCCGGGTACTCCACCAGGGTTTCCAGTTGCTGGTAGCGTTCGATACGCGAGGTGTGCTGGAAAATCTGCGCCAGTTCAGTACGCCGAGGCACCACCCATTCACCCTTGGGATCGTCAATCAGCAAGGCGTTTTCCAGGTCGAGGCGAAACGCGCGCGGGTTGATGTTGTTGCCGGTCAGCAACGTATAGCGCTGGTCGACCCACATGCCCTTGAGGTGGTAGGTGTTGTCGCCGTCGCGCCACAGGTGCAGGTTCAACTGGCCGCTGTCGATCATGCGCTGGTGGCGCTTGGCAAAGCGTCGCAGGCTGATTTCATAGAGATACGGCAACGCGGCGATAACCTTGAACGGCTCGCTCGGCGGGATGTAGAAGTCGTTGGCGGTCTTGTCGCCGACGATGATGTCGATCTTCACCCCGCGCGCCAGGGCGCGGTTGATTTCCCGCGTCACCGGCAGCGGCAGGTTGAAGTACGGCGTGCAGATGGTCAGCTGGTGCTGGGCGCTCGCGATCAGCTCGCAGATCACCCGGCTCAGGGGGTTGTTCTTGCACACGCCCAGCAAGGGGCTGACCGACAGGTTGCCGTTGGGCAACTGCCCCGCCGTGGTGTCATACACCGCGTGTTTCAGGCGGCTGCGCAGGTCGCCGATGTCGTTGCGCAGGCTGCGGGTGGTCGGCGGGTTGGGCAGGTCCAGGCGATGCACCGCCTTGGCGGCGACCAGGCCGTGTTCCACCAGGTGCTGCATCGAGTCGGCCAGTGCCTTGTTGTGGATCAGGTGGTAGCGGTCATAACGGTATTTGTCGAACTTGTGCAGGTACACGTTGTTCAGGCTGGCGCCGCTGTACAGCACGCTGTCATCGATCACAAAGCCCTTGAGGTGCAGCACGCCGAACAGTTCGCGGGTTTGCACCGGCACGCCGTAGACCGGCACTTCGGTGCTGTGGGACTGGGTCATGGCCTGGTACCAGGCACTGTTGCCCGGTTGCTTGCCGGCCCCGATCAGGCCGCGCTGGGCACGCAGCGAGTCAACCACCACCACGATGTCCAGCCCGGGCCGCCGGGCCTTGGCAGCGTGCAACGCGTCGTAGATCTCTTGCCCCGCTTCATCCTGCTGCAGGTACAGCGCCACGATGTAGATACGCTGGGTGGCCTGGGAAATTTTCTCCAGCAGGCAGCGGCGGTACTCGGCCGCACCGGACAGCACGTCGATCGCCTCGGGTGTGAGGGGAAAACCGCGCAGCTTGGGCAACAGGGAGCGTTTGAATAACGACGGCATAGGGCTCGCAATGGGTCGAATCCGAAGGACTCGAGAGCTTACACCATGGGCTGGCTCAGGTCTTCCCGCCCAGGGTTAAAAATAATTAATTGACCAAGGAGAACGATCGTTCTACTGTAGTTCACATGAACGATATTACTCGCGACATTATTCTCGACGTTACCGAAAAGTTGATCTACCGAAACGGCATCGCTGCCACCGGCATGGATCTTCTGGTGAAAACCGCTGGCGTCTCCAGAAAGAGCGTCTACCGCTATTTTGCCAATAAGGACGAACTGGTGATCGCCGCCTTGCAGCGCCGTGACGAGCGCTGGATGCACTGGCTGCGCAGCGAAGTGGAACACCACGCCACCACGGGCGAGCGCCTGCTGGGCGTGTTCAGTGCACTGAAGACCTGGTTCGGCTCCGACGACTTTCGCGGTTGCGCCTTCATCAACACCAGCGGCGAAACCGGCGACCCGCAAGACCCGGTGCGCCTGCTGGCCAAGGCCCACAAACAGAAACTGTTCGAGTACGCCCTCGAACTGTGTCAAGCACATGGCACCCCCGACCCGGAACGCCAGGCCGCGCACTTGCTAATCCTGATTGATGGCGCCATTACCGTTGCCCTGGTGATGGGCGACACAACCGCTGCCGATAATGCGCAATCCATGGCGCGAACCTTATTGGCACTTTGACCCAACGTTCATTTGAACCTGCCCAGGAGCCGTCCCATGTCCTCCACCCCTGAAATACGCCCGCCGTTGCCGCCGTTCACCCGCGAATCGGCGATTGAAAAGGTTCGCCTGGCCGAAGACGGCTGGAACTCCCGTGACCCGCAACGAGTGTCCCTGGCATATACCCTGGATACCCAATGGCGCAACCGCGCCGAGTTCGCCCACAACCGCGAAGAAGCCAAGGGCTTCCTGACCCGTAAATGGGCCAAGGAACTGGATTACCGGTTGATCAAGGAACTGTGGGCGTTTACCGGCAACCGCATTGCGGTGCGCTATGCCTATGAATGGCACGACGACTCCGGCAACTGGTTCCGCTCCTACGGCAACGAGAACTGGGAGTTTGATGAGAATGGCTTGATGGCGAACCGGTTTGCCTGCATCAACGACCTGCCGATCAAGGAAAGCGAGCGCAAGTTCCACTGGCCGCTGGGCCGGCGTCCGGATGAGCACCCGGGGTTGTCGCAGCTGGGGCTCTAAACGGTAAGCCGCAAGCTTGAAGCTTCAAGCTTGCGGCTGATGACTCAATCCTGATTCAACCCCACCCGATACAACACACCCCTGTCTTCATCCGTCAGTACATACAGGTAGCCGTCCGGCCCCTGGCGCACATCGCGGATGCGCGCTTTCAAGCCGCCCAGCAGGCGCTCTTCGTGGATGACCTTGTCACCGTCGAACTGCAAACGAATCAGCTCCTGGCTGACCAGTGCGCCAATAAACACGTTGTGCTGCCAGGCCTTGAACCGGTCGGCATCGTAGAACGCCATGCCACTCACACCCGGGGACTTTTCCCATACGTGGTGCGGTGGAACGGTGCCTTCGGCCGTCTTGCCCTTGGCCTCGGGAATCGGCGTCAGGGAATAGTTGATGCCATGGGTTGCCAATGGCCAGCCGTAGTTTTTCCCGCGCTCGATGATGTTGATTTCATCCCCGCCACGCGGACCGTGCTCGTTTTCCCACAGCGTGCCGCTCCACGGGTTCAGTGCCGCGCCCTGGGGGTTGCGCTGTCCATAGGACCAGATTTCCGGTCGCACGCCTTCCTGACCCACGAAGGGGTTGTCTTCCGGCACACGGCCGTCAGGGAAGATCCGCACCACCTTGCCTTGCAGCTTGTCGAGGTCCTGGGCGGTGGGGCGATCGTTGTTCTCCCCCAGGGTCACGAACAGGTAGCCGTCGCGGTCAAACACCAGCCGCGAACCGAAGTGATTGCCCGTGGACAGCTTGGGCTCCTGGCGCAGGATTACCTTGAAGTCTTGCAGGCCAGTGAGGTCGTCGCTCAAGCGCCCGCGCCCGACTGCCGTGCCGGCCGTGCCGTTCTTGCCGCCGCCTTCGGCGTAAGACAGGTACACCAGGCGGTCCTCCTTGAAGTCGGGCGACAGCACCACGTCGAGCAGCCCGCCCTGCCCCTTGGCAAATACCTTCGGCACGCCACCCAACGGCGCGGACAGTTTGCCGTCCGGGCTGACGAAGCGCAGGTTGCCGGGGCGTTCGGTGACCAGGAAGCCTTGTTTGTCCGGCAGGAACGCCACCGCCCACGGGTGATCCAGGCCCTTGGCAACCGGGGTGACCGTGATACTCCCCTGCTCGCTGGGGAACTGTTGGGTGTCGGCCGCCGAAACGGGCAGCGCCAGGGGCAGCAAGGCAGCGGCGCAGAAGGTCGCTAGAAGGGTTTTGCGTAGAAACATACGGTGGGTTTCCTTGTCGTCTTTACACACTCAATCGCCGCGATTGCCATTGGCGTCGCGCGTGGGGGCTTTGGGCTGGATGGCCGGTGGGGTCTGCGCGCCGTCGCGGCGCTGGACACTGTTGCCGATGCCGCCGTTTTGCAGGGTGGGCGGCCGTTGGGCCGGCGGGATAAAGGTGCCCCGCGCAGCCGGCGCGTTGGGCTGGGTGCCCTGCATGCTGTTGGGGTTGGCCTGGTGGATGGGGCCGTTGTAGGGGTTATTGCTCCTGCCGGGCAGGTTTTGCGCCTGTGCCAGCGAGCTCAAGGCCAGGCCCAACGCCAATACGGCAAGGTTACGCAAACGGGTGTTCATGACAAAGCCTCTCTGGGCGCGAGGAGTACGTGCTTTCGATAACACGCTACGCCTTGGGTTCGGCTTTGGTAACTAAATAGTTTCTCATCAGGTGTAACACGATCTGTCTGAAACACCGCTGCCAGCCGGCTGGCCGGGGAAACTTTTGCCGAATCCACCGTGTCACCTGAAGACCCCCACACTTTCAGGAATACCGACATGCCACGGGCTATCTGGAAAGGCGCAATCAGTTTCGGCTTGGTGCACATCCCGGTGTCGCTGGTCTCGGCAACATCCTCCCAAGGCGTCGACTTCGACTGGCTGGACAAGCGCAGCATGGACCCGGTGGGTTACAAGCGCGTCAACAAGGCCACCGGCAAAGAGGTCACCAAGGACAACATCGTCAAGGGCGTGGCCTACGAGAAAGGCCGCTACGTGATCCTCAGCGAAGACGAAATCCGCTCGGCCCACCCCAAGTCGACCCAGACCATCGAAATCATCGCGTTTGTGGCCAGCGATCAAATCCCGCTGCAGAACATCGACACGCCCTACTTCCTGGCACCCGACAAGCGCGGCGGCAAGGTCTACGCGCTGTTGCGCGAAACCCTGAAGAAAACCCGCAAGGTCGCCCTGGCCAACGTGGTGCTGCACACCAAGCAACACCTGGCAGCGTTGATGCCACTGGAGTCGGCCCTGGTGCTGGTGATGCTGCGCTGGCCCGCCGAGGTGCGCGGCCTGGACGAGCTGGAACTGGGCAGCGACGTGACCAAGCCAACCCTGGCCAAGGGCGAACTGGACATGGCCAAGCGGCTGGTGGAAGACATGAGCGCCGACTGGCAGCCCGACGAATACCGCGACAGCTTCCAGGACAAGATCATGGCGTTGGTGGCGAAGAAGGCCAAGGCCGGCAAGATCGAAGACGTGGAGTCCAGCGAGGGCGTGGATGAGCGCAAATCCGCCGACGTGATTGATTTGACGGAACTGCTCAAACGCAGCCTGGCCGGCAAGAGCCCGGCGAAGAAACCGGCCGCGAAAAAAACCCGCAAGGCTTCATGAGGTAGACCACCATGGCCAAGCCCCTGAGTGAATACAACGCCAAGCGCGACTTCGATGTAACCGCCGAACCTGCCGGCAGCGCGCCACGCGGCCGGAACCGGGCGCAGGCCCTGTCGTTTGTGATTCAGAAGCACGACGCCCGCAACCTGCATTATGACTTTCGCCTGGAACTCGATGGCGTGCTCAAAAGCTGGGCGGTGCCCAAGGGCCCGAGCCTCGACCCGAGCCAGAAGCGCCTCGCGGTGCACGTGGAAGACCACCCGTTGGGCTACGGCAGTTTCGAGGGCAGCATTCCGGCCGGCCAATACGGTGCCGGCGATGTGATCGTGTGGGATCGCGGCGTGTGGCAGCCCCACGACGATCCGCGCCAAGCCTACGCGGCAGGCAAGCTTAAATTCACCCTGATCGGCGAAAAGCTCGCGGGCGACTGGACGCTGGTGCGTACCCGCCTCAAGGGCAGCGGAGACAAGGAGCAATGGCTGCTGATCAAGGAAAACGATCAGCAGGCGCGCCCGGTGGCTGACTACGATGTGGTCCGGGCCGAACCGAAAAGCGTGCTGAGCGATGCGACCGTGGGACGTGCGAAAAAGCCGGCAGCGCCAAAGAAAACCACCCGCAAAGCTTCCACCGCCCTGCCCGACCAGTTCACCCCACAGTTGGCGACACTGGTGGACCGTGCGCCGGACGGCGACTGGGTGTACGAGATCAAGTTCGACGGCTACCGGATCCTCGCGCGCATTCAAGGGGGTGAGGTGCGGCTGTTCACCCGCAATGGCCATGACTGGACCGATCGCCTGCCGCGCCAGGCCAAGGCCCTGGAGGCCCTGAAACTCAAGGACAGCTGGCTCGACGGCGAGGTCGTCAGCCTGAACGCCGAGGGTTTGCCGGACTTCCAGGCGCTGCAGAACGCGTTTGATATCGGCCGCAGCCTGGACATCGTCTATTACCTGTTTGATGCGCCGTTTCTGGAAGGCCGTGACCAGCGGGAAGCTGGCGTTGAAACCCGGCGTGCCGCGTTGAAGGACGTGCTGAACCGCAGCAGAAGCAAGCTGCTGCGTTTCTCCGAATCCTTTGCCGCCCACCACCGGGACATCTTTGAAAGCGCCTGTGACCTGGCCCTGGAGGGCGTGATCGGCAAACGAGCCGGCAGCCCATACGTCTCCAGGCGCAGCCCGGACTGGATCAAGCTCAAGTGTCGGCTGCGCCAGGAGTTCGTGATCATCGGTTTCACTCGCCCGCAGGGCTCACGCAGCGGTTTTGGCGCGCTGTTGCTGGCCGTGAATGACGACACCGGCCTGGTGTATGCCGGGCGCGTGGGAACGGGTTTTGATCAGGCCACGCTGAAAAAGATCAGCGCACAGCTGAAGGCGCTGGAGCGCGAGGCTTCACCGCTGGCCAAACCGCTGACCAGTGCCCAGGCGCGCGGCGTGCATTGGGTTGAACCGCAGTTGGTGGGCGAAGTGCAATTTGCCGAATGGACCCGCGAAGGCGTGGTGCGCCAGGCAGCATTTGTCGGGCTGCGCAGCGACAAGCCGGCGGAGCAGATCGTTCACGAGCAGCCGCGGGCGGCCAAGTCGCTGAAGGAAAAACCCCGCAAAAAGACCGCTGAAACCGGCGCTGTGGCGGGCGTCAGGATTACCCATCCCGACCGGGTCATCGACGTTCAAAGCGGCACCCAAAAACTTCAGTTGGCGCAGTTCTACGAGGGGATCAGCACGTGGATCCTGCCCTTTTTACGCCACCGCCCCGTGTCCTTGCTGAGGGCGCCGGAAGGTATCGCGGGCGAGCAGTTTTTCCAGAAGCATTCCGAGCGCCTGGCGATCCCGAATATCAAGCAATTGGATAAGGCCCTGGACTCGGGCCATGCACGGCTGATGGAAATCGACAGCCCCGCCGCACTGATCGGTGCGGTGCAAATGGGCACCGTGGAGTTACACACCTGGGGCGCCACCGCTGACAAGATCGAAACCCCCGACCTGTTTGTGCTCGACCTTGACCCGGACCCGGCGCTGCCGTGGAAAAGCATGGTGGAGGCCGCGCAACTGACCTTGTCGGTGCTGGATGAGTTGGGCCTTGAAGCGTTCGTCAAGACCAGTGGTGGCAAAGGCCTGCACCTGGTAGTGCCGCTGGCACGCCGGGATGACTGGGACACGGTAAAAGCCTTCGCCAAGGCGATCGCCCAGTTCATGACGGAGCAACTGCCGGAGCGTTTCACCGCGACCTCAGGCCCGAAAAATCGCGTCGGCAAGATCTTTATCGACTACCTGCGCAACGCCCGGGGCGCCAGCACGGTCGCGGCCTACTCGGTGCGCGCACGGCCGGGCTTGCCGGTATCGGTGCCGGTGAGTCTCGAGGAATTGAAGGGGTTGCACGGCGCGCAGCAATGGACGGTGGCCAATCTGCATGAACGCTTGCAGGGTTTGAAGAAGGACCCGTGGGCGGGTTATGCCAACCGGCAGAAGATCAGCAAGAAAATGTGGGACAAGTTGGGCGCGCACCCGCCAGGCTGATGCGCTCCGCGGCCTGATTCAGATCAGGATAAAGATCAACGCCAAACCGGCGAAGATCGCCCACTTTTCCAGGTAGTAACGGGTGCGGTTGCGCTTCTTCAGCTCCTTGCCCCGCAGGCGAATTTTGTACAGGCGGGTAAACGCGCGGTTCAGGCCACCGGTCTTGTCACCGGCGTCGTTGGGCGACCCGGCGGCCGCCATCACGTTACGGCTGAACCAGCGGTTGAAGGCAGCTGCCCAGCGGTACTTCATCGGGCGCTCGATATCGCAGAACAGAATGATCCGGTTCTGCGCCGTGGTGTTTTCGGCGTAGTGGATAAACGTCTCGTCAAACATTACCGGCTCGCCATCGCGCCAGTAGTAGTTTTCACCATCCACGTTGATGTAGCAGCCCGGGTCGTTCGGCGTGTCGAGGCCCAGGTGGTAACGGTAGGAACCGGCGTACGGGTCACGATGGCGTACCAGCTTGGAGCCCGGTGGCAGCTCGGCAAACATCGCGGCCTTGATCGAACCAATGCTTTGCACCAGCTCTGTGGTGCGCGGGCACAGCTTCATCGCCGAAGGATGGCTGTCGCCGTACCATTTCAAATAGAAACGCTTCCAGCCCGACTTGAAGAACGAGTTGAAACCCACGTCGTTGTATTGCTCGGAGCGTTTGATCTCGCCTGCGCGCAGCAGGTTCTGGCCTTCCTGGCGAATCTCTTCCCAATGCTCCTGAAGCGGGCTCAGGTCAGGAAAGTCGCTGGTGGACAGGTACGGTCGGCTGGGCAGTTTGGAGAAGAGGTAGAGAAAGCAGTTCACCGGAGCCAGGAAGGTCGAGTGATCGCTGAGCTGGCGGCCCAGCTTGTGTCGCACCCGGCCACGCAGGTGAACATACGCAATGGAGAGAACGTAGAGAGCAACAATGATGAGTTTCAAGGTATTCGTCACAAGTCAGAAGAGAACAGGCTGCTCCTGCGTGCCCACGACGGCCGAGGATTGAAGATGCAGCACCTGAAATCACAATTCACAAACAGGCGGCACGACGGGCTGGGTGACAATCCGGTCATGGCCATTGGCAGCTATTTTAGCCACACTTTGTAACCAAAGGTTAATCAAGAATTGTGAAAAGGTGTCCTTTGAGTGTGCTGGACAGCGCGGGAGCGGGCTTGCCAGACGGCAAGCCCGAGGTCGTTGGGAGTTAAATATGCGGTTCATCATCCTTGCGTGGACGCTGGGAAAACCGATTGTCGTCCTGCAGCGAATAAGCCACAGCTTCACGACGTGTCAAGAGGAAATGACGGCCCAGCGCTATCAACACACCCACCGCCAACCCTGCAACCAGGCTCAGCAGGATAACCAGGGCTTTTTTAGGCTTGATCGGGCTGAGCGGCTCTTGGGCACGCCGGTCGATAGTGACCAGTTTCAAGGCGCTCATGTCGATGTTGAGGCCGCGCAACCGCGCGACTTCCGCTCGTAATGGTTCAACATCCTGCAAGAAAATGTCTTCATTCCCGCGCTTTTTCAGTACTTCCACTTCGCGGTTGACCTGCAGCATCTGCAACTCTTTACCAATCTGTGCAATGCGACTGTTGGTAAAGTCATCGTTGGTGCGCGCCTGCAGGGCCGTGCGCTCCGCCTCAAGCGCCTCTGTACCCAGGAAGTACAGCGGGATTTTCTGATTATTGACCTCGGTGCGCATCACTTGATTCGAGCCGCTACGCGAGGCGTCCGCCATCGAGGAGGGGGTAGTCGGTGTCTTGATGCCCATCGATTTGGCAATGGAGATGGCCTCAGCCAGCTCTGCCAGTCGATCCGTTCTCTCGATTTTCATCTGCAAGCGCAGGGCAACCAACTCGTCCTCCAACTGGGCCCGCTTGAGCCGGTCGGCTTCAAGCAGCTTGGCAATCTTGGACTCCTTATCGGTTTCGTAATTGGAACGCGCCGCGTCAATCTTGCCCTTGAGTTCGTTCAAGCGGTTATTGACGATCACCTTCAGGTCAGCGCCGACTTGGGCACGTTCCGAATCAATGGCGTAATCCACAAAACCGTTGAGAATCGCCACCCCGTCAATGTCTCTGGGGTACTGCAACTCAAGCCGGATATAGTTGCTCAGGGAGTCGGCCTTTTTAGGATCAGGCAGGCTCAGGCTGATGGAGTTTCGGTTGAACTCTTCAAAACTCTGCTCCAGGCTTTGCCCAGGCTTCTGGACCGCCTTGAACAGGTCCTCGTGCGTTTTAAAGAACCCCAGGCGAGCTTCGTAGGAATCCAGCTGTGCCCCCACCTTGTTCAGGGCGTCGGCCGGGGGCAGCTTATAGACCTCGGAGCGGTTCAGTGCGTCCAGTTCGTTGATGGCGGCGGGACGTAGCACGCTACTGACCTGATATTCCCGCGGTGCCAGAAATGCGTACCCCACCCCCAGGACACCCGCCAGAATCGTACACCCCAGCACCACCTTTTTTTGCCGCCAGATACCGTGAAACACTTCAAACAGATCAATTTCGTCCGATGCCGCATGAGCTTGGAGCCGAGGAGTTTTATTCAAAACTGATACACCTTAAAAAAGTCGACAGTCAACGGCCGCACATGTTCATGAAATACTGAATAACCATGCGTAAATCAGGGACAACGCCCTGTACACCCAACACACACGATCTATCGATGGTCATCGGACCACTCCAGACCTGGAAAAGTCCCACGCGAGTAGAGATTGTTTTCCTTCAGATACTTAGATGTCATTCCCGATGCGCTGAGCGTAGACCAGCTTGTAAAGAATGGTGTCCGAAGCGGGCTACAAAATAGCGCTAAATACTCGGGATTATTAGGAAATCTCGTACGCAGATTTGAGAATTCAGACAATTCTCACAAAATCGTTTCAGTTAGGCCTTCAGACAGGGTTAACCCATGGCCTTGACTGGTCATTTCTTAACCAAAAAAAAATTTAAAGGCTGCCGGACAGACAAAAAAAAAGCCCGCGATGAGGGCGGGCCAAGGTGTTCACTGGAGTAGGTAGCCTTCACCCTACAGGTCGATAAGTGAAGGCCATGTGAAAACCATGTCGCAAGAACAGGTTGCCGGCCTGGCAGCCAGTCAGGCTGGGCGCTTGATGGCGGTCAGCGTGTAGCACAGCGGCAGTTGGGCGGGCTGGTGTTCATACTGGTCGTAGAGTTCCTCGCGATTGGAATGCGCGAACTCTTGCAGATGGCTGATCTGCAACCCGGCGGCGATGGCACCGCTGACGATCGTCCCCAATGTGTGCACAAACCAGTAGGAGGCCGCGGCAACCGCTTCGGTATCACCCTCGTAGACGATGGCCTCCTGTTGCACGAAAGGCTCGCGCTGAAAGTACGAACTCACCGGCAGCATCGGGTTGGGCGCCGTCGGGTCGAACACTTCCAGGAACGGATGGGTTTCGTAAATCACCAGGCTGCCGCCCGGCTTCAGGGTACTGGCGACATGGGCCATGAACAGCGCAATGTCCGGCATCCAGTTCAGTACGCCGATGGTGATCAAGGCAACATCGAAGCGCTCGGTCAAGCCACGGGGCAAATGGTGAATGTCGGCCTCGATGAATTGAGCCTCGTACGGCGAAGCCTCGGCCAACTCGCGGGCTTGTTGCAGAAAGGCTTCCGACTGATCTATCCCCACCACCGTGCGTGCACCCAGCCCGAACAACGACAGGCTTTCCCGCCCGTTGTTACAGCCCAGTTGCACCACGTCCTTGCCCTCCACGCCGACCTTGAGCAGCAATGCGGTCAAGGTCGGGTCCAGCCGCGAGAAGCCGGGCTTGGCCACGTCCTCAAGCAAGGCTTTCCAGTGGGCGGTGTTTTTATGCAGCCTGGCGGATTCGTTCCAGGCGTCCTTGTTGCCGGAAATGGCCTCTTGGGCCGACAGCATGTCCATTGCGTCTCCAAAACGTTCGAGTCATTGCGACAAATAAGAGGTTCGCCCTACAACAAAAGCCTCGCCATCCCTGAACCGGTAAAGAGCCTTCACTGTAGGGCGAACGGACGGAAAATAAGCCAGGCTTATGGGATGTTCAACTGTTAACCATAAATTTCCCTGAAAAAACGCCTTTCCGCGCTATTTTTCGATGCAATTGGCTCCACTTTGTAAATGTTTGTGCTTGTGCAGCCGCGCAGGCACGACGCCGGGGCCGGAAACTATCCGTTCATGCCCGAGGTCACTATCGCTACCGACCCCGTCCTTGAAGACCCTGCCGTGGCCACTCGCTCCGACCTGCGCAACACCCTGTCCCTGGACAGCCTGAACTTCTTCCTGGCGGATGTCCGTGACGGACTGGGGCCGTACCTGGCGATTTATCTGCTGGCCGTGCATCACTGGGACCCCGCCAGTATCGGCGTGGTGATGACCCTCGCCGGCATCGCGGCACTGCTGACCCAGACCCCGGCAGGCGCATTGATTGACCGAACCCGCAGTAAACGGGCGGTGATCGTCATTGCTGCGCTGTTGGTGACTGCCAGTTGCCTGCTGCTGCCCTTCGTCAGTTCCTTCAGCCTGGTGGCGCTGACCCAGGCGGCCAGCGCAGCCGCGGCCTCGGTGTTCGCACCGGCCATCTCGGCGATTTCCCTGGGCATCACCGGGCCGCGCGCCTTCACCCGCCGCACGGGTCGCAATGAAACCTTTAACCACGCCGGTAACGCGGTAGCGGCCCTCCTCGCCGGCGGGTTCGCCTACCTGTTTGGCCCGGTGGCCGTGTTTTATTTGATGGCGGTCATGGCGGTGGCCAGCGTGATCGCCGTCAGTTGCGTGTCAGCCGAGGCGATCGACCACGAGGTCGCGCGAGGCTTCGACCCTCCACACAGCGCGGAACACGAACAACCGTCGGGGATGGCCGTGCTTCTGGCGAACAAACCCTTACTGCTGTTCGCCATCTGCTGCGCTTTGTTTCACCTGGCCAATGCGGCGATGTTGCCGCTGGTCAGCCAGAAGCTGTCGCAGATCAACCTGCAAATGGCCACGCCGTTGACCTCGGCCTGCATTGTCGCGGCTCAGTTGGTGATGGTGCCGGTGGCCTGGCTGGTGGGCGTGAAGGCCGACGTGTGGGGACGCAAGCCGCTGTTGCTTGCCGGGTTCATGATCCTGCCGCTGCGGGGCGTGCTGTATACGCTGTCGAATGATCCTTATTGGCTGGTCGCGGTGCAGATGCTCGACGGCGTCGGCGCCGGGGTGTTTGGCGCGCTGTTTCCGGTCATCGTCAAAGACCTCACCCTGGGCACCGGGCGCTTTAATGTGAGCCTCGGCGCGCTGTCCACGGCATTCGGCCTGGGGGCAGCGCTGAGCAGCAGCCTGGCAGGTTTTGTCGTGCAATGGGCCGGATACAACGCGGCGTTCCTGACCCTGGCGGGTGTGGCCGCCGTCGCATTGGTGCTGTTATGGGTGGCGATGCCGGAGACTCGGGTGAATCCATCCTTGAACCGCCATACAACTCCCGCCTGACATATGCGACAATGCGCGCCAAATTCCAACATGCACCCCATTTTTCTGCTCAGCGACTGGGCCTCAAGCCTTGATGTCGCTGCTGACGTATGCCCGTTAGCCTGGGCCACAAAATGGGCCCGGCCAAATTAGCGCACTCCAAGCTATTGATAGGTAAAGTAATTGATCTCCACAGCTAACATCACCATGCAGTTCGGCGCCAAGCCGCTATTTGAGAACGTTTCGGTCAAGTTCGGCGCAGGCAACCGTTATGGCCTGATCGGTGCCAACGGTTGCGGCAAGTCGACCTTCATGAAAATCCTCGGTGGCGACCTCGACCCGTCGGGCGGCCAGGTCATGCTGGAGCCGAACGTGCGCCTGGGTAAACTGCGCCAGGACCAGTTCGCCTACGAAGAATTCACCGTACTCGACACCGTGATCATGGGTCACGAAGAGCTGTGGAAGGTCAAGGCCGAGCGCGACCGCATCTATTCGCTGCCGGAAATGAGCGAAGAGGACGGCATGGCCGTCGCCGAACTGGAAACCGAATTCGCCGAAATGGACGGCTACACCGCCGAATCCCGCGCCGGCGAGCTGCTGCTGGGCCTGGGCATCCCCCTGGAACAGCATTTCGGTCCGATGAGCGAAGTCTCCCCAGGCTGGAAACTGCGTGTGTTGCTGGCCCAGGCACTGTTTTCCGATCCGGAAGTACTGTTGCTCGACGAACCGACCAACCACCTGGACATCAACACCATTCGCTGGCTGGAAAACATCCTGACCCAGCGTAACAGCCTGATGATCATCATCTCTCACGACCGTCACTTCCTGAACAGCGTCTGCACCCACATGGCCGACCTGGACTACGGCGAGCTGCGTCTGTTCCCGGGCAACTACGACGAATACATGACCGTGGCGACCCAGTCCCGCGAGCAGTTGCTGTCGGACAACGCCAAGAAGAAAGCCCAGATTTCCGAGCTGCAATCGTTCGTCAGCCGCTTCTCGGCCAACGCCTCGAAAGCCAAGCAAGCCACTTCCCGTGCCAAGGCGATCGACAAGATCCAGCTGGCCGAGGTCAAGCCTTCCAGCCGCGTCAGCCCGTTCATCCGCTTTGAACAGACCAAGAAGCTGCACCGTCAGGCGGTCATGGTCGAAAAAATGGCCAAGGGTTTCGACGGCAAGCCTCTGTTCAAAGACTTCAGCTTCCAGGTTGAAGCCGGCGAGCGCGTGGCGATCATCGGCCCGAACGGTATCGGCAAGACCACCCTGCTGCGCACCCTGGTCAACGAACTGACCCCGGATGCCGGTACGGTGAAATGGACCGACGCGGCCGAGCTGGGCTACTACGCCCAGGACCACGCCCACGACTTCGAAGACGACATGAGCCTGTTCGACTGGATGGGCCAATGGACTCAAGGCGAACAAGTGATTCGCGGCACCCTGGGCCGCATGCTGTTCTCCAACGATGAGATCCTGAAGTCGGTGAAGGTGATTTCCGGTGGTGAGCAAGGCCGCATGTTGTTCGGCAAGCTGATCCTGCAAAAGCCGAACGTGCTGATCATGGACGAACCGACCAACCACTTGGACATGGA
The DNA here is from genome assembly GCF_000242655.1 of Pseudomonas sp. PAMC 25886. NCBI lineage: Bacteria > Pseudomonadati > Pseudomonadota > Gammaproteobacteria > Pseudomonadales > Pseudomonadaceae > Pseudomonas > Pseudomonas sp. PAMC 25886. Next base: position 37,580 of record NZ_AHHC01000032.1, read on the forward strand.
ATCCATCGAGGCGCTGAACCTGGCGCTGGAGAACTACCCGGGCACGCTGATCTTCGTCAGCCATGACCGTGAGTTCGTATCGTCCCTGGCGACCCGCATCATCGAGCTGAGCCCAAGCGGCGTGATCGACTTCAGCGGCACCTATGACGACTACCTGCGTAGCCAAGGCGTGGTTTTCTAAGCACTGCCTGCCGTAGGAACGCCAAAGCCCCGTCCAGTGTGACGGGGCTTTTTCATTTCAGTGGCGCAAATTGTGGCGAGGGAGCTCGCGGAAAATTAGATAGCCTGCTTCCTTTTGCCCCGGGCCCTTGCCATGATGCATTCACCGCCCGCCCGCGAACGAGTCCCCATGCCTGCCCCACAGCCCGCCGCCCCCAGCTCCCTGTCGATCACCCTGCAGATCGTCTCCATCGTCTTCTACACCTTTATCGCGTTCATCTGCATCGGCCTGCCGATTGCGGTGATCCCCGGCTACGTCCATGGCGAACTGGGCTTCAGTGCGGTGATCGCCGGGATCACCATCGGCTCGCAATACCTGGCAACGTTACTCAGCCGCCCGATGGCCGGACGCATGTCCGACAACGTGGGCACCAAGCGCGCCATTGTGCTGGGCCTGAGCGGTATCTTGCTGAGCGGCGTGCTGACGTTTATCGCGACGCTGGTGCAAAGCCTGCCGCTGCTGAGCCTCGGCATATTGATCGTGGGCCGCCTGTTGCTGGGCGTGGCCCAGGGCTTGATCGGGGTGGGCACTATCAGTTGGTGCATGGGGGCGGTCGGGGCCGAACACACCGCGCGCTCGATCTCGTGGAACGGTATCGCTTCCTACGGCGCGATTGCGATTGGCGCGCCGCTGGGCGTGGTGATGGTTGCCGATTACGGCTACACCAGCCTCGGAATCGCCCTCACGGTGCTTTCCGCCCTGGGCCTATTGCTGATCCGCAATAAACCCTCGGTGCCCGTGGTGCGCGGTGAACGCCTGCCATTCTGGGCCGTGTTCGGACGCATTGCGCCGTTTGGCACCAGCCTATGCCTGGCGTCGATTGGCTACGGCACCCTCACCACGTTTATCACCCTGTATTACCTGAGCCGTGGCTGGGTCGGCGCGGCGTGGTGCCTGACGGTATTCGGGGTGTGTTTTATCCTGTCGCGCCTGGTGTTTATCTCTGCCATCAACCGCTTCGGCGGCTTCACGGCGGCAATTGCCTGCATGACCATCGAAACCCTCGGCCTCACGCTGCTGTGGCTGGCACCGTCCACCGGTGTGGCATTGATCGGCGCCGGGCTCACTGGCTTTGGGTTGTCGCTGGTGTACCCGGCGCTGGGCGTGGAGGCGATCAAGCAGGTGCCCAACAGCAGCCGTGGCGCCGGGTTGAGTGCATATGCGGTGTTTTTTGACCTGGCGCTGGCGATTGCCGGGCCGGTGATGGGCGCAGTGGCGTTGAATCTGGGCTATTCGTGGATCTTCTTCTGCGCCGCCGTGCTCTCGGTCACCGGCCTGGGCCTGACCTTGATGCTCAAGCGCCGCGCTTACTGATCAGCCGTCTGCAAGCCCGCCCGGGTGGATTGGCCCAGAGTGTGATTGAAGAACCGCCCGGCCTCGGAAATCAGGTCGCGATGGATACTTTCACGGTCAACCCCGTCGGCATCGGTGCACATGGCCGGCATCGCGGCCAGTTGGCTCTCATCGCAAGGCGCCATGAACACAAAGTGCCCTGCCCCGGCCAACAGCTTGAAGTCCGGCGGTTGCGGCAGTTTGCGCGCCAGGGCCTCGGCGTTCTTGTCCACCGCCACCAGCTTGTCACCGTCGCCGCTGTAGAGCAGCACCGGCACATGCACGTCTGCCAGGGTGTGACGGCCAAACATCAGGCTCAGCGGCGCCATCAACATCAAGGCATGGATGCGCGGGTCGGCCTGAGGCTGCAGGTCGTCACGGTCGACGATCAACTCACCCTTGGTGGTGCAGGCATCACGGTCTTCAGGACGTTGCTGGCAGTAACGGCGCAGGCGGTCCAGGTCCGGCTTGGCACCGGCGAGAATCAGCGCGGTCTCGCCGCCGGCCGAATAGCCGATGACCCCCACCTGATCGACGTTGACGAACGGCGACAGCATCGGGTCGCCCAGGGTGGCGGTGATGGCTTCGGAAATCTGGATCGGGCGCCCATACAAGTTGCTCAAGGTGCCCAGGCGGCTGTGGTCCTTATAGTTGTCGCCCGGGTGCAGCACCGCCACCACCACAAACCCTTTGCGTGCCAGGGAGGTTGCCAGGTCGTGCAGGGCCAGCGGTGTGCCGGTATTGCCGTGGGACAGCATCAACATCGGAAAGCGGCCGATGGCGATTTTCGAATCTTCAGTGGCGGCGATGTGATAAGCGCCCACCTGGGTGGTGTGTTCCAGGCCCGTGGACGGATAGAACGCGACGGCTTTCATCGGCTGCAGGTCCAGCGGGTCGAGAAAGGTCATGCGATGGAAGCCCACACTCCAATGAGGGTGCGGCGCCGGCGCGGCTTGCACTGAAATCAGGCCGCCGAGCAGAGAAATGACCAAGACTGCACAAAGACGCATCATGGGGATGTCCACCTTTGCTGCGTAAGCCCGCGTAGCTATTGAAATATCCATGGTTCAGGCGCTCGGACTGGCAGGGTTCTACCCATGCGTGCATAACCTGGGCCAAAGTAGTGACAGCGGGTAAACGAAAAAACTCCGTACTCCGTTCGCTTTTCAGGCGAGCAGAATACAGAGTTTAGGCGCCTCGACTCAGATTGATATCGAGGAACTGCAAAATTTACATAAGTCTTACGCAGCGGCGAACAATTGTTCGTTGATAACTACGTTGGCGTCGCTGATCGCCTTGCTGCGAACTTCTTCGCCGTAGCCCAAACCGTGGGCGCGGACGATTTCGATGTCGGTGATGCCAAGGAAGCCCAGCAGCACTTTCAAGTAGTCTTCGTGAGCCACGCCGGTCGGCTGGCCAACATGCAGGCCGCCGGACGTCGACACGATGATGACTTTCTTGCCACCGGCCAGGCCTTCAGGGCCGTTTTCGGTGTAGCGGAAAGTCTGGCCGGCGACGGCGATACGGTCGATCCAGGCTTTGAGCTGGGTCGGGATGGTGAAGTTGTACATCGGCGCCGCCAGTACAATCGCGTCGGCCGCGAGGAATTCAGCAAGGGTGTTGGCGCTCAACTCGGCTTCGTGTTTCTGCACGGCATCACGCAGCTCGGCTGCGGTGCCCAGTGCACCCAGGGTCACGCCGGAGAAATGGTTGATGCCTTCACCGGCCAGGTCACGGTAGGTCACTTCAACGCCTGGCTCGGCCGCCTGCCAGGTCTTGACGACGCCGGCGCTCAACTGACGGGAAACCGAGTTGTCGCCGAGGATGCTGGAATCGATATGCAACAGTTTCATGGGTTATCTCCAAGTAAGCATCGCCAGGGGCGACGGAATGGAAATAAGCCTACAGATGAAACCAATCATGTATTAGTCGGGCAAAATGCGATTGTTCGTCCCACTGGCAGGACAGTGTCTTTAATGTGAAGAGACGTAGATGGACGCGCTCGTGGGCGCCGGCAACGCGTAGGTGCGCTTCATCCAGTCAATCTCTTCAAGGGGCGTGCGACCAAAAAACCGCTTGAACTCACGGCTGAACTGCGAGGCGCTCTCGTAACCGACCTTGATGCAGGCCGTGGCGGCGGTGATATCACTCCTCAGCATCAGCAGTCGCGCCTGATGCAAGCGTGTCGACTTCAAGTACTGCATGGGCGAGGTGTCGGTCACCGTACGAAAATGCGCATGAAAACTCGGCACGCTCATCATGGCTTCTTTCGCCAGCTCCTCCACGTCCAGGCGTTGTTCGTAACACGCATGAATCTTGCGAATCGCCCGGGCCACTTTGCCAAACTGGCCCTGGCGATTCAGCGCTGCACGCATCGAACCGCCCTGCTCGCCCGTGATGATGCGGTAGTAGATTTCCCGCATCAGCGTCGGCCCCAGCACGCGCGCTTCCACCGGCACACTCATCACTTCCAGAAAGCGCAACAATGACTCACTGAGCTTGTCATCCATCGGCGAGGAGTACATGCCCTTGGGCCTGGCTTCGGGCGACGGGGCCAACTCATCCAGTTCCAGCATCAGCTCGGCAGCCAGGTTGAAATCCAGGCGCAGGTAAACCGCCAGCATCGGCTCTGCTTCGCTGGCCTCGGTTTCCATGGTGAACGGCACCGGCACCGACACCACCAGGTAGTGCTGGGCGTCGTAGACATAGATGTCTTCTCCCAGGTAACCGCGCTTGCGGCCCTGGCACACGATCACGATACCCGGGTCGTAAAGCACCGGAATCCGCGTCAACGGCCGGTTGGAGCGCAGGAAGCGCACGTCATCCAGCGGCGTCAGGTTGTAGCCCTCAACGGGCGCCAACCGCCCCATCAACTCGATGATTCTGCGGGTGCGCGGGTGCTCAAGACTCATTGGAAGGTACGTGCCGGGGAAAACCAGAAGGTAACCCGCCGATGCGTCACTGGCCAGCCAACTCTTGCTCGCGCCTGCAGTTGGGGGTGGATTTGCCGACGTCAGACGCGGATAGTTCGTCCTATTGACAGGACAATAGGCCGACCATGCAAGATCTGAATGACCTCTACTATTTCGCCAAAGTAGTGGAAGCCGGTGGTTTCGCCGCCGCCGGGCGGCTGCTGGGGATTCCCAAGTCACGGCTGTCGCGGCGCATTGCCGAGCTGGAAGAGCGCCTCGGCGCACGTTTGCTGCAACGCACCACCCGCCAGTTGACCCTGACCGCCGTAGGCGAACGTTACCTGCGCCACTGCCAGGCGATGCTGCTGGAAGCGGAAATGGCCGATGAGGCCGTGGCCAGCATGTCCAGCGAGCCCCGTGGCCGGTTGCGGGTCAGCAGCCCGGTGGGCCTGGCTCACCAGTTCCTGCAAACCGTGGTGGCAGAGTTTCTCAGCGCCAACCCGCTGGTGCAGTTGGAGATGAACCTGGTCAACCGTCGCGTTGACCTGGTAGCCGAAGGCATCGATGTGGCCCTGCGCGTGCGTGAGCTCGGGGACGAAGACCCGTTGCTGGTGACCAAGCGCCTGCGCCAGGCACAGACCGCCATTGTCGCCAGCCCCGCCTTTGTGCGAGACCGGCAGATCACCACCCTGGAAGACCTCAAGCAACTGCCGGTGCTGGGTGCCCTGGAGGCAGACCGCATGGTGCACTTCCGCATGCTGAGCCCGGAAGGCATTAGCCACGACCTGGTCATGGAAGCGCGGCTGGGCATCGACGACTTCCTGGTACGCAAGGCGTGCGCCCTCGCCAGCCTAGGGTTTACGGTGTTGCCGATGATGTACTGCGAGGAGGAGTTGGCCAACGGCCAGTTGGTGCAGCTCCTGCCGGAATGGTCCTTGCCGGGTGGCTGGTTGCAGGCGGTTTACCCACACCGGCGTGGCGTGTTGCCGGCCGTGCGGGCCTGGATCGACCATCTGGATAACGCCTTCAAAGGGTGCGGAGACCGTTTGCTATGAGAATGACCGAAGACCAAGTCGCCGAGTTTTGCCTGGGGTTGCCCGGTGCGCGGGAGGATTACAAATGGGGCGGCGTGCGGGTGTTCTCGATTGCCGGCAACAAGATGTTCGCCTTGCAGAACCTGCGGGGTGATTCGCTGGCCTTCAAGGTCGACAAGGAGCTGTTCCTGGGCCACGTAGACCGCCCGGGCATCCATCCGGCGCCGTACCTGGCGCGGGCCCAATGGATCATCATGGAAACGCCCTACCCGCTGGGCGCTGAAGAACTGCGTGGCTTGTTGCAGCGTTCCCACCAGTTGGTGGTGAGCAAGCTGCCCAAGCGCACGCAGATTGGTTTGCTGCTAGAAGATCGAGAGTAGCGTGCCGCCGAGGAACAACTGGTCAATCCAGAACACCTCGTGCAGCAATACAATCAGCCAGAACGCCACCTGATAAGACACCTTGCGCGTCTTGTGGCGGAACACCTGCTGGGCGATCAGCGCGCCCGGCCAACCGCCTGCCAGCTCAACGGCGTGCAGGATGTTTTCCGGGGTGCGCCAGCTGTCTTCGCGGGCCTTGCGCTTGTCGCGCCAGTACAGCAAGAACGCCACCACGCTGACCACGCCATACGCCACCAGCGGGACCATCGAAACCCCGCGATACCACAGCAGCGCCGAGCCCAACAGCGGCGCGGCGCACACCAGTGCAAACACCAACGCCTTGAGGCGCGGATGCTGGATGCTCATGGCTTGACGGCCGACCAGTCGATCCAGCCGAACTGCCAGGTCGCCAGGATCACCAGGCCGAAGGCGATCCGGTACCAGGCAAACGCCGCGTAGCTGTGGCTGGCGATGAACTTGAGCAGCGCCTTGACCGCGATCATCGCGAAGATGAACGAGGTGACAAACCCGATGGCAAACACCGGCAAGTCATCCGGCTGAAACAGGTGACGGTACTTGTAGCCCGAATACACCGCCGCACCGACCATGGTCGGCATCGCCAGGAAGAACGAGAACTCGGTGGCGGTCTTGCGTGACAGGCCGAACAGCAGGCCGCCAATGATGGTGGCGCCGGAACGCGAGGTGCCCGGGATCATCGCAAGGCACTGGGCGAAGCCGACTTTGACGGCGTCCTTCCAGGTAATCTGGTCGACGGTTTCGGCGTGCACTTCATGTTGGCGACGCTCGGCCCACAACATGATGATGCCGCCGATCACCAGCGCCGTGGCCACGGTGATCGGGTTAAACAGGTAGTGTTTGATCAGGTCGGCAAAAATTACCCCCAGCACGACGGCGGGCAATACCGCGATGATCAGGTTGATCGTGAAGCGCTGGGCGTTGCGCTGGGTCGGCAAGCCGATCACCACGTCGAGGATCTTGCGTCGAAACTCCCACACCACCGCCAGGATCGCGCCCAGCTGGATGATGATGTTGAACGCTTCAAAGCGCTCGCCACCGAAGTTGATCAAGTCGGCGACGATAATCTGGTGCCCGGTACTGGAGATCGGCAAAAACTCCGTCAGCCCTTCTACAACCCCGAGTATCAGCGCCTGAGCGGCGGTCCAAAGATCCATCAATTCCCCCAAAGGTCATGCTCGCGGCATGCCTCGTTCATATTTTTTAGACGTTCACTAACGATGAGTACGCGGCGAAAGCTGCGCAAATAATCAAGGCCGAGCTGCGAAAATTCCGTGAAAAATCAGGCAGGACTCAGGTTTCTTGATTCTGGGCCGAAAGCCTATCAGACAAGCCGGAAATGTCGATGCAGCACCCAAAATTATAAGAACACGGAGTGACAGGACCATGAACAGTTTGCGCAGTATGTCGATCAGCCGGCGCCTCTGGCTGATCCTGATCGTCGCCGTGTTGATGCTGCTAACCCTCGGCCTGCTTATGCTCAAGCAGATTCATGACGACCTTTACCAGGCCAAGAGTGAGCAGACCCAGCGAGTGGTTCAGACCGCCAACGGGATCCTGACGTATTATCACAGCCTCGAAACCAGCGGCGTCCTGACCCGCGAAGCGGCCCAGAAGCAAGCCTTGAGCGTGGTCCGCGGCCTGCGCTACGGCAAGGATGATTACTTCTGGATCAACGACCTCACGCCCGTGATGATCATGCACGCGGCCAACCCCAAACTGGATGGGCAGAACCTGTCGGCGATTCGCGACCCGGACGGTTTTGCGGTGTTCAACGAGTTCGTGATCCTGGCCAAGGCCAAGGGCGCCGGGATGGTGAACTACCGCTGGCCCAAACCCGGGGCCGATGCGCCGGTGGCCAAGACCTCGTATATCCAGCTGTTTGAACCCTGGGGCTGGATCATTGGTTCCGGCGTGTATGTCGATGACGTGCAGGGCGAGTTCCGGGGCCAGGTGTGGAAGGCCTCGATGGTGGGCCTGGTGATTGCCGTGATCATGGCGCTGCTGGTGGTGTTGATTGCCCGCAGCATCGTGCGCCCGTTGCAACAAGCGGTGAACGCCATGGCCAATATCGCCAGCGGCGAAAGCGACCTGACCCGCACCCTCGACACCCACGGCCAGGACGAGGTCACCCAACTGTCCCGGCACTTCAACAGTTTTACCGCCAAGCTGCGGCAGGTGGTCGGCCAGTTGCAGACCTGCGCCAATGCACTGGGCCAGTCGTCCACCGAGTTGGGCAGCAATGCCAGCGACGCCCATGACCGCAGCCAGCAGCAATCCCAGCAGATGGAGCTGGTGGCAACGGCGATCAACGAAGTCACCTACGGCGTGCAGGACGTGGCCAGGAATGCCGAGCACGCCGCCAGCGAAATGCGAGACGCCCAGGTACAGGCCGAACAAGGCCAGCTCAATATCGACGGCAGCCTGCAACGGATCGACCAGCTCTCCACCACCATCAGCCAGGCCGTGGAAGTGATCCGCACCCTGTCGACGGAAAGCACGCAGATTGGCGGCGTGCTGGAAGTGATCCGCTCCATCGCCGACCAGACCAACCTGCTGGCCTTGAATGCTGCGATCGAGGCGGCACGCGCCGGGGAGCAAGGGCGGGGCTTTGCGGTGGTGGCCGATGAAGTCCGGCTGCTGGCGCAGCGCACGCAAAAATCCACGGCTGAAATCCAGAGCATGATCGAGCGCCTGCAAGGCCACTCGGAAGCGGCGGTCAAGGTCATCAGCGACAGTCACCAGGCGTCGCAACTGACCATCGAACAAGCGGGCCAGGCCGGCGCGAGTTTGACGGCCATCGGCCAGGCGTTGCGCAATCTCAATGGGCTGAATGCATCGATTGCCAGCGCCACGTTGCAGCAGGCGCATGTGGTGGAGGACATCAACCAGAACGTCACTCAGGCGGCCGGGTTGTCCCACAGCACGGCGTTGGCGGCAGAGCAGTCCAGCGTGGCGAGTGCACACTTGAAGGGATTGAGCGAACAACTCGACAGGCTTCTGCGCCAGTTCAAGGTCTGACTCGATCTCTGCCAAAAGGGCTTTCTGTAGTGAGGGGGCTTGTCCCCCGCTGGGCTGCGAAGCGGCCCCAAAACCCTGCCACTCGGTTTGTCTGAAAGAACGCGTTTACCTTATCAGGGCCGCTGCGCAGCCCAACGGGGGACAAGCCCCCTCACCACAGAGGAGCTCTACCCCGCGCCCACCACTCTGGTTACAATCACCGCCCTCTTAGACTCCCCCAAGGAACCGCCATGTCCGGGCTTGAACTGTTTGCCGCCGCCCTGGGGGTGATCGCTGTCTGGTTGACGGTTAAACAGAACCCCTGGTGCTGGCCCATCGGCCTGGTGATGGTGCTGCTGTACACCTGGATCTTCTTCGATGTGAAGCTCTACTCCGACATGCTGCTGCAAGTGATCTACGCCGCCCTGCAACTCTACGGCTGGTGGCAGTGGACCCGCGCCGGCGAGGTCAGGCAAGGCCGGCAGGTCACCAGCCTGGGGCTGCAACCGATCCTGCAAGGCCTGGCCGTAGGTGCCCTCGGCAGCCTGTTGCTGGGTGCGGCCATGGCCCACTGGACCGACGCCGCCCAACCCTGGCTGGACGCGGCCCTGACCGGCTTCAGCCTGGTGGCGCAAATGTGGATGGCACAAAAACGCGTGCAGTGCTGGCCGCTGTGGATCACCGTGGACGTGATCTTTGTCGGGCTGTTCCTCTACAAAGGCCTGTACCTCACCGCCGCGCTCTACGCCTTGTTCACCGTGATCGCGGTGCAGGGCTGGCGCGAATGGCGCGCCGACCCGGCGTTGCACGCATGAAAGTCGTGGTACTGGCCGGCCCGGAATCCAGTGGCAAAAGCTGGTTGGCCGCGCAGTTGCAGGCACACTTTGGCGGGCTGATGGTGGGCGAGTACGTGCGCCATTTCATCGACCAGCATCAGCGCGATACCACCCTGGCCGATATTCCGGACATCGCCCGTGGCCAACTGGCCTGGGAAGATGCCGCCCGTGCCGCACAGCCGGCGTTGCTGATCCTGGACACCAACCTGCTGACCAACAAGCTGTGGAGCCAGACGCTGTTCGGCGACTGCCCGGCATGGCTCGACAGCGAACTCCTGGCCCGCCACTACGACCTGCACCTGCTGCTGTCGCCTGAAGACGTGGAGTGGACCGCCGACGGGCAACGCTGCCAACCGGCGTTTGCCGACCGCCTGGCATTTTTCCAGGCCAGCCTTGAGTGGCTGGAGCAGCAGCACCTGCCGCTGCAGGTGATCCGCGGTGACTGGCAAGCACGCCAGGCCCAGGCATTTGCCGCCGTGGAGCAGTTGCTACAGCCGCTCCAGGTTGGCATTCAGCTTTAGCAGCAACGCCAGCAACGTCTGCTCCTCCTCCTCGGTAAACCCTTCCAGCGCCTGCGCGGTGCCCTGTAGCAGGACTTCCCTGGCCATCGGAAAGTTGGCTCGGGCAGCGTCTGTCAGGGTAATCAACCGGCTGCGTTTATCCGCAGGGTCCGGCACCCGTTGAATCATCCCGTCGCGCTCCATGCGGGCGAGCAATTGCGCCATGCTCGACTGCTCGACCCCAACGATGCGCACCAGTTCGGCCTGGGGCAGGCCCTCGCTGTGTTTGAGTGCCACCAGCACCGGAATCTGCGCCACGGCGAAGCCCAGCTCACGCAGGCGGCCTTCGTAAATCCGCGTGAAACTGCGGTGGGCGACGCCGATTTGTTGCATCGGGTGGGGAGCGGGTGATTGATCATTCATCGTGTCGTTGACTTTCCATAGGAGCCTATGCATCAAATGTATAGGATCCTATCAACGCCACCAAGGACAATTTTCATGAATCGCTCATCAAGCATCGCCATTGTCGGTGGCGGCCCCGCCGGGCTGACCCTGGCACGGATTCTTGTGGTCAACGGTTTTACCGTCAGCGTATTCGAGCGTGAGCGCGGGCCGCTGGAGCGCCCTCAGGGCGGCACCCTGGACCTGCACGCGGAATCCGGCCAGCTTGCGCTGAAACGCGCGGGCCTGGAGGACGCCTTCCGCAGCATCGCCCGCTATGAAGACCAGGGCTCACGCCTGATGGACAAGCACGCCCGCCTGCTGCTGGAAGACCCCGACCCTGGCGCCGGCGATCGCCCGGAAGTCGACCGCACCGCCTTGCGCCAGATCCTGCTGGACTCGCTGCCTGACGATTGTGTGAAGTGGGACGCCAGCGTCAACGAGATCCGTCAGGCGGGCGACGCACACTGGACCGTGCATCAGGGCGACACCGTCCATGGGCCGTTTGACCTGATCGTCGGCGCCGACGGTGCCTGGTCGAAAGTGCGCCCGTTGCTGTCGCGCTATCAGCCGCAGTACAGCGGACTGACGTTTATCGAGTTCGGGATTGATGATGTCGATCGCCGCCATCCCGCCCTCGCCCAACTGGTCGGCCGTGGCAAACTGGACGTTTCGGGTGATGCCAGGGCGCTGGTGGTGCAACGCAATGCCAACGCGCACCTGCGCGGCTATGGGATCTTTCGCGTTCCCACGGACTGGGCCGCCCGGCAGCTCGACTGGTCATCCCCGCAAGCGACCCGGCAATCGCTGCTCGCCCAGTTCGAAGGCTGGCACCCGGATATCCTGGCGCTGCTGCACGCCGCAAACGAGCGGTTCCTGTCCCGGGCAATTCATGCGCTCCCCGTCGGCCATCATTGGGCGCATCGCGCGGGCCTGACGTTGATCGGCGACGCGGCGCACCTGATGTCACCGTTTGGTGGCGAAGGCGTGAATGCCGCGATGCTCGACGCGGCGGAGCTGGCCCGGCACTTGATCGAAAACACCTCATGCTCCGAAGCGGTACAAGCCTACGAAGCCGAGATGTTTGAACGCATTGAGCCCATTGCCCGTGACAGCGCTGAAGCGGCTGCCACCCAGCTTTCCCATGATGATATCGCCCTCTCCCTGGCGCACTTTCTCAGCCACCAGGGAGAGCACGACGGATCGACGCCTCAGTAGCCCAGCGACAGCCCGGTATTGCGCCGTGGGTCGTTGGCCCCGTAGAAGCGGTTGTTGCCGACCGGCTTGCCATCCAGGGACGGCGCGCCCACCAGGATCGCCGCCAGGTGGTTGGCGTCCTGCGGGCCGGCAAACTTGTGGCCCCAGCCTTCGAGGATTTTCTGGGTATCGGGGCTCAGGGCAAAGCGCTCGATATTGGTCGCCTCAGGCAACCATTGCTGGTGGAAACGCGGTGCGTCCACGGCTTCCTGAATGTTCATCTTGTAGTCGATCACATTGAGGATGGTCAGCAAGGTGGCCGTGATGATGCGGCTGCCACCCGGCGTACCCACCACCATCACCGCCTTGCCATCCTTGGTGACGATGGTCGGGCTCATGGACGACAGCGGCGTCTTGCCCGGGGCGATGGCATTGGCTTCGCCCTGCACCAGGCCGTACATGTTCGGCACGCCGATCTTGGAGGTGAAGTCGTCCATTTCGTCGTTGAGGATCACCCCGGTCTTGCTGGCCATCACGCCGGCACCAAACCAGTCATTGAGGGTGTAGGTCACCGAGACCGCGTTGCCCCATTTGTCGACGATGGAGTAATGGGTGGTGTTATTGCCCTCGTGAGGCGAAACGCCCGGCTTGATGTCCTGGGAGATGCCGGCCTTTTGCGGGTCGATGGCGGCGCGCAGTTTGGCGGCGTAGTCCTTGTCCAGCAGATGGTCGACCGGGTTTTGCACGAAGTCCGGGTCGCCGAGGTAGCTGTTGCGGTCGACGTACGCGTGGCGCATCGCCTCGATCTGGTAGTGCAAGCCTTGGGCCGAGTGATAGCCAAGATCGGCCATCGGGTAGCCTTCGAGGATGTTCATGATCTCGCAGATGACCACGCCGCCTGAGCTCGGTGGTGGCGCAGACACCACGTGGTAGCCGCGGTAGTCGCATTCCACGGGCGCCAGTTCGCGGGTCTTGTACTTGTCCAGGTCGGCCTGGGTGATGATGCCTTTGCCCGACTGGCTCGAATCGACAATCGCCTTGGCCACCCAACCTTTATAGAAGCCGTCGGTGCCCTTGGCGGAGATTTCCCGCAGGGTTTTCGCCAGGTCTTTCTGCACCAGCTTCTGACCTACCAGCATGGGTTCGCCGCCGTGCAGGAAGATGCCGCGCAGGTCTTTGTCTTTCTTGAATTCGTCGGTGGCGGTGTGCAGCAGGTCGATATCGCCCTGCTCCAGGGCAAAGCCCTCTTCAGCCAGCTTGATGGCCGGGGCGATCACCTGGGCGCGCTTGAGGGTGCCGTATTTGCTCAGCGCCAGTTCCATGCCCGACACGGTGCCGGGAACGCCGACGGCCAGGTGGCCCTTGGAGCTGAGGTCCGGGACGACGTTGCCGTCCTTGTCCAGGTACATGTCGGCGGTGGCTGCCAACGGCGCTTTTTCACGGAAGTCGAGGAAGGTCTTGCGCCCGTCGGCCAGTTGCACGGTCATGAAGCCGCCGCCGCCCAGGTTGCCGGCCGCCGGGTACACCACCGCCAGGGCGTAACCCACCGCCACCGCTGCATCCACGGCGTTACCACCGGCCTTGAGCACATCCACGCCCACATGGGTGGCCAGGTGTTGCGCGGTGACCACCATGCCATTTTCGCCAGCCACCGGGGCCTGAGAGGCCGCCTGTACACCGCTGACGGTCAGCACCAGCGCCGTGGCAATCAATGTTCGGGTAAACGGTTGGTATTTCATCCCTGGCTACTCTGTTTATTAGAAGAACTAGAAAGTAATACGTTTCGGATCCAAGCCCCAGCGTGATGCCGCGTTTGTGACAGAGCCTGTCGGTAACGGAATAATGCCCATGCTATATTCCGGGCCTTTACGCTGTGCAGCAGAGGCTTTTCGATGGTGATCAAGAAGACCGGTATCCGCGCCCAGCAGGCCGACCAGACCCGTGCGCGGATTCTCCAGGCGGCGGTCAAGGTCTTCACCCGCGACGGCTATTCCGGCGGGCGCGTCGAAAGCATTTCCCGGGAGGCCGACTCCAACGACCGCATGCTCTATTACTACTTCGGCAGCAAGGAACACCTGTTCGTGTGCGTGCTGGAACACACCTATGAACAGTTCAATAAGGCCGAAAGCAAACTCAAGCTCGACCTGAGTGCGCCGGTGCAAGCGTTGCAGGCGCTGGTGGCGTTTATCTGGAACTACTACGTCAAGCATCCCGAGTTTGTGGCGATCTTGAGTATCGAGAACCTGCACAAGGGCAAGCATGCCAAGCAGTCCGGCGAATTGCGCCGGCTGTCCGGGGAGGCGGTCGGGGTATTGCGGCCGATCATCGAAGCCGGCCAGGCACAGGGGCTGTTTCGCGAGGATGTGGACATCAAGCATGTGTACTTGATGATTGCTTCGTTGTGCTACTTCTACAACTCCAACCAGCACACCCTCAGTTCGTTTCTGGGGGAAGATCTGGCGGACAAGGGGCAGCAGCGGGATTGGCTGGGGTTTATCAGTGATCTGGTGTTGCGTGGTGTACGGTAGAAACCGAATCAAAATGTGGGAGCTGGCTTGCCTGCGATTGCGGTGGATCAGCTAATAATTCAGTGACTGACGCACCGCTATCGCAGGCAAGCCAGCTCCCACATTTGATCTCCATATGGCTTGAATTTGTCAGTGGGTGCCGGGGTTGGCTCGCAGGTGTGCAACGGTTTGTTCCAGGCCTTTCCACTGCGGGGCATTGGGTGCAAAGCGGCTGCGCAGGTATGACGCCAGCTCCGCCACCTGGGTGTTGGACAGGCTGTCCTTGAACGCGGGCATGTAGCCCAGGTCCTTGGTCGCCGGGGTGCTGATGCCTTGCAGGATTACCTTGATCAGGTTGTCCGGCTGGTCGCTGTGCACATTGGTATTGGTCGCCAGTGACGGGCTGACGCCGAACAGCTTCGGCCCCTGCCCGTCGGCATGGCAGGCCTTGCATGAACCTTCGAATACCCGTCGTCCATTCGCATTGGGCAGCGTCGCGGCGGCTACCACCTGCGCTTCGGCGGCGCTGCTGTCGTTCAGTGAGGCCAGGTACACCGCCATCGCGCGGATGTCGGTCTTGGGCAGTTTCGCCAGCTCAGTCACGACCGGTCCCATCGGCCCTGTCGCCACGCCGTGTGCGTCGGAATAGCCGGTGCTCAAATAGGTGAACAGTTGGTCTTCGGTCCACGGCGTCGGCGCCTTGGACAAGCCATTCAAGGCCGGCGCCTCCCAGCCGTCCACCGTGCCGCCCGCGAGGAATGCCTTGCCGCCCTTCTCCGCCCCCATCAAGTTACGCGGTGAGTGGCACGCCGCGCAGTGCCCCAGGCCATTGACCAGATAGGCCCCGCGATTCCATTGCTCGCTGCGCTGGGGTTGCACGGTGATTTCCCCCCGGCGCAAAAACAGCGCATTCCACCCGGCCATCAACGGCCGGATATTGAACGGAAAACTCATGGCATTCGGCACGGGTGCCTGGCTCACGGGGGCCTGGGACATCAGGTACGCATACAACGCCTGCATGTCGGCATCGTTGATATTGCGAAACGCGGTATAGGGAAACGCCGGGTACAGGTTGCGCCCGTCGCGGCCAATACCATCACGCATCGCCCGCTCGAACGCCGGGTACGACCAGTTGCCAATCCCGGTTTTCTCATCCGGGGTGATGTTGCTGCTGTACAGCGTGCCGAACGGCGTGTGCATCGCCAGCCCGCCGGCATTGGTGGCGCCGCCCGGTGCCGTGTGGCACACCGCGCAATCCCCCACGGCGGCCAGCAAACGCCCGCGTTCCAGTGTGGCCTTGGACCAGGTGCCGGCGCTGGGCGGCGCAATCGGGGCGATTTCACCGTGGAACGGCCAGGCCGTGGCCGCCATCCCCAGCACCGCACCCAAGGCGGCGAACAATGAGCCGAATAGCCATTTGCGACGCTTCTGCGGGGACTTTGCCGGCTCGCCCAATGTGCCTGCATTCAGCGCCGCCAGCACGCGCTCGGGGGTGATCGGCAATTCGCGAAAACGAATGCCGGTGGCGTCATAGATCGCGTTGGCAATCGCTGCCGCACTGGGCACCGAGGCGGACTCGCCGGCGCCCATTGGCGGCTGGTCCTGGCGCGGCATCATCAGCACGTCGATCTGCGGCACTTCAGGGAAGGTCAGGATCGGATAACCGCCCCACTCCTTGCTCGCCACGGTCGACTCTTCAAAAGTCACGCGCTCCTTGAGCACGCGGCTGGTGGACTGGATCACATTGCCGTGGATCTGATGCTGCACCCCCGCCGGGTTGATCATCATCCCCGAGTCATGCCCGATCACCACGCGGGTCACCGAGACATCACCGGTGTGTTTGTCGATGGCCACGTCCGCCACCCAGGCCGCCCACGCTGCGCCGAAGCCGGGGAACTTGCTGTGGATGTAGCGCGCGTAGGCAAAGCCTCGGCCTCGCAGCAGGTGGTCCTCATTCGCGGTTTGCATCGGCGCGGTGCGCGGTGCCCAGTTGGCCCGCTCGGCGGTGGATTTGACCAGGTCGATGGCGCGCTCGTCCTTCAGGTAACGCAGGCGGTATTCCACCGGATCGACCCCGGCGGCAAACGCCAGTTCGTCGATATAGGATTCGTGGGCGAAGGTGTTGGGCAGTGCCGACACCCCGCGCATCCACGAGGCGCGCACGATCGGCGCCATGTCGTTGATGGTGACCCGCATGTGGTCGATGTCGTAAGGCGGGATCGAGGTGCGGTCGCCCATTTCGAACATCGCGGCCACCGGCTCGACCCGCCCGGTCAACAGCAGCGCCAGGGTGGGCGCGCCGTTGGACGGGTAGCTGGTTTCAAAGTCATAGGCGGCGATGCTGCCGTCGGCGTTCAGGCCGCCATCCACATCCATCAGCTGTGCGGTGCCCTTGGGCTCCCACAGGTGTTCCTGTTCGCGGGTCAGTTGCACCCGCACCGGCTTGCCCACGGCGCGAGACAACAGCAAGGCATCGGCGCACACATCGTCGGCGCAATTGCGGCCATAACAGCCGGCGGCTTCCATACGGATCACGTCGATGGCGTCTTCTGTGCACTCCAGCAGCCAGGCCAGATCCGCCCGCAGCAGGTGCGGGTTCTGGCTGCCCGACCAGACCCGGCTGACCCCGGGCTGATAATCCGCCACACCGCAGGACGGGCCAATGGAGCCGTGCATCTGGTACGGCCACAGGTAGGTGCGCGGCATGCGCTGGCTGGCGGAAGCCAGGGCTTCGTCGACGTTGCCCTGGTCGAGCACCGTGCGCCGTACCCGAGGGTTATCACGAATCGCCTGCTCCACATCGCTCATGTCCGGCAACGGGTGGTTCCAGGGTTTCCAGTGAACCTGCAGTTCCTGGGCGGCCTTGATCGCCTGTTCTTCGCGCAAGGCGACCACGCCGACAAAATCACGGATCACCACCACCGCGACGATGCCCGGGATGTGGGCGATGGAGGACTCATCCACCTTCAACAGGCTATTGCCGACAAAGTCACCGCAATCCAGGCCCGCATACGGCGGGCGAATCACCCGGCCGTGGAGCATGTCCGGCACACGCATGTCGTGGACGTAAGTCAGCTCGCCAGTGGCCTTGCCGGGGATATCCACCCGGGCAGCGCCCTTGCCTACCAAACGGTAATCGGCGGTGGCTTTAAGCGGTGCATCGCCGCTGATGTGCAGTTGGTCATGCTCGCCCGTCACCAGCTCGCCGTATGTAATGGTGCGTCCGTCTTCGGTGCTGATAACCCCTGCGTCGACCTTCAGGCCATGTGCATCGACCGACCAGCGTTGCGCCGCCCGCGCCAGCAGGAAACGCCGGGCTTCGGCGGCGGCGTTGCGCAGCGGGATCGCGGAGATCTGCAAGGTCGCACTGGCGATGGTCGCGCCCTGGTTCGGCACGCGCTCCGTATCACCCAGCACCATGCGCACCTGCTCCAGGGTCAGGTCCAGCTCTTCGGCCACGATCTGCGCCAGCGAGGTGCGAATGCCGGTGCCCAGGTCCACGTGCCCGTTGAAGGCGTACACCAACCCGTCATCGTTCACGGCGATAAACAGCCCCAGCTCCTTGGGCTTGACCGTCGGCGTGCCGCCCTTGGCCACCGGCCCCGAAGGCGGCAACACGTCGTCGACGATCAGCAGGACGCCGGCCTTGGCCAGCCATTGGTCACGGGAAGGGATTGCGTCAGTCATGGTCATCGATCCACGTTCAAGGCGTTTGGCGGGCGGCACGCAGCACCGCGCGGAGGATTTCGATATGGGTGCCGCAGCGGCACAGGTTGCCCGACAGTTCGGTGCGCACCTCGGCTTCGCTGGGGTTGGGATTGCGGTCGAGCAAGGCCTTGGCGGTCATGATCATGCCGTTGAGGCAGTAGCCGCACTGGGCCGCCTGCTCGTCGATAAAGGCTTGTTGCACGCGGTGCGGGGTTTCGCGGGTGCCGAGGCCTTCGAGGGTGACGATGTCGCGGCCCACTGCACCCGACAGCGGGAATACGCAGGCCCTTGCGGCGACGCCGTCGATGATCACTGTGCACGCACCACACTCCCCCAGGCCGCAGCCGTACTTGGGGCCGTTGAGTTGCAGGTCATTGCGCAGGATCAGCAATAGCGGTGTGTCCGCCATTGCGCTGACTTCGGTGGTGTGGCCGTTGACCTCAAGCGTTACCGTGATGTGCTGGCTGATCATTCGCTTCGCCCGTTGGCTTTGGTGAAGTGTCCACTACATCAAACAGTCAAAAAAAAGCGTCGCGTACCTGGGGTCTCGCGACACACTTGACAGGTGAAGTGGTTACTACACGAATGCAGAGCAAAAACAGTGCCAGAAGGTGGATTCGCTACTTGTGGTGAGGGGGCTTGTCCCCCGCTGGAGTGCGCAGCGCTCCCGCTTTTTTGGGGCCGCTTCGCAGCCCAACGGGGGACAAGCCCCCTCACCACAAAGGGGTTGGGTTATCAGCCTGGGAAGTTGGGTTATCAGCCTTGGAAGTTGGGTTGTCAGCCTTGGGAGTTGGATTATCAGCGTTGGAAGTCGGGGGATCAGGCTTGGGGGTCGTCGATCATCTTGCGCAGCAGGAACAGCACCGCCACGCTCTCGGCGGGGTTGAGGTTGCTCAGGGTCAGCTCGGTGATGGTCGCGGCGCAGGGTACGGTTTGCTGCACCAGGGCGGCGCCGGATGCGGACAGGTTGACCACCACTTTGCGTTTGTCCTGGGGGTCGGGTTCCAGGGTGATCAGTTCGCGGGCCTTGAGGCGTTCGACGATGCCGCGGATGGTCGCCTGGTCGACGGCGGTGGCCTTGACCAGTTCGGTGAGCGAGCTTGCACCGTGATCGCGCAGGGCACACAGGGTGACGAACTGCACGGCGGTGAGTTGGGAGTCGCCCACGTTCTGCTGGAAGATCGCCAGGTGGCGCTGGTAGGCCTTGCGCAGCAGGTGGCCAACTTGCTCGGAGAAAACGTAGGAATCAGGCACGGCGGGCTCGGAAAGGCGGCGGTCGATGGGGTGGCATGATGGCGGGGTTGTGGGTTGGACTCAAGCATCAGCCACTGAAGGAATCAAATCGAATGTGGGAGCTGGCTTGCCTGCGATTGCGGTGGATCAGCCAGCTCTCTGTTGTCTGACACTCCGCTATCGCAGGCAAGCCAGCTCCTACAGGGGATTTTTAGCGTGCCAGGGAGGCTTGGGGCGCCACTACATCGCCTGCGATGACTACGGCCTCATCATCGAGGTAGACGTCGCAGTTGCGCAGCGGGATGTCCATGTGGCACGGCGTCTTGCGGGTGCCGCCGACTTCGGTATTCGGGCCGGTGGAGAACAGGAAGTTGCCGTAGAACGCGCGGGCATCCATGCACATGCCGTCGTTCTTGTCGTGCAGGCCCATCGCCGTCCATTGCGCCCGCGGCTGCAGGCCCCAGCCGATGTGGGAGATGCCATAGACCTCGGGGTCGTTGAAGTATTTCATGTAGTCGCGCAGGTATTCGGCCTCGAAACCACCGTGAATCCGGGTGATGAAGCCCTTCTCGATCTCCAGGGTGATTTTCTCCCGGGTGTAGGTCTTGAACGGCAGCAAAATGTCGCCGATATCCAGCACCAGCACGCCCTCGGCGGTTTCTTCGTTGGGCCAGGAGAACAGGAAGCCGCTGGGCCAGTGGTCCCAGCGCCCGGGCTCATCGGCAAAACCGTACTCGGTGACGGACGGGTATTGCCCCAGCGCTGCGCGAAAATCACTGCCGGCGCGGGATTTTACGTGGATCGAGCGAGCCTTTTTCAGCAACTCTTCAGCCGCCAGCACGCGCACCTTGTCTTCCTCGGTCGGCAGCATGCGCGCCAGCACTTCCGGGGGCTCCACCGCCAGCAGGATGCGCGTGCCGGTCTTGAGGATCTGTTCCTGCTCCGGCGAGTGCAACAGCATCATCGTGTCGACGATCAGGTCGGCCGCCTCCAGCGCCCGTTGGGCCGCAATATTGCCGGTCAGCGCGGTGTCGCCGCAGTAGGCGGTCATGTCATTGCCCATCGCCCGGGGATGGTTGAACGACGGCAATTCCACCGCGTACACCTTGGCCCCCAGGCGCTGCGCAGCGTCCATCGCGGCACGCACGGTGCGCGGGTCGGAGTAATGGCTCTTGAGCACGGCGACGCTCTGGGTCGGATCGACCTTCGATAGCTTCAACACGTGTTCAAACATCTGGGTCAGTTCGCAATCACTTACCGGCATTTCCTGTCTCCTCAGCGGCTGCACCAAGATCTGGCAGTGCGCTTCACTCTAGTGCGTTTTTATAGCGTATACGCCATTTAATAACGATAAGAACTGATTTACGCATGGACTGCAAGCGCCACGCCAAAACGTTACAAATCCACACATAACCAATGAAATATGGAGGTAATCGGTTACAGGGGATCGATATGGCCAAAAAACAATTTTTCAGGCGTGGGCTTTTCATTTGAAAAAATGAGCGTATACACTTTAAAAACCTTGCGGCCAGACACCGCCGGCCATCATTCGAAAAAGAGGACCACGCCCCATGGGAAGCACACAAAAAATCGCAATCGTCGGCGCCGGCCTTGGCGGTGCCGCCGCTGCCACCCTGCTGCAACAGGCCGGGTTTGACGTGGACATCTACGAGCAGGCGCCGGAATTCTCCCGCCTGGGTGCCGGGATCCACATGGGCCCCAACATCATGAAAATTTTCCGGCGCATGGGCATCGAAAAGCAGCTGGACCTGATGGGCTCGCACCCCGAGCACTGGTTCAGCCGCGACGGCGAAACCGGCGATTACCTGTCACGCATCCCCCTGACCGGCTATGGCGCGTCCTACATCACCGTGCACCGCGGCGACCTGCACGCGCTGCAGATGTCCACCCTCAAACCCGGCACCCTGCACTTCAACAAGCGCCTGGAAACCCTCGAAGAAACCGACACCCAGGTACGCCTGACCTTCGCCGACGGCGAAGTGACCTACGCCGACATAGTGATCGGTGCCGACGGCATCAACTCGCGCATTCGTGAAGAGCTGCTGGGTGCGGAAAAACCCCTGTACAGCGGCTGGGTCGCCCACCGCGCACTGATCCGTGGCGATCAACTGGCCAAGTACGACCTGAAGTTCGAAGACTGCATCAAGTGGTGGACCGAGGACCGGCACATGATGGTCTACTACACCACCGGTAAGCGTGACGAGTACTACTACGTCACCGGCGTGCCGCACCCGGAGTGGGACTTCCAGGGCGCCTTCGTCGACAGCAGCCGGGAAGAGATGTTCGACGCGTTCAAGGGTTACCACCCCACCGTCCAGGCGCTGATCGAATCCACCGAAAGCGTGACCAAATGGCCGTTGCGCAACCGCAACCCGCTGCCGTTGTGGAGCCGTGGCCGCCTGGTGTTGCTGGGCGATGCCTGCCACCCGATGAAGCCGCACATGGCCCAGGGTGCCGGCATGGCCATCGAAGACGCGGCGATGCTGACCCGCTGCCTGCAGGAAACCGGCATCAGCGACTACCGCACCGCCTTCGAACTGTATGAGGCCAACCGCAAGGAGCGCGCCTCCCGGGTCCAGGCGGTGTCCAACGCCAACACCTGGCTGCGCACCCAGGAAGATCCGGACTGGGTCTACGGCTATGACCTCTACGCCCAGCAACTGAAATCGGGGGTGGCCGCGTGAGCAGCTTTCTCTATGGCGGCAACGTCCAGGCCAACGGCATTCGCCAGCATTACCTGCGCTACGGTGGCAAAGGCCCGGCACTGATCCTGATTCCCGGCATCACCAGCCCGGCGATTACCTGGGGTTTTGTCGCGGAACGCCTGGGCCTGCATTTCGACACGTATGTACTGGATGTGCGCGGTCGCGGCCTGTCGTCCACCGGCCCGGAACTGGACTACAGCGCCGACACCTGCGCCGATGACATTGGCGCGTTTGCCGACGCGCTGAAGCTCGACAACTATCACCTGGTGGGCCATTCCATGGGCGCGCGGTTTGCCGTGCGCAGTGCGGTGCGCCATCCCCGGGGCGTCAACCGCGTGGTGTTGATCGACCCGCCGGTGTCCGGCCCCGGTCGCCGTGAATACCCGAGCAAACTGCCGTGGTACGTCGACTCGATTCGCCAATCTCAGGAGGGCATGGACGCTGAGGCCATGCGCGCGTTCTGCGCCACCTGGACCGACGAGCAGCTGCAACTGCGCGCCGAATGGCTGCACACCTGTTACGAGCCGGCGATCGTGCGCGCGTTCAATGACTTCCACACCGTGGACTTCCATCAGGACCTGCCACACCTGGAGGCGCCTGCCCTGCTGATTGTTGCCGGACGCGGCGGTGTAATTCAGCCCGAAGATGTCGCGCAAGTCCGGCAGTTACAGCCAAGCCTGCAGGTGGCCCACGTGCCGAATGCCGGACACATGATCCCTTGGGACGACCTTGAAGGTTTTTTCACAGCCTTCGGCGACTTCCTCGGCCAGCCCCTGACTGCCTAACGGAGACCACCATGCTCAAGCCTTACCGCATCGGCCAGATCGTGCCGAGCTCCAACACCACCATGGAAACCGAGATCCCGGCGATGCTCAACGCGCGCCAGGCAATTCGTCCGGAACGCTTCACCTTTCACTCCAGCCGCATGCGCATGAAGCAAGTGCGCAAGGAAGAACTGGCGGCGATGGACGGCGAGTCCGACCGTTGCGCCATCGAGCTGTCCGACGCCAAGGTCGACGTGCTGGGCTACGCCTGCCTGGTGGCGATCATGGCCATGGGGCTGGGTTACCACCGCAATTCCGAACAGCGCCTGCGCAAGGCCACCGCCGACAACGACGCCAACGCCCCGGTGATTACCAGTGCCGGCGCCTTGATCGAAGGCCTGAAAGTGATGGGCGCCAAGCGCATCGCCATCGTCGCGCCGTACATGAAACCGCTGACCGAACTGGTGGTGAACTACATCCGCGAAGAAGGCTTTGACGTAGTGGACTGGCGCGCCCTGGAAATCCCCGACAACCTCGAAGTGGCCCGCCACGACCCGGCCAAGCTGCCGGCCATCGTCGCCGGAATGAACCTGGAAGGCGTCGACGTGATCGTGCTGTCGGCCTGCGTGCAAATGCAGTCGCTGCCCGTGGTGGCCAAGGTCGAAGCGCAAACCGGCCTGCCGGTGCTCACCGCCGCGATTGCTACCACCTACGCCATGCTCAAGGCCCTGGACCTGGAACCCATCGTCCCCGGCGCCGGCGCCCTGCTCTCCGGCGCCTACTAAAACCGCTTTTGTGGTGAGGGGGCTTGTCCCCCGTTGGGCTGCGGAGCGGCCCCAAAATCGACAACTGAGTTTCACCTGACGTAACACGGTGATCTTACGGGGGACAAGCCCCCTCGCCACAGGTAATGAATGAGGACTGAAAGATGAGCGAACAATCCGCCGACGCCAACTACCAGGGCGTCTGGGGCAACCGCATTGGCTTTGGCAAAAAATCCGCCCTGCTGATGATCGATTTCATGCAAGGCTACACCACCGAAGGCGCCCCGTTGTTTGCACAGGGCGTGGTCAGTGCCGTCGCCGAAAGCGTTGAGCTGCTGGCCAGCGCACGGCATCACGGGATCAGCGTGGTGCACACCAATATCCGTTACCATCCGGGCCATTTCGCCGACGGCGGTATCTGGGTAAAAAAGGCCCCGGTGATGAAAGACATGGTCGAGGGCAACCCCCTGGCCGCGTTCTGCACCGAGGTCTTGCCCCTGGCCAATGAAGTAGTCATCACCAAACAATACGCCAGCGCGTTTTTCGGCAGCAGCCTGGCCCCGATGCTGCACGCCATGGGCGTCGACACCGTGGTGCTCGCCGGCTGCTCCACCAGTGGCTGCATCCGCGCCACCGCAGTGGATGCGGTGCAACACGGGTTTCGCACCATCGTCGTGCGCGAATGCGTCGGCGACCGCCACCCGGCGCCCCACGAAGCCAACTTGTTTGATATCGACAGCAAGTACGGCGACGTGGTCAGCAAGCGGGAGGCCATGAGCAAGTTCAAGGAGCAATAAGGTTTCATTAAGAACCGCGCCACAGAGCGTGGTCTTGCACTCTTCTGACACTGCCTTTGGACGTCGCTTCTACAGCACTCCGAAGTGCTGGAAAAAAAGCGGCTGTATAAAAACCATAAGTCACCGCCAGGAGACACCCAATGCCCATTGCGAATGCAGCGCCCGCGACTACGGTCGCCGATCCGGTCCACACGCTCTACCACAAGATCACCTGGAAGCTGATTCCGTTCCTGTGTTTCTGCTACCTCGCCGCCTACCTGGACCGCATCAATATCGGCTTCGCCAAATTGCAGATGCTCGACCAGTTGCACTTCAGCGAAACCGCGTTCGGCCTCGGCGCCGGGCTGTTTTTTGTCGGCTATATCATTTTTGAAGTACCCAGCAACCTGATCCTGGAAAAGGTCGGCGCGAAGATCTGGATCGCCCGCATCATGATCACCTGGGGCCTGCTCTCGGCCTGCACCATGCTGGTCACCTCCACCACCCAGTTCTACATCCTGCGGTTCCTGCTGGGCGCCGCCGAGGCCGGGTTCCTGCCGGGCGTGCTGTATTACCTGACCACCTGGTTTCCCACCCATCGCAGGGGGCGGATCATCGCCCTGTTCATGATCGGCCTGCCGCTGTCCAGCGTGATCGGCGGCCCGTTGTCCGGCTGGATCATGGGCCACTTCGACAACATGGCCGGCCTGCGCGGCTGGCAGTGGCTGTTCCTGATCGAAGCGGTGCCCAGCGTGCTGCTGGGTGTGTGGACCTTCTGGGCACTGCCCAACACCTATCAGCAAGCCAAGTGGCTGTCGCCTGAAGAAAAGACCCTGCTGGAAAGCGAACTGCGCAAGGACGACGCCGACGGTGCCGGCAGCAAGCACAGCTTCCGCGACGGTTTCTTCAACCTCAAGGTGTGGATGCTTGGCGGTATCGACTTCTCGATCCTGCTCAGCGCCTACGCCATGGGCTTCTGGATGCCGACGTTTATCCGCAACGCGGGCATCACCGACACCTTCCACATCGGCATCCTCACCGCCTTGCCCAGCGTGGCGGCGTTGCTGGGCATGCTGTTGATCGGCGCCAGCTCCGACAAACACCGTGAACGCCGCTGGCACATCATCGTGCCGTTTTTCATCGGCGCGGCAGCGATGGCCACCAGCACCTTCTTCACCCATAACGTGGTCGCCACCGTGGCCCTGTTTGCGATTGCCTCCGCGGCGATCATCGGTGCGGTGCCGGTGTTTTTCAGCCTGCCGGCGACCTTTCTCAAAGGCACCGCGGCGGCCACCGGCTTTGCCCTGGCCTGTTCACTGGCGAACATCGCAGGCCTGGTGAGCAACTCGTTGATGGGCGTTGCGATTGACGTCACCGGCAGCAGTGCCGGAGCCTTGTGGTTTTTTGCCGGCTGCCTGATTCTCAGCAGCTTCCTGGTCATCGCCTTGCCGGCGAAACTGGTGAACCGTTAATAACAACAACTTTTCGGGTGAGTCTCCATGCAAGGTTTCATCAAGCGCTGTGCCCTGCTTGTCGCCGTCGGCCTGTGTGCCGGTACGGCGCAGGCCGCAGAAAAAGTCATCTTCGACACCGACTTCAACGTGCTCAACGATGACGGCCAGGCCTTTATCATGCTCGCCCAGTTGCATGCGCAAAAACGCATCGACCTGCTGGGCATGACCCTGGTCAGCGGCAACGCCTGGGTCGACCAGGAACAGGTGGACGCCCTCAAGGCCGTGGAACGCATGGGGGTGGAAAAGGAAGTCGGTGTCTATTCCGGCGCCGCCTATCCGCTGCTGCATGACTACGCCACTTATGAGGCTGAAAAAGCCCTGTTCGGCTCCGGCTGGCCGGGTGCGTTCAAGAACCCGCGCCCAACGAATGCATCACAACTGGTAGCCCCCCCGGATGGCCTGGCGACCCACACCACGCTACGCAAGGAAACCGCCGCCCAGTTCATCGTCGACAGCGTGCGGGCCAATCCCCACGAGGTGACGATTCTGGCGGTAGGCCCGCTGACCAACATCGCCCTGGCGATTCGCTCGGCGCCGGACATCGTGCCGCTGATCAAGCGCATCGTGTACATGGGCGGCGCCCTGGAGATTCCGGGCAATACCACACCGGCAGCGGAGTTCAACTGGTGGTTCGACCCGGAGGCCGCAAAAATCGTCTTGCGCTCGCCGATCGAACACGTGATTTTCCCCAATGATGTGTGTGAGAAAGTCACCTTCGACAAGTCGGTGTACCAGCGGGTGATCGCCCATAAAGGCGCGATTGCCGACCTGTACAAGCACGAGTTCGGGCCACTGTTCGACAAGGATCCGGCCTACCACAGCTTCACCTGGGACAGCCTGCCTGCGCTGTATCTGGTAAGCCCCGCCATCGTCACCGAATCCCGCGAACTGTGGGTGGACGTGGACGCCACCTTCGGCGCCGACTACGGCCGGGCACTGGGCTACAAGAAAGGTGCGCCGGTGGGCACGCAGAAGGCCAAAGTGGTGTTTGCCGTGGACCAGAAGCAGTTCTGGGACGGCTATGTCGGGCTGGTGACGCTGCCGACGCCGGTAAAAACAACGCCATAAACAATACTCACCCGTTGCGCCTGCAGAGACCAGGCCAACGGGCACCTTACCGCTTTTGGGTGTTTCTCCTTGAAATACCCCGCCAAACTCCCTCGGTTATTTCTCGGAACGCCTACGGCGCGCGACTCGACACAGGCGGGTAAGTTCGGTCATTCCTGATCCGGCCTCCCCAGTTCAAGGAGCTTTCATGAGAAGTGTCGAGTCCCATTTCCCAGCTTCCACCAGACAGATGCCTGCGGACGATAGCACCGGCATCCGGCCCCTCGGCTCACCCAACATGCTGCGGCCACTCACCACGCCCCCCCGTGATGCGCCGCCCGAACCGGGTGACAAAGAAGTCGCGCCGTTTCCGAAACGCTCAGGGTTTGGGCTGATGCGCCTAGCGTTGGAAGATGCGCCGCCCTCTGCGCCGTCAATGCCATTGACCAGGCAACGCAGTCTTTCAGAGTCCAGCGTAAGCAGTGATCCGAACACATCAACCCGCGCCGAGGCCGACGCGCAGGTGGCGCAAATCCTGGCGCAAACGGACGATCAACAAACCACGACCCTGCAGGTGCCACCCCTTTCGACCCTTGGGCAATGGTTAACCCAATTGCGCACTGCACTGAACAGCCCTGCATTTCAGGCCTTTATCAAAGAAACCGGCTTTGATGCGTCGAGCATTAAGTTTCTGCCTTCTAAGTCGAGCCTCAACGGCATGATCAACGGCAGGTTGGTGAGGTTCACAACCGAAAGCGAAGGTTCCTCAAATATCGCGATCCGGAACCTGGCAATCGCAGAAGCTGTCGTCATCGGCAGCGGGCTGCCAACGCCCCTGTCCTACACTGAGATTATGAGCGGCACGCTAGACGCCTCGATGGTAAAAGCGTTCTACGACGATAGTTTCAAATCCAGCCTCAAATCGGAGAAAGCCCGTGGTCCACAGACGCTGGCAATTCATCGCCGAATCGTTGGCGATATCTATGATCGCAATAACCTCGCGCAGGAACTGAGCCTGATTCGTACGGGCATGGACTCAGGCCGCGTCACGCCAGAAACGCTCCCCGACCTATTGTCCAGAACCCGGGTGCCCCTCCATGCCGGCTCAACCTATAGCCAACTGCACGCAAGTGAGCCTGGGGCCTCTGCCAGTCTGGAGAGCTTCCTGAAAACCCTGGGCAAGCCACTGCCGGAAAGCCGGGAGCAAGTCGACCAGCTTGTCGCGCTCCTCACCGGCAATGCCGACCTCTTTTCCGAAGAGACGATCCTGGCGATCGCTTATTCCCGTGCACTGAGACGAGCGGCCGAAGGTCAATCAGAAGCGCTCGTCACGGTGCTACGCCACTCGCTGCTGGGCCGTTGGCTCGAACTTTACCGCGGCTTGCTCGACCACGAGGCGGTCCAGGCATGGCTGGCCCGGCAAAACGTTGATCCAGGTACGTTCACGGTTATTCCCGCGACCGGGCAAGCGACAGCCACGGTGAACGGCGCACTGAAAATCTTTGAGCCATCAGACGACTCAGGCTGGGCACAGATCGCCGGCCCACTCCTGGCAATAGGCAAACTCATCGCACCAGGTTCTGAACAGTCGTTACAGATGCCGCGCTTGAGCCAGTTTATCGACGTGCCATTGAGCATGGTCGCCGGCTTTTACAATGAGCCGCCCACTGACACGGCCGTTCAAGCCCAGGAGCGGGCCGACTATCTTGAACATAGAGGGGCTTTCGATTCCACGCCGGCAACTCCGGAGCATTCGATCCCATCCCTTGAAACGCATAAGCAGCAAGCGGATACCTATTACGACAACCTTGCCCGTGCCATGGCTGAAAAAAGCAAGTTTGAAAACATTGCCAGCACCACCGCCGCGGCACTGCCCAACGCACGTGCTGAAGCGAAGAAATCTGCCGAGGCGATTATTTTTAAGCTCACGGGTAAGACGGTGGATGCCGACACGATTTACCACAACCGGTTTGACACGGCCCGCACGTCCGAAGAACTGTCCCACCGGCGGATCAAAAGCTCACTGCGCTTGCCGGACGCCTTATTGAAAAATTTCAGTGAGGCCGACTGGGTTCCTGGCATGCTCGACGCCACCTCGGGCCTGTACACCGACCCTGAGGGTTATGGAGAACACCACAAGTTTGCACTTGCCCCCTCAGAAGTGATGAACGAAAGCTGGAAAACGGATCTCCAGACGATCATGACTACCAAGCTGGATAACTTCTGGGATCAGCACCGCAACGACTTTCGCTCGATCCTCAAAGGCCGGTTTATTGCCCAGGCCCGCCAGCAATTGCGGGCCTACGAAGCGCTTTCCCCGGCAGAGCAGGCAAAGCTTGCCGATGAGCACAAATTCACGCGCGAGGACTACCTGCTGGTCATGGGGGCGGCGTCAAATGTTTCGGTGAATGAGCGTGCCCCGATCACCGTAGCGCAGTTGCAGGCATCGACATCGACACGCGGCTTTGTCCGGGCCCATCCCCTGGATATCAATGGCTACGGTTCCGATATCGTGCGTTTCACCGCCCAGGACGATGGGCAATACCTCTACTCCAATGGCCGGCGTGATGGCACGCAGGTGCTTTACATACCTGGAGGCGACCCGGACTTTGTTCGCTTCGACTCTCTGGAAAAAATGGACCAATGGATCGTCGACCAGGCCAGGGATCCGAAGAAGCGCAAGGACCTGGCGTCGCACTTCTCCGTGTACGACCGGCAGGACGGTATCAGCTATAACGGCGTCGACACCTCGCTGGCCATGCTCGGGACAAACCAGTGGGATCTGGAGGAAGGCATCACCATCGACCGTGCCAACATCAGTATTCACGGCGATGTCTTCCAGCACATCACCGAGATAACCGAAAAACGCGCGAGCAGTGATGCGGACTTGGCGATCAAATCAAACAGCGAGGTCATTCGCGACGCTTGGCTCAACGACATCACGGTTGGGACAGGATTGCTGGCAAAGTTGGCTCCCACAGGCATCATCACCACCGGGGTGGCTACCGCCGCCGCGATCGCTGAAACAGCCCTTGGCGTAGAAAAATCGGTTTCGGGTGACACCTTGGCCGAGCGCCGTGATGGCGCACTCAAAGCTGCGGATGGCGCGATGAACGCCCTGTTTTCCGTGGGTGCGAGCAGCGTTCCTGAAGATCCCTTCATCCTGCCAGCCGCCCCAACCCCATCAACGCTCCCACTGCGAAGTGAAACCTTCTTTGACGGCACCCAGGCGTTGGTCACCGAACAATCATTGGCAGAAGATGCCTATGTCATCTCACGCTCCGACGGCTTTGATGTAGTGGATGGCGAGAAGGTCTATCGCTACAACGCCAGACAACCCGGCCAACTGACGGACCTGGAGTCTGCCGGGCGCGAGGCAGAGTTGGAAAACTACGAAGCCATTTGCCCGGTGCCTGCAGCGCCTGTCGGGAGAGCGAAACGCGGCGCCAACGATGAGTGTTTCTCCAGGATCATCGTCAGCACTGGCAACGAGCTGCAGTTGGAGTTACAGGCGCTGGAACACGAACGTCTGTTTCCCTCCCCGCGCAAACTGTTCAACAGTGACCGGTTCGTGGTTCGGGAAAGACGCCTGCATAAGATGGTCGATACTGAAATGGGCGCCAAGCTCGTACCGCTTCCCACCCAAAAGCCTATCGAATACAAAACACTTATCGACGGAAAAATAATCGACGATCCGCACTTCGGCCTCCCCTCTGGTACCACCAACAAGTTCCTTGAGGCAGAAACACGTGTGGTGAGGCTCGGCAGCATCAGCCCTGGCGTCAACGATCAACGTGAGATGCGCGGCATTGTGGTGTCCAGCCCAAAAGCAGGCGACCCCTCCCAATACCTGGTGGTTGAGGCGGATACCGCTGAATTTTATTACGTGAAGCTCAGCACGCCGCCGGCAACAGAGGTGACATTCAGCAAATGCGGCGCGACAGACTTTGAATTGGCGCTGGCAAAAAAATATCGATCAAAATTTTATATACGCCAGGGCAATTCGGGCCATCCGAATGACGCCAACTTCATTGCATTGCCTAAATTGAAGGACGCTTACAAGTCACTGGAGAGGAATGGCTACTCAAAAGCGGACATCGCTGAACTCAAAAACAAGGTCGCCACGATGACTGTCGAGCAGCAGCGTGAGGTGGTGTTCCAGCTACAATCACGAGGCGCGCTTGGCAGCGCCAATATTTCCTTGATGCCAAACAAGTTATCGGCCCTGGCAAAACCCGATAACTTCGCCGGGCTGACCGAGGCACAAAAAAACCAGTTTTATGCGCAGAAGGCAAAGGAGTCGGTGGACCGTGCGATGAAGGCCACCGGGCTGGGCCCCAGCAACCAGGTACATTCAATCGCCGATATAAAACGAGCCGATGCCGCCAGCCAAACCATTGGATGGTTGCGCAACACCGCAAATCCAATGACCCAAGACCTTGGGGCTCAGGCCCTGAAAAGCGGCGCCGGAAATTGTGGCGAAATGAGCCTGCTCGCCAGGGATATCATCACGAAAAGCGGGGGCACGGCCTATACCTGGGGCGCGGGCGACGCTCACGCGTTCACCGTCGTTGGCGGGCCGTCGATATTGCCTGGCGATACCGTCGACTTCTCGCAAGCCGAATGGGCCGATGCCTGGATCGTTGACCCATGGGCCGAAATAGCCTGCCCCGCCCGGCAATACACTGCCGAGCTGGAGACGACGATGAAACGCTGGGATGCCTTGGGATGGAAGATCAGGGAGGGCAGGAACCCCAACATGAGCCCCCTCGATAACAACTGGACGAATACCCTGTTCAATTTACCGAAAAGCCCGGATGGCTATGGGTACGTCGAGCAGGCCTTGAGCGCCTGATCCGCCGATACGCCATCACAAGGCGGCGCGACACCAGGCCAATTGTGGTTTAATCGCGCCGTTTTTTTGCCCACAGGAACGCCCTGCTCATGAACCCGTCCGCCACCAAAGTCCTGGTCATTGGTTACGTCTGGCCCGAGCCCCGCTCTTCGGCGGCCGGCGGGCACATGATGCAGATTCTGGAAAGCTTCCTGGCCCAGGGCTGGGACATCACCTTCAGCAGCCCGGCCGTCACCGGCGAACACAAGGCCGACTTGCCCGCCCTGGGCATTCGCGAATGTGCAATTGAGCTGAATAACAGCAGTTTCGATGATTTCATCACCGAACTGGCCCCGGATATCGTGCTGTTCGACCGTTTCATGATGGAAGAGCAGTTCGGCTGGCGGGTGGAAAAATGCTGCCCGAATGCCCTTCGCGTGCTGGAAAGCTCGGACTTGCAAAGCCTGCGGGAGGCCCGCCACCAGCGCTTCAAGGAGTTCCTGAAGGCTCAACCCGACGCTGATGACTTCACCCCGTTGTTCAGCCCGGACCTTGCCGCCGAATTCGATTACATGGCCGACACCGACCTGGCCAAACGCGAGATCGCGGCGATTTATCGCTGTGACATCAGCTTGATGATCTCCGACGTGGAAAGCCGCTTGCTGACCGAGCATTTCAAGGTGCCCGCCGCCCTGCTCCACTGGTGTCCATTGATGCTGACGCCGCCCACCGAAGCGTTTGCGCCGTTTGAAGACCGCGCGCACTTCCTGAGCATCGGCAACTTCCGCCATGCACCCAACTGGGATGCGGTGTTGTGGATGAAGAACAGCGTGTGGCCGCTGATCCGCCAGCAACTGCCCGGCGCTCAACTGCACGTGTATGGCGCCTACACACCGCCCAAGGCCACCGCCCTGCACAACCCGGCCCAAGGTTTTCACGTGATGAACTGGGCTGAAGACGCCCTGCAGGTAATGACCGCCGCGCGTATCTGCCTGGCCCCGCTGCGCTTTGGTGCCGGCATCAAGGGCAAACTGGCCGACGCGATGCTCTGTGGCACACCGAGCGTCACCACACCGATTGGCGCCGAAGCCATGGGCGAACCGTGGCCCGGCGTGGTCGAGCAAAGCGCCACGGCCCTCGCGGCCGAGGCGGTTGCGTTGTATCAAGACCAGGAACGCTGGACCCAGGCCCAGGAAGACGGCCGGCAATTACTGGCCCGCCGTTACGCCCAGGACCTCCACGGCCCGGCCCTGGTGGCGCGCCTGGAACAATGCCGCAGCGAGCTGGCCGCGCACCGGCGCAACAATTTCACCGGCAGCATGCTGCGCCATCACCTGCACAAAAGTACCCAGTACATGGCGCAGTGGATCGAGGCGAAAAACCGCAAGCTTTAAACAGCGGCGCTGGCGAGGTGGCGCGCAAGGGGGCATTATCCTTTTCGCAACCACAATAAAGCGACTGCAGCATGACCCGAGCAGCGAGAATCACCGACCCTTCCTACGAGCTGATGGACGATCACAACGGTCTGTCCATCATCTATCGCCAACACGGCTTCCCGTGCCCCTTGGTGCGCTGGCATTTCCACAAGGAATACGAGCTGCACCTGATCGTCGCCAGCTCCGGCAAGGTGTTCATCGGCGACTACATTGGCAACTTCTACCCGGAAAGCCTGTTCCTCACCGGCCCCAACCTGCCCCACAACTGGATCAGCCAGGTGGCCGAGGACGAAGTGGTGCCCAAGCGCGACATGTTGGTGAACTTCACCGATGAGCTGTTCGAGGGCGGCGGTCATGTGTTCGCCGAGCTCAAGACCCTTGCGCCGTTGCTGGAACGGGCGCAATACGGCATCGAATTTCGCTGCAAGAAGACCATCGCCCAGGCGATGACCCTGATGCAACGCATCGAGGACGCCCAGGGCATGGCGCGCCTGGGGCACTTCTTCATCCTGATGGAGGTGCTCAGTGCCTGCGAGGACTACCAACTGCTGTCCGGCGTGACCACCCCGCAACTGGCGGACGAACACAGCATCGACCGCACCAACCGGGCGGTGGACTACATTTTTGCCCACTATGCGCGGGAATTATCCCTGGAAGAAGTCGCCGAATACCTCGGCATGAAGCCCACTTACTTCTCCCGTGTGTTTAAGCAGGCTACCGGGCGCACCTTCATTGAATTCGTCAATCGCCTGCGCATCAGCAAATCCTGCGAGCTGCTGGCCGATGGCGACAAGGCCGTGACCGATGTGTGCTTCGAGTCAGGCTTCAACAACATCTCCAACTTCAACCGCCGCTTCCAACAGCTCAAGGGCATGACCCCATCCCACTACCGGCGCCTGGCGGTACAGCGCCTGACCGAACAAAACCTCGCTTGAAGAACAACCGCGGGCCCGCTTTTCTGTGGGAGCTGGCTTGCCTGCGATAGCGCCGTGACTGACACACAGCCATCGCAGGCAAGCCAGCTCCCACATTTGCACCGTGTTCCCACCGAAAATCCGCCGAGTGCAAAAAAGTATCAGTAGAAGTGCTCCCAAGGATTTGTCACCACGCCAATTGAAGGCTGTAATCAACGCACACTCTTCCAGCTGTCGTGGAAGACACAACAACAATAACTGTCCTTCTGTAGCCCCTGGGCGCAGAAATGGAGTGCGCGATGAAGTTCACAGCTAAAGCTCTGCTTGCCTGCACCTGCATGACCCTGAGCGCCGTCAGTCTTGGCGCGCAAACCCTGACCATTGCCACCGTCAACAACAGCGACATGATTCGCATGCAAAAGCTCTCGAAAACCTTCGAGACCGAGCATCCGGAGATCAAGCTGAACTGGGTGGTACTGGAAGAAAACGTCCTGCGCCAACGCCTCACCACCGACATCGCCACCCAGGGCGGACAGTTCGACGTGTTGACCATCGGCATGTACGAAGCTGCACTCTGGGGCGCCAAGGGCTGGCTGGAACCGATGAAGGACCTGCCTGCTTCCTACGACCTGGACGACGTCTTCCCTTCCGTGCGTGACGGGCTTTCCGTCAAGGGCTCGCTGTACGCCCTGCCGTTCTACGCCGAAAGCTCCATCACCTATTACCGCACCGACCTGTTCAAGGACGCCGGGCTGACCATGCCCGAGCACCCGACCTGGACGCAGATCGGCGAATTCGCCGCCAAGCTCACCAACAAGGACAAGGAACAGTACGGCCTGTGCCTGCGCGGCAAAGCCGGTTGGGGCGAGAACATGGCGCTGATCACCACCCTGGCCAACGGCTACGGTGCACGCTGGTTCGATGAGAAGTGGCAACCGGAATTCAACGGTCCCGAGTGGAAAGACGCGTTGAATTTCTACGTCGACAACATGAAAAAATCCGGCCCGCCGGGCGCCTCCAGCAACGGCTTCAACGAAAACCTGGCGCTGTTCAACAGCGGCAAGTGCGCGATCTGGGTCGACGCCAGCGTCGCCGGCTCGTTCGTGACCGACAAGACCCAAAGCAAAGTGGCTGACCACGTCGGCTTTACCTTTGCACCCCATGAGAAAACCGACAAAGGTACGTCGTGGCTGTACTCATGGTCCCTGGGGATTCCGACCAGCTCCAAAGCCAAGGACGCCGCCAAGGTCTTCACCACCTGGGCCACTTCCAAGGAATACAGCCAGTTGGTCGCCAAGACCGACGGGATTGCCAACGTACCGCCAGGTACCCGCAAGTCGACCTACAGCGACGAATACATGAAGGCGGCGCCGTTTGCCAAGGTGACGCTGGAATCGCTGAAAGTCGCCGACCCGAAAGACCCGTCGGCCAAGCCGGTGCCGTATGTGGGCATCCAGCTGGTGACCATTCCTGAATTCCAGGCCATTGGTACCCAGGTCGGCAAGTTCTTCTCCAGTGCACTGACCGGTGGCTCGACCGCCGAAAAAGCCCTGGCGGATGCACAGACCTTCACCGAACGCGAAATGAAGCGGGCCGGTTATCCCAAGTAAAGCGGTCTCACCACACTGAATGTGGGAACCCGCTTTTGTGTGAGAGGCTCTTGGTGGGAGCTGGCTTGCCTGCGATGCAGACACCTCGGTCTGTCAGCTAAACCGGGGGGATACCATCGCAGGCAAGCCAGCTCCCACACAAGCCAGCTCCCACCTTTAACCGCACTCCGACCCGCATTCCGCATGTACCTGACTGGTCCTGATCACCATGAATACCACCACTGCCCAAGTGCAAACCGCTACGCCGGACAAGCCGCGCAAAAGCCGCTTGATCAACCCCGGCTGGTTCCTCGTCAGCCCCTCGGTGGCCCTGTTGCTGCTGTGGATGATCGTGCCGCTGGGCATGACCCTGTACTTCTCGCTGATTCGCTACAACCTGCTCTACCCCGGCGAAAACCAATTCGTGGGCCTGGAAAACTTCACCTACTTCATCACCGACTCGGGCTTCCTGCCCGGTGCCACCAATACCTTGTTGCTGGTGGGCAGCGTGCTGCTGATCAGCGTGGTGTTGGGTGTACTGATCAGCGCCCTGCTGGAGGCCAGCGAGTTTTTCGGTCGCGGCCTGGTGCGGGTGTTGCTGATTTCACCGTTCTTCATCATGCCCACCGTCGGTGCGCTGATCTGGAAAAACCTGATTTTCCACCCGGTGTCGGGGATTCTCGCCTACGTGTGGAAGCTGTTCGGCGCCCAGCCCGTGGACTGGCTGGCCCATTACCCGTTGCTGTCGATCATCATCATCGTGTCCTGGCAGTGGCTGCCCTTCGCGATCCTGCTGCTGATGACCGCCATGCAGTCCCTGGACCAGGAACAAAAGGAAGCCGCCCGCCTGGACGGTGCCGGCGCCATCGCGATCTTCTGGCACCTGACCCTGCCGCACCTGGCACGCCCGATTGCCGTGGTGGTGATGATCGAAACCATCTTCCTGCTCTCGGTGTTCGCGGAAATCTTCACCACCACCAACGGTGGCCCCGGCTATGCGTCGACCAACCTCGCCTACCTGATCTACAACCAGGCGCTGGTGCAGTTCGATGTGGGCATGGCCTCGGCCGGCGGCTTGATTGCCGTGGTCATCGCCAATATCGCGGCGATCATCCTGGTGCGGATGATCGGCAAAAACCTGACTGACAAGCCTTGAGGGCCGCGCCATGACGCTCCAACAATCCCGCCGCCTGCAAAGTGTGTTGCTCGGCACCCTGGCCTGGGCCATCGCGATCCTGATTTTCTTCCCGATCTTCTGGATGGTGCTGACCAGCTTCAAGACCGAAATCGATGCGTTCGCCACCCCGCCGCAGTTCATCTTCACGCCGACGCTGGAGAACTACCTGCACATCAACGAGCGCAGCAATTACTTCAGCTATGCCTGGAACTCGGTGCTGATTTCCTTCAGCGCCACCGCCTTGTGCCTGCTGATCTCGGTGCCGGCCGCCTACTCCATGGCCTTCTACGAGACCAAGCGCACCAAGGGCACGCTGCTGTGGATGCTCTCCACCAAGATGCTGCCGCCGGTGGGCGTGCTGATGCCGATCTACCTGCTGGCCAAGAGCTTCGGCCTGCTGGACACGCGCATTGCGCTGATCATCATCTACACCCTGATCAACCTGCCGATCGTGGTCTGGATGGTTTACACCTACTTCAAGGACATCCCGAAAGACATCCTCGAAGCCGCCCGCCTGGACGGCGCCACCCTGTGGCAGGA
This sequence comes from Pseudomonas sp. PAMC 25886, assembly GCF_000242655.1. Lineage (NCBI taxonomy): Bacteria > Pseudomonadati > Pseudomonadota > Gammaproteobacteria > Pseudomonadales > Pseudomonadaceae > Pseudomonas > Pseudomonas sp. PAMC 25886. Next base: position 74,997 of record NZ_AHHC01000032.1, read on the forward strand.
AATGGTCCGGGTGCTGCTGCCGATCGCCAAGGGTGGCCTGGCTTCCACGGTGTTGCTGTCGCTGATCCTGTGCTGGAACGAAGCGTTCTGGTCACTGAACCTGACCTCGTCCAACGCCGCGCCGCTGACCGCATTGATCGCCTCGTACTCCAGCCCCGAAGGCTTGTTCTGGGCCAAATTGTCTGCCGTGTCGACCCTGGCCTGTGCGCCGATCCTGATCTTTGGCTGGATCAGCCAGAAACAGCTGGTCCGCGGTTTGTCCTTCGGCGCCGTGAAATAACGGCACCTTCAAACAACAACGAATTTAGAAGCGGAGGCCCATCATGGCCAACCTGAAAATCAAGAATCTGCAAAAAGGCTTCGAAGGTTTCTCCATCATCAAGGGCATCGACCTTGAGGTGAACGACAAGGAATTCGTGGTGTTCGTCGGCCCGTCGGGCTGCGGCAAATCCACCCTGCTGCGCTTGATTGCGGGCCTGGAAGAAGTCACCGAAGGCACCATCGAGCTGGATGGCCGCGACATCACCGAAGTCACCCCGGCCAAGCGCGACCTGGCGATGGTGTTCCAGACCTACGCCCTGTACCCGCATATGAGCGTGCGCAAGAACATGTCGTTTGCCCTGGACCTGGCAGGCGTCGACAAGAAGATTGTCGAGAGCAAGGTCAACGAAGCGGCGCGCATCCTGGAGCTGGGCCCGTTGCTGGAGCGCAAGCCCAAGCAGCTGTCCGGCGGCCAGCGTCAGCGTGTCGCCATTGGCCGCGCGATTGTGCGCAACCCGAAGATCTTCCTGTTCGACGAGCCGCTGTCCAACCTCGATGCCGCCCTGCGCGTGCAAATGCGCCTGGAGCTGTCGCGCCTGCACAAAGAGCTGCAAGCCACCATGATCTACGTGACCCACGACCAGGTCGAAGCCATGACCCTGGCCGACAAGGTGGTCGTGCTGAACAGCGGCCGCGTGGAACAGGTGGGCTCGCCGCTGGAGCTGTATCACCAGCCGGCCAACCTGTTTGTCGCAGGCTTTTTGGGTACGCCGAAAATGGGTTTCCTCAAAGGCAAGGTCACCCGCGTTGACGCGCAGGGTTGCGAAGTCGAGCTGGATGCCGGCGGCCGCATCAGCCTGCCCCTGAGCAGCGCGACCTTGAGTGTCGGCAGTGCGGTGACCCTGGGCATTCGTCCGGAGCACCTGGAAATCGCCTCGCCGGGGCAAGCCACCCTGACCGTCACCGCCGACGTCGGCGAGCGCCTGGGCAGCGACACCTTCTGCCACGTCATCACCGCCAGCAAAGAGCCGCTGACCCTGCGTATCCGGGGCGACATGGCCAGCCAATACGGCGAAACCCTGCAGCTGTACCTGGACCCGACCCAATGCCATCTGTTCGACGCTGACGGCGTTGCCGTGGCCCGCCCCCTGCGCGCCGCCGCCTGATTTCGCGAGACTTACCCATGAAACTGAACAAGCAAAACCTCACGCAACTGGCCCCTGAAGTGCAGTTGCCAACCTATGCGATCGCCGATACCCGCCAGGGCATTGCGCACATTGGCGTCGGTGGGTTCCACCGCGCCCACCAGGCGTATTACACCGATGCACTGATGAACACCGGCACCGGCCTGGACTGGAGCATTTGCGGGGTCGGCCTGCGTGCCGAAGACCGCAAGGCCCGGGACGACCTGGCCGGCCAGGACTATCTGTTCACCCTGTATGAACTGGGCGACACCGACGACACCGAAGTGCGGGTTATCGGTTCCATCAGCGACATGCTGCTGGCCGAAGACGGTGCCCAGGCGCTGATCGACAAGCTGGCCAGCCCGGAAATCCGCATCGTCTCGCTGACCATCACCGAAGGCGGCTACTGCATCGACGACAGCAACGGCGAGTTCATGGCCAACCTGCCGCAGATCCAGCACGACCTGGCCAACCCGGGCTCGCCGAAAACCGTGTTCGGGTTTATCTGCGCCGCGTTGACCCAGCGCCGTGCCGCCGGGGTTGCGGCCTTTACCGTAATGTCCTGCGATAACCTGCCCCACAACGGCGCCGTCACCCGCAAAGCCTTGCTGGCCTTTGCCGCGCTGCATAACCCTGACCTGCATGAGTGGATCAAGGCCAACGTGAGCTTCCCGAATGCCATGGTCGACCGCATCACGCCGATGACCAGCACCGCGCACCGCCTGCAACTGCACGACGAGCACGGCATCGACGACGCCTGGCCGGTGGTCTGCGAACCGTTCGTGCAATGGGTGCTGGAAGACAAATTCGTCAACGGTCGCCCGGCGTGGGAGACGGTGGGCGTGCAATTCACCGATGACGTCACACCGTACGAAGAAATGAAGATCGGCCTGCTCAACGGCAGCCACCTGGCGCTGACGTACCTGGGCTTTCTGAAGGGCTATCGCTTCGTCCACGAGACCATGAACGATCCGCTGTTCGTGGCGTATATGCGCGCCTACATGGACCTGGACGTCACGCCGAACCTGGCGCCGGTTCCGGGCATCGACCTGACCGAGTACAAGCAGACTCTGGTGGACCGCTTCTCCAACCAGGCGATTGCCGACCAGCTGGAGCGCGTGTGTTCCGATGGCTCCTCGAAGTTTCCCAAGTTCACCGTACCCACCATCAACCGCCTGATTGCCGATGGCCGCGAGACCGAGCGCGCCGCGCTGGTGGTGGCGGCGTGGGCGTTGTACTTGAAAGGCGTGGATGAGAATGGCGTGATCTACCGGATTCCGGATCCCCGTGCCGACTTTTGCCAGGGGCTGGTGACGGATGGTGCGCTGATCAGCCAGCGACTGCTGGGGGTGGAAGAGATTTTTGGTACGGCTATTCCCAACTCACCTGCGTTTGTGGCAGCGTTTGAGCGGTGTTTCGAGAGCCTGCAGGATGTGGGTGTGAGCAAAACGCTGGAGCGGCTGCTCGCCAATCTCAACTGACGGAACCGAATCAAAATGTGGGAGCTGGCTTGCCTGCGATAACGGTGTATCAGCTACATGGTTACTGGCTGAAGGACCGCCATCGCAGGCAAGCCAGCTCCCACGTTGATCGCATTCTCACTCCAAAAACAACACTGCTGAGCGACGATCATGACCCAGCAAAACCTCTACCTCGGCATCGACTGCGGCACCCAGGGCACCAAGGCGATCGTCCTCGACGCCGCCAGCGGCAAAGTCCTGGGCCTGGGCGCTGCCAGCCACACCCTGATCAGCGGCGCCAACGGGCGCCGTGAACAGCACACCCAGGAATGGCTGGACGCGTTCACCGAAGCCACCCACCGCGCCTTGCAACAGGCCGGTGTGGACGGCCAGGACATCCTCGCCATCGGCGTCTCCGGCCAGCAACACGGCCTGGTGCTGCTGGATGACCAGGGCCAGGTACTGCGCCCGGCCAAGCTGTGGTGCGACACCGAAACCGCGCCGGAAAACGATCGCCTGCTGCAGCATCTGGGCGGCGAAAGCGGCTCCCTGGAGCGCCTCGGCGTGGCCATCGCACCCGGCTATACCGTGTCCAAGCTGGTGTGGACCCGCGAACAGCACCCGGAGATTTTCGCGCGCATCGCCCATGTCCTGCTGCCCCACGATTACCTCAACTACTGGCTCACCGGCCGCGCCTGCGCCGAGTACGGCGATGCCTCGGGCACCGGTTATTTCAACGTGCGCACCCGGGAATGGGACCTGGCGCTGTTGCGCCACATCGACCCCGAAGGGCGCCTTGAAGCCGCGCTGCCCGAGTTGATCGAGGCCAACCAGCCAGTGGGCATCATCCTGCCAGCCATCGCCGAGCGCTTGGGCATCAACCCGAATGCGCAGGTGTCCAGTGGCGGCGGCGACAACATGATGGGCGCTATCGGCACCGGCAATATCGCCCCCGGCGTGATCACCATGAGCCTGGGTTCATCCGGCACCGTGTATGCCTTTGCCGATCAGGCCAACGTCAGCCCCCAGGCGTCGGTGGCGACGTTCTGCTCGTCCAGCGGCGGCTGGCTGCCGTTGATCTGCACCATGAACCTGACCAATGCCACCGGGGTCATCCGCGAACTGTTCGACCTCGACCTGGCGGCTTTCAACGCCCTGGTGGCCGAGGCCCCGATTGGCGCCGACGGCGTGAGCATGCTGCCGTTCCTCAACGGCGAACGGGTGCCCGCCCTGCCCCACGCCACCGGCAGCCTGCACGGTCTGACCATGACCAACCTGACCCGCGCCAACCTGTGCCGCGCGGTGGTCGAAGGCACCACCTTCGGCCTGCGCTACGGCCTGGACCTGCTGCGCCAGACCGGCCTGCAAAGCCAGAGCATCCGGCTGATCGGCGGCGGCTCGAAAAGCCCGGTGTGGCGCCAGATGGTTGCCGATATCATGAACACCGAAGTCATCTGCACCGAACAAAGCGAAGCCGCTGCCCTGGGCGCGGCGATCCAGGCGGCATGGTGCCAGTCGGGTGAGAGCCTGGCGCAGCTGTGCGAGCGCTGCGTCAGCGTCGACGCGGCCAGCCGTACGCTGCCGGATGCC
>NZ_AHHC01000031.1:0-107527 GCF_000242655.1 Pseudomonas sp. PAMC 25886
GGCGTTATTGGGGCAGTCAGATCAAGATCAAAAGACAAGAGCACAGCGGCCTACAGGCGGCTTGAGTGGTAGAAGCCACAGCCAAAAGCCAAAGCGAAAGCAGAGCTACTTTTCTGTAGGAGCCGGCTTGCCGGCGAAAAACCTGAGAGCGCCGCGTTCATTCAGGACGCCAGCGTCATCGTTAACGACCATCGCCGGCAAGCCAGCTCCTACAGGGGATCGTGGCCGCTTTTGATTTTGCCTTTGCTTCACACCACTCAAGCCGGCCTGTAGGCCGCTGTGCTGTTGATCTGCTTTTGATCTTGATCTTAGGCGCCCCGTTAAACCACGCTGGCCGAACGCAGGCTTTGGAGCGTGGGTAACCCGGCAGGACGCCGGGTTAGCCGCGCTGGGCCAAGGATGGCCCATCGCGGCGGCCCACGGTCCAAAGCCGGAGTGAGGGCACACCGAGCCTAAGCGAGGTGCCGAGTGGTGGGGCAAGAGCGTTTTGCTTACTTTTGCGCTGTTCAAAAGTGAGCCGCTGTAAGAGCGGAACCCATCGAAGCCATCACAAAAAAAACGGATATGTACACCTCTACTAAGGATCCAACACCCCACCGCTGTAGCTGTCAGACAACCGCGAGCCGGTAAACTTGGCCACCACCGAACCCTGCGACACCAGGCGCTCCCGATGCCCCGTCACCATGCGCCCGGTTTGCACGGCATGCAGCACCATTTCAGACGCCGGGTCCCCGGGCCGCCGGATAATCCGCGCAAACCGCTCGCCCTCCTCGACCAGTTCACCGAGGCGTTTTTCAAACACCAACACCCCGGGGCACGGCGCCAGAATGGTCTCCATGCACCCCATGTCCACCACCTGCCCCTGCCAATCGGCAATCGCCGGGGCTTCGTCGATCACCCCGTTTGCACAGAGCCAGGCCCAGATACCATCGCCATCCTGCCCGGCCAGGGCGTCACTCACATCCGCCTGCCCGCGCAATTCAATGGTCGCTGCCATTCGCGGGTTGGCGTGATTGATGATGGTTTCCTCAAACGACCCGTCCCCGCCCTCGTCCCAGACAATCACCACGTCCACCTGCAACGCCGCCGCCAATGCCCGGCCCTCGGGCCAAAAGCTGCGGTGGATATACAGGTACGGCAGCGCTTCATCATCCGTGTGCAGGTCCAGCACCAACTCGGCATCGGCCGCCAGTTGCACCAGGCTTTTCTGCCATTGCGCCAGGTTGCTGGCCGGGCGCTCCATCGCCAATGAATGATCGAACGCCCGGTTAAAATTCTGCCCGGTGGCTTCGTGAAAGCGCCCCAGCAACCGCCCCTGGCGAAACTGGCCAATGCCGAACGGGTTGGCCTGGGGCACCACTGTCACCGTGCCCTTGAGCCGCCCCTGGTCCTGGCACGCCTGCAAACGCGGCAGCAGTTGGTGCAACACCAGCATCCCGGCGATTTCGTCGGCGTGCACGCCAGCTTGCAGGTGCACCCGCGGGCCGCTGCCGTCCCCCTCAAAGCGCCAGGCGCCGATGTGCAGGGTGTTCCCGGAATCGCCCGGGACTTGCCACGAAAGGTCTTTTGCCATGCCGCTGCCCTCCTCTTGTTGGAGCTGTGGGTATATATTGAACACACGTTCAACCATGTACTTTTACCAAGGGTGTGCCTGTGACCGAAGACCGTCGCGACCTGTTGATTGCCGCCACCCTCACCAGCCTCGCCCGGGACGGGCATGCCGGCATTTCCGTGCGGCGCATCGCCGCTGAAGCCGGGGTTTCGGTGGGGTTGCTCAATCACCATTTCGGCAGCATCGATGCACTGATCGCCGAGACCTACCACAAGCTCGCCAGCGAACTGACCACCGCCCTGTGGCAGGAAGTCGACCAGGCCCAGGGCCCTGCCGCACGGCTGGATGCGTTCCTCGCCGGCTCGTTTTCCTCACGGGTCATGGACCCGAAATTGCTGGGGGTGTGGGTGGTGTTCTGGAGCCTGATCCGCCATTCGGACCCCGTGAACGACTCCCACGAAAAAAGCTACCGCGCCTACCTCGAACTGATTCGCCAACTGCTCGACGACCTGGCCGCGAGCGAAGGCTTCGTGATCCACGACACGCGCCTGGCGGCCATCGGCTTATCGGCGATGCTCGACGGACTCTGGCTCGAGTGGTGCCTCAACCCCGGCACCTTCAGCCCCGCCGACGGGCTGCACATCTGCCGCTGCTGGATACAAGGGCTGCGTCACGGAGCATTCAGCGCCGACCACGTCTTGTGACACAGGGTGCCGGGCGCTGAGCATGGCCAGGGTGCCGCTGATGGCGATCAGTACGGCGCCGAAGATCAGCGATACGTCCATCAGCGTGCCCCACACCAGGCTCGACAGCAGGAACGCCCAGATCAACCCGGTGTACTCGAACGGCGCCAACAGCGTTGCCGTGGCCCGGCGGAAACTCGCAAACAACAGGAACTGGCCAATACCGCCCACCAGCCCGGCGCCGAGCATGCCCAGCCATGCCGGTGTCGGTGAGGGTGTGTGCGTCCAGGGTAGCGTCACCGCCATGCAAATCACGAACACCACGTTGGTGATCAGCATCTGTTCCAGTACCGAGGTGTTGTCATCCACCTGGCGCAGCTGGATATAGGTAAACGCCCAGCACAGCGCGGCGGCCAGCGTCAGGCCGATGGGCAGCGGGTCGACCATGCTGCTGGGGCGGCAGGCGATCACCACGCCCACAAAGCCAATGATCAGCGAAACCCACTGGCCACGGCTGGCGCGCTCCTTGAGGATCAGCGCGGCCAGCAAGGTGACCATGATCGGCGCGGAAAAATACAGGGTGGTCATTTCCGCCAGGGTCAGGTCCTTGGCGGCGGTGTAGTACAGCAGCCAGGCCAGCAGCGACAACAGGCCCCGGATGATCAACAGCCTGCGGCTGACCGAGTGCCAGGCACGCTTGAGCAGGCCCAGGCGCCCGGCGATCACGCAGGCGGCGACCACCACCAGGCTGCGCCAGAACAGGATGGTGAACACCGAATAGTCGGCCACCAGCCATTTGATCCCGGCGTCCTGCAACGCCAGGAACGCATAGGCCAGTGAGCACAGGGCAATCCCTTGCAACGAGCGATCGGTTTTCATCCGGCAGACCTGCGCAACGGTGTGCCACGCCGCTCGGCAATCGCGTACAGGGCTTCAATCAAAAAGGTCAGGCACAGGTAAACCCCGGCCACCAACAGCAGTGGCTGGTAGATCTGCAGGGTCTGGGCGCGCACCACGTTGGCAGCGCCGAGCAGGTCGACCACCGCGATGGTAGAGGCCAGTGCCGTGGACTTGAGCAACATCACCGTTTCCCCCGCCAGTGTGGGCAGCAACAGGCGCATGGCCCGTGGCAGGCGCACGCGCAATAGCGCCTGGCGAGGCGTCATGCCAAACGCCGAGGCGGCTTCCATTTCGCCCTTGGGCACCGCCAGCAGGCCGCCGCGAATCACTTCGCCGACGTACGCCCCCACCGACAACACCAGGGCAAACACGATGTACCAGTAACCGTCCCGCAGGAGCGGCCACAGGAAACTCCCGCGAATCATCGGGAACTGGGCAAACAGGCTGCCCAGGCCGTAGTAGAAAATGTAGATCTGGATCAACAACGGCGTGCCCCGCAGCACGCTGGTGTACCCCAGCGCACACCGCGCCAGCCACTTGCGCCGCGACAGCCGTGCCAGCGCCACCAGCACCGCCAGGGCGAAACCCAGCAGCGCCGAGATCACCAGCAACGACAGGGTCGTCTGCAAGCCCTTGGCGATCAGTCCTGCGTAATAACTTATCCACTCAGGCATGTGCGGCTCACTCGACAACCGGCATCCAGCGACGAATACGTCGTTCCAGGCGCCCGGACAGGTAGTTGGAGGCCAGTGTCACCAGGTAATACAAGGCGGCGGCCGTGAGGTAGAACAACAGGTATTGCCGGGTCGAGCCCGCCGCCTGCTTGGCGGTGTACAGCAGTTCGTTGGTGCCCACCACGCTGATCAGCGCGCTGTCCTTGATCAGGTTGATCCACAGGTTGGACATGCCGGCCAGCGCGTACGGCGCCATGATCGGCAGGGTCACCCGGCGAAACAGACCCAAGCCGCTCAAGCCGAAGGCCCGTGCCGCTTCGATCTGCCCGTGGGGGATCGCCAGGATCGCCGCGCGGAAAATCTCCGAGGCGTACGCGCCCTGCACCAGCCCCAATACCAGGATCGCAACCAGCGGCCCGCTGATGTTGAACTGCTCAAACCCCAGCCACAGCATCAGCGCATTGAGGGCCATGGAGCCTGCGTAATACAGCAACAGGATCAGCAGCAACTCGGGCACCGCGCGGAACACCGTGGTGTAGCCGCGCATCAGCATGGCAATCGGGCGCGGCGCACTGAGCTTGGCACAGGCCACCACCAGGCCGATCAGCAGCCCCACCGCAAACGAGCCGGCGGAGATCTGCAGGGTCATCCATAACCCTTTGAGCAATGCGTTGCCCCAGCCTTGCTCGCTGAAGTTGAGTAGATCGAACATCGGCGCTCCCTATTTCAATGATGCGCAATGACCCTTGTGGCGAGGGGGCTTGTCCCCCGTTGGGCTGCGGAGCAGCCCCAAAAAAGCGGGAGCGCTGCGCACTCCAACGGGGGACAAGCCCCCTCGCCACAGGACAAGCCCCTTCACCACAGGAAGGTCACAGGTCAGTTTGTGTAGGGGCTGTCACATACCTTGCTGACGTACGCCGGGGTATCGGCTCTTTTGCACGGGCTGACGGACACACCAAACACACTCTGCGAGAGGTCAGCGTAGTCCTTGCTCACCAGCAGCTCGCCGATGGCCTTATCGAGGCGTGCCTTGAGTTCGGTGTCTTCCTTGCGCAGGCCCGCGCCCACGCCACGGCCGATGATCGGGTCGTAAGGTACTTCGGCGATCTCGGCCAGGCCCTGGGCTTCAGGCGTTTTCACCATCATGGCGATGGCGACACCGTCGGCCATCATCAAGTCGGTCCGCCCGGCAATCAGGTCGGCGTTGGCCGATTCCTGGGTGTCGTAGTACTTCAGGTCAGCAATTTTCTCGTAGTACTTCTTCAGGTAGTTGGCGCTGACGGTGGAGATCTGCACGCCGATAATCTTGCCTTTCAGGCCCGCCGGCGAGACTTCGACGGTGGTGCCCTTGGGACCGGCAATGCCCAGCAGCGAATCGTAGTAGGCGCGGCTGAACGCGATCTGTTTTTCACGCTCCTCGGTGACCGACATCGAGGAGAAAATCACGTCGATTTTCTTCGCCAGCAACGACGGGATGATCCCGTCCCACGCCACTTCCTTGATCTGGCACTCAGCTTTCATCAAGTCGCAGAGCTTGTGGATCAGGTCCACTTCAAACCCTGTCCACTCCCCGTTGCCGCCCTTCACCGTGAACGGTGGGTAGGGTTCCGCCGCCACCGCGAACACGATGGGTTTCTCCGCCGCCAACGCAGTACCTGCCGCCAGCATCAACACTGCACTGCTCAACCACTTTGCCAATCGTTTGGATTTCATGATCTTGCCCCGTCTTTTTTTGGAGTTAGCGAGTTTGATGCGCGTTGACGAACTGCCGGCAACGTTCACTGCGTGGGTCGATAAACACTGAGTCCGGCGAACCGGTTTCCTCGATCAAGCCTTGGTGCAAAAACGCGACTTTGGATGACACGTCCCGGGCGAACGCCATTTCATGGGTCACCAGGATCATGGTGCGGCCTTCTTCGGCCAGGGAACGAATCACCCGCAGCACTTCGCCCACCAGCTCCGGGTCGAGGGCCGAGGTGGGCTCGTCGAACAACATGACTTTGGGGCGCATGGCCAACGCACGGGCGATGGCCACCCGCTGTTGCTGGCCGCCAGAGAGGAACGCCGGGTATTCGTTGCGCTTGGCGGCCAGGCCAACCCGGTCGAGCAAGGCTTCGGCGCGCTCGATGGCTTCGGCACGGCTTTCGCGCAGGACCTGGATCGGCGCTTCGATAAGGTTTTCCAGCACGGTGCGATGGGGCCACAGGTTGAAGTTCTGGAACACCATGCCCAGCGTCGAGCGAATCCGTACCAGCTGTTTGGCGTCGGCCACCAGCGGTGCGCCGGGCCGACCGTAGTTGAGCTTGATGCTCTCGCCGTCGACATGAATGCTGCCCTGGTCCGGCACTTCGAGCATGTTGATGCAACGCAGCAAAGTGCTTTTACCCGAGCCGCTGGCGCCGATCAGTGAGATGACTTCGCCTTCGTGCGCAGTCAGGGAGATGCCCTTGAGCACTTCGATATTGCCGAAGCGTTTGTGCAGGTCGAGCACCTCGATCATCTTCTTCGCGGCCGCCGGCTGCACGCTGATGATTTTCGCAGCAGGCTCTATTCGCGGCTCGCCGGCGAGCTTGGCGACGAAGCGGCTGATGCGCTCGCAGGCCTCGGCCAGTCGCGCTTCACCCAAGGTGAACGACAGCCGCACAAAGCCCTGGGCCGGTTCACCGAAAGCGGCGGCATCCAATACGGAAACCCCCGCTTCGCGGAACAGCCGCCAGGCAAAATCCAGGGAACTGAGGCCGGTGTCCCGCACATCCACCAGCACGAACATGCCGGCTTGGGGGGCGCGTACGTGAATGCCCGGGCAATCGCTCAGGCCGGCGACCACCAGGTCGCGGCGGCGCCGGTAGGTTTCACGCATGCCCTGGGTGACTTCATCGTGGGCCAACACGGCGGCGGTGGCGGCTTCCATCACAAACCCCGGCAAGCCGTACAGCATGCTCAACACCAGGGTTTCGGCGTGGGCCACCATGGCAGGCTCGGCAACGATCCAGCCGATGCGCCAGCCGGTCATGGCGTGGGATTTCGACAGGCTGCCGATCACGATGCAGCGGTCGGCCATGCCCGGCAGCGCGGCGAGGCTGTGGTACTCACCGTCGAACACCAGGCTTTCGTAGACTTCGTCCACCACCACCCACAGTTCATGCTCGATCGCCAGGTCGGCAATTGCCTGCAGCTCCTGGGGGTTGAGCATCACGCCGGTGGGGTTGTTGGGGTTGGAGAAGAAAATCGCCCGGGTGCGCGGCGTGATGGCGGCGGCCAGCAGCGCCGGGTCGAGGCGAAAGCCCGAATCGGCAGCACACGGCACCCGCACCAGCGTCGCGCCGCTGGCCTTGAGCGTGGCTTCGTACGTGACGTACATCGGGTCGAGGACAATCACTTCATCACCGGCCTGCAACAGGCACAGCGAGGTGACGAACAAAGCGTTCTGCGCGCCGGCCACGGTGATGACGTTTTCAGCGTTTAACGGGCGAGCCAGGGACTGGCTGTAACGGGCGGCGATCGCGTCCCGCAGTGCCGGGCGGCCGGGGATTTCGGTGTAGTGGGTATCGCCCTGGCGCAGCGCTTCGACGGCGGCGTCGGTGATGAACGAGGGGGTGGCGAAATCCGGGTCGCCGACGCTCAGGATGATGATGTCTTCGCCTTTGCTGCTGGCCTGGAACGCGGCGTGGTGGATGTCCCAGGCGGCTACGCCCTGCCCTGCAATTCGCTCAACAAAGGGTGAAAACCGCATGCCAGTGCCTCTCGTTCAATCAGAAAAAGCGCAAGCCCGCTGGTTGCCCAGCGGGGGGTTGCAGCCAACATAATTGAAACTGAACACTCGTTCAACGGATAGCGTCGCGGATGTCGTAAACAGTTAAAACAGGTCGTTGTGGTGGATACCTCCAGGTGGGTATGAATTCAGCCGGCAGTCTGGGTCATCAGCTTGCACTGGTGGTCTTGCAGCTCCTCGGCGGACGCCAGGTTCCACTCCTTGAGCGTCAAGCGGGTGGCCAGCAGCACGAAGTTGCCATCCGCCTCGGGTGCCAGCAGCAGGCTGTAGCTGGCCATGGCGTCGCCCTGGGCCTGCACGTAGTCATTCAGGATCGCCAGTGGGTCACGCAGGTCGAAGTCGGCTGCCGACAAGGTGCGGGCGCTGTAGGTATGCCCCTGCAGTTTGACCGGCAGGGTTTGCCATTGCTCGTTAAGGGTGGCGGCGCGTTCGGTGAGGGTGTTGAACACGTCGGGGCGCAGGCAGGCGATATGGATATGCAACTGGTTTTGCGAGCGGCCGTAACGCGAGTTGATCGCCAGCGACACATAGCGGTCGGCAATCGGCGTTTGCAGGCCGGTGGAGAGCACGTCGTGGTTTTTCCAGGCCTGGGCAAAGTAATGCGGCAGCAGGTTGCGCGTCAGTGCGACGTCTTCGATGCCGGTGACTTTGTCGGTGGGGATCAGCAGGTCCTGATACGGGCCATTGAGGTCCTTGAGCAACACGAAACCCTTGTCCGGGTCGACCTTGAGGCAGGGGCTGGGGTTTTGATGCTGGCTCTGGTCGGGCACACATTGGCGGCTGACGATCTGCCACAACACATCGGGATTGCCCCGCCATTTCCAGGCGCCCGCCAACGCCACCACACACAGCAAACCACCGATGCTCTTGAATACGGTACCGCGCTTCATGCCAAAAACCTCAACGCCAAAGGGATGTCTTTTGTTGTTTTACAACTGCCAGACATCCCTGTCGCAAAGGTTAACGTTTGGCCGGGGCCATAAATTCCGGGCCTACCGGATCTTTTATCGTGTTGGCCAGAATACGGTCGATATGTTGCAGGTCATCGGCGCTGAGTTGCCAGCCGAATGCGTCCTCGATGCCTTTCAATTGTTCCGGGCGACGGGCGCCCCACAGCGCCACCGTCGGGCCCTGGTCCAGCACCCAGCGCAATGCCAGGGCCAGCACGGACTTGCCGTGGCACTCGCGGGCATACACATCCAGCGCCGCGACCGCCGCCAGGTATTGCTCAAAGCGTGGCGCCTTGAATTTCGGGTCGAGCTTGCGCACATCATCACCGGTAAAGCGTGTGGCGGCGTGCATGCTGCCGGTCAACAGGCCCCGGCACAGCGAGCCATAGGCCAGGACCACCAGGGCGTTTTGTCTGGCGTACGGCAGGATGTCGCTGTCGATCGCCCGTTCGAACAGGTTGTAGGGTGGTTGCACCGTGTCCAGGTGGGTGTACTGGCGGAAGTCGTCCATTTGCGCGGGGGAATAATTGCTCACGCCCACCGCCAGGATCTTGCCTTCGCGGCGCAGTTTTTCCAGCTCGCCGGCGGTTTCTTCCTGGGCCACCAGCGGGTCGGGCCAGTGAATCTGATAGAGGTCGATGTAGTCGGTTTCCAGGCGCAGCAGCGAGTCTTCGACTTCCTTGCGGATGCGCTGGGCCGTGGCGTTGCGGCGCACGGTGCCGTCGTCCCATTGCAGGCCGGCCTTGGTCGCGATCACCGCCGTATGGCGCACGCCGCGCAGGGCCCGGCCGATCAGCTCTTCAGACAAACCGAGGCCGTAGACCGGCGCACTGTCGATAAAATTGATGCCGCTGGCCAGCGCATGGCGAATGGTCTTGATCGACACCTCATTATCGGCGCCACCCCACATCGAACCGCCCATGGACCAGGTACCCAGGGCAATCCGCGAGACGGCCTTGTCGATCCCCGGGATCTTGATGGTTTCGATACTCATTAAAAAGCCTCCGCCAGAAACATTCAGTAAAAAAACGATTACTCTAGATCATCCGTGGTTGAATCGGGCTCAACGCCGCGTGCAACCCAAACCGTACAAAAGGTGCTTGATATGGCTGCGTTCAACCGCTCCGAGTTGGCCGACCTGAATGTGTTCATGGCGATCATCCGTCGCCGGAGTTTCCGGCATGCCGCCCATGAACTGGGCGTCACCACCTCGGCCCTGAGCCACACCATGCGCAACCTGGAAACCCGCCTCGGGGTGAAGTTGCTCTACCGCACCAGCCGTGCGGTGGAGCCCACCGACGCCGGTGTGGTGCTGGCGGAAAAACTCAGTGCGGGCTTTGCGACGATCCAGGATGGCCTCGACACCCTGGAGCTGTACCGCGAGGCACCGATTGGGCGGCTGCGCCTGAACGTTCCCCGGGACGCCGCGGTGCTGCTGATCTCGCCACTGTTGGGCGAGTTCACCCGCACCTATCCGCAACTGCGCCTGGACGTGATGATCGAAGACCGCATGCTCGACATCGTCGCCGAAGGCTACGACGCGGGTATCCGCTATGGCGCCACCGTGCCCCAGGACATGGTGGCCGTGCCGCTGACCGGCGAGCTGCGCTGGATCATGGTCGCCTCCCCGGCCTACCTTGCAAAGGCCGGAACGCCTGCCGTGCCCAAGGACCTGCTCGCACACGCTTGCATCCGCATGTACCTGGGCGACAAGACCACCTACAAGTGGGAGTTGGGCAACGGCACCCGCCAACAGCGCCTGGATGTGCCCGGCCACTTCAGCGCGGCCGACACACAAACCATCGTCGACGCCGCCCTGCAAGGCGTGGGCATCGCCTACTGCCTGGAGAATCGCGTGTTATCGGAACTGGCAGACGGCCGCCTGGTGGAAGTGCTGCCCGACTGGGCCTGCATCGGCGCGCCACTGTGCATGTATTACCCCAGCCGGCGTCAGTCTCATCCAGGGTTGCGGCAGTTGATAGACATGATCCGTGTGAAAACCATCGGTTCACAGTTGTTGGAATCACATTGAACCTGGGCCCGGCCGTGCTCCTCAAACCTGGACAGACCACGGCCCGGTGCACACCCGATGACTTTTATTCTATGGATGGCCGTACTCGGCGCGGTGTTGCTCACCCTCGCCCTCACCTCCTCCTACCTGCGCTGGATGCCGGTCACCACCTCGGCGGTGTGCCTGTTGCTTGGCGTGGGTATTGGCCCGCTGGGCGCGGACCTGCTGCACCTGGATATCAAGGACTCCGCCCGCTGGATGGAACACCTGACGGAGGTCGCGGTGCTGTTTTCGCTGTTTGTCAGCGGCTTGAAGCTGCGCCTGCCCCTCAAACATCGAACCTGGCGCATTGCGTTTGGCATGGCCGGTCCGGTCATGCTCCTGACCATACTCGGGACGTGCCTGGTGCTGCATTGGCTGCTGGGGTTGTCGTGGGGCGTTTCGCTGTTGGTGGGGGCGATTCTCGCGCCCACCGACCCGGTGCTCGCGGGCCTGGTGCAGGTCAATAACGCTCAGGACTATGACGCACTGCGCTTCGGCCTCTCCGGTGAGGCCGGTTTGAACGATGGCACCGCCTTCCCGTTTGTGATCTTCGCGCTGATGTTCATGCAGCACGGTGGGTTCGACGGTGACTGGCTTGGCGGGTGGGTCCTGAAAAATCTGCTGTGGGCGGTGCCGGCCGGCTTGTTGACCGGTTATTGGATGGCCCGGGGCATCGGCCGGCTGACCCTCAAGATGCGGATCACCAATGCCGACAGCACCCTCTCCCCGAATGACTACCTGACGCTGGCCCTGATCGCCCTGGCCTATGTGGTGGCCGAGGCCATCGGCGGCTATGGCTTTCTGTCGGTATTTGCCGCCGGCCTCGGCCTGCGCCAGGCAGAGTTCAAGTCCACCGGCAACTCACAAACCCCTGCCGAACATTTGGCAAAGCCGTTAGTGGGCCATATGGAAGTAGAGCCGGAGCACGCATTGCACGGTGACCTCGGGCAGTTGCAAGACACGCAGATCGCTGCCGGCGTGATGATGGGCGACATGCTCGCATTTGGCGGCCTGGTGGAGCGTTCGATGGAAGTGTTTCTGGTGACCCTGCTGGGCGTGGTGCTGGTCAGTCACTGGGACTGGCGGGCGCTGGCGGTGGGCGCTTTGCTGTTTTGCGTGATTCGCCCGCTCAGCGTGTTGTCGGTGCCCTGGGGCAGTCTGCTGGATCGCAATCAGCGCGGGCTGGTGGGCTGGTTCGGGATTCGCGGGATCGGCAGCATTTACTACCTGTTCTACGCCATCAACCATGGGTTGGTGGGCACCAGCAGCGCCGTTGCGGTGAACCTGACGCTATCAGTCATTGCCCTGAGCATCATCGTTCATGGCCTCAGCACACAGCCGATGCTGGCGTGGTATGAACGACGCGCCCAGGCACAACAATGACGGTTATTCCTGGTTTTCGGTGTTGCCGACGTCGGCGGCATCATCCAGGTCGTTAAGCGGAACTTCGGCATCATCCATCAGTGAGCCCGGGTCTTCATTGCCCGGGTCATTGAGTTCATCGTCTTCGTCTATTTCAACTGACATGACCGTCTCCTCTAACCGCCTTGAGTATCGATATCGGCATCGGTTTCAGGCTTGGGCTCGCGCTCGGGCTTGAAGTCTGGACTGTAGTCGTTTTCTGCCGCCTTAGGGTCGGCGTCAGGCGTTGGGTCTTTCGGCGCGTCGGCCGCTGTACCCGGTGCCGGCTCTCCGCCGTCGATGGCGGGATCATTGCGGCCGCTGACTTGCGGGTCGTCTTTATCGGTTGCGTTCATGGTCACCTCTTCGCAGATCTTGGGGAAACGTGCCCTGCGTAAAGGTAAGGCGCCGCACGCCGGGTGGAAGTTCATTCCGATTCCCTAGGAGCCCGGGTTGTCGACCTGGATATAGAACGCATAGGCCCCCAGGATCACCCAGAACACCATGAACAACCAGGGTGCACGCATCGAGAACAACAGCGACTTGCGATAGCCCTTGTGGGACGACTCCGTCTCGCTGAACAGCGGCGATTCGTCATACGCCAGGCCCATCACCGGTTCACTGCGCAGCAGTTCGCTTTGCTTGTAATGCCAGTGGTCAATGATGTCGTAGGCCGCCCGAATGCCTGGCCAGGCGTTGAGAGAACTGAGGATGCCCAGCATCGCCAGGAATACCGGCACCACCAGAGTGAACAGCTTGCCCCATTCCGGGTTGAGGTTGCCCATGCCGGACACAAAGGCGATCACCAGGAACGACTGCGCCGTGAGGTAGGCGTCGGTGCGGTTGGCCAGGATGCTGGTTTCGTACTGGATCTCGCGCCGGTAGAAGTCGAGGCGGTCCTTGGGTGAACCGAACATCTTCGCGGAGTGTTCGCTGTGGTCGGTCACGGCCGACTCAGGGTTCTGTGGGGAAATGATTCTGGGCACGATCAGTGCTCCACGCAGGTATTTGAAGCCCGTTAGAAGAACCGCGCTGGTGCAAAGTTCAAGTAATCGATGCACCGTTTTGAGGCAATCGAGTTCTCTATGTGGCGAGGGCGCTTGCTCGCGTTGGGCTGCTTAACCGGCCTGCTTCCTGGGGGCGCTTCGCACCCCAGCGGGAGCAAGCTCCCTCGCCACAGGGGAGTCGCTACGGGTGGATGGCACAGGCATTGCTTTATTCCTTCAATCATCCACCTGCCCCGCCTGAATACAGGAGCAATCGTTACCCCCCGACCCAGAGCCCACCCCAAAAGAAAGTAAGGACCAGGCCTGTTGGCACCATCAGCCACGGGCTCATAAAAAAATGCGTTTTCTAAAGCGGCAGTGCCAAAGCGCAGTTAGTCCCGGCACTGACAAGGTAATTGGAATGGCTCGATCTTTCTTTGATGAAATGAATGACGCACAAGGCGTTTGCCGTGCGCACTATCAGGAATTCTCCCGCTGGCTGGCCAATACGCCGCCAGAACTGCTGGCCCAGCGCCGCCGTGAAGCCGACCTGCTGTTTCACCGCGCCGGGATCACCTTCACCCTGTATGGCGACGAGCAAGACACCGAGCGCCTGATCCCCTTCGACATCATCCCCCGCAGCATCCCCGCCAGCGAGTGGAGCGTCATCGAGCGCGGCTGTATCCAGCGGGTCAATGCATTGAACATGTTCCTTGCCGACATCTACCACGACCAACGCATCATCAAGGCCGGAATCATCCCTGCCGATCAGGTGTTGGGTAACGAGGGTTACCAGAAGGCCATGGTCGGCCTGGACCTGCACCGCGATATCTACTCGCACATCTCCGGGGTCGACCTGGTTCGCGATGGCGACGGCACTTACTACGTGCTCGAAGACAACCTGCGCACCCCCAGCGGCGTGAGCTACATGCTCGAAGACCGCAAGATGATGATGCGCCTGTTCCCCGAGGTGTTCGCCAAGCAGCGCATCGCCCCGGTGGACCACTACCCCAACCTGCTGCTCAAGACCCTGAAAAGCTCCAGCCGCCTCGACAACCCGAATGTGGTGGTGCTGACGCCGGGCCGCTTCAACAGCGCGTTTTTTGAGCATGCGTTCCTGGCCCGGGAAATGGGCGTCGAACTGGTGGAAGGCGCCGACCTGTTCGTGCACGACCTCAAGGTGTTCATGCGCACCACCGATGGCCCCAAGGCCGTTGATGTGATCTACCGTCGCATCGACGACGCCTTCCTCGACCCGCAGGCGTTCAACCCCGACTCGATGCTCGGCGTCCCGGGGCTGGTGGCGGCCTATTGTGCGGGCAACGTGGTGCTGGCGAACGCCATCGGCACTGGCGTGGCGGACGACAAGTCGATCTACCCATATGTGCCGGAGATGATCCGTTTCTACCTGGATGAAGAGCCGATCCTGCAAAACGTGCCGACGTTCCAGTGCCGCAAGCCGGACGAGTTGTCCCACGTCCTCGCGCACCTGCCGGAACTGGTGGTCAAGGAAACCCAAGGCTCCGGCGGTTACGGCATGCTGGTGGGCCCCGCTTCCAGCGCTGCCGAGATCGAGGACTTCCGTCAACGCATCAAGGCCCGCCCCCACGCCTACATCGCCCAACCGACCTTGAGCCTGTCCACCTGCCCGACCTTTGTCGAAAACGGCATCGCGCCCCGGCACATCGACCTGCGGCCATTCGTGCTTTCGGGCAAGGAAACCCGCCTGGTACCCGGTGGCTTGACCCGCGTGGCACTGCGCGAAGGCTCATTGATCGTCAACTCGTCGCAAGGCGGCGGAACCAAGGACACCTGGGTGGTGGAGGGCTGAGTATGCTGAGTAGAACCGCCGCAGATTTGTATTGGATGTCCCGTTACCTGGAGCGCGCCGAGAACCTGGCGCGCATGCTGGAAGTCAGTTATTCGCTGTCGCTGATGCCCCAGGCCGGGCGCAGTGACGGGCTGGATGAGTTGGCCATGTCGTTGCTCAGCAGCGGCACCCTGGACAGTTACCTTGAGCGCCATCAACAGCTGGACGCCGAGCGCATGCTGCACTTCTTCGCCCTCGACGAGGAAAACCCGGCCAGTATCTACAACTGCCTGCGGGCCGCTCGCGGGAATGCCCACGCGGTGCGCGGGCGGATCACCGCCGACATGTGGGAAAACCTCAACGCCACCTGGCTGGAGATGCGCAGCATTGCGGCCGGCGGCTTGGCGCGCCACGGCATCAGCCACTTTTGTGACTGGGTGAAGCAGCGTTCGCACCTGTTTCGCGGGGCTACTTCCGGGACGATCATGCGTAATGACGCGTATCGGTTTATCCGGCTGGGCACGTTTGTCGAGCGAGCGGATAACACCTTGAGGCTGCTGGACGCGCGGTATGAGATGTTTGGCGAAGAGTCCGAAGAGGTCAGTGACCTGTCGGCACGCGGGTATTACCAGTGGAGCGCGTTGCTGCGGGCGTTGTCGTCGTTTGAGGCGTATACCGAGCTGTACCCGAATGCGTTGAATGCGCGGTCAGTGTCGGAGCTGTTGCTGCTGCGCAGTGATGTGCCCCGCTCGTTGCATGCGTGTATCGAGGAGTTGAGCCACATCCTGGCGGATTTGCCCGGGAGTTATGGGCGCACGGCCCAGCGCCTGGCGGCCGAGTTTGAAGCGCGGCTGAGGTATACGGGGATTGACGAGATTCTGGAGGACGGGTTGCACAGCCGGCTGACAGAGTTTATCGACACCGTGCGCGAATTGGCGCGGGCGATTCATAGCTCGTACCTGGAAGTGGTCTGATGATTGATCGTTCCCACGCTCCGCGTGGGAATGCATCCGGTGACGCTCTGCGTCACGACGTCAAGAGCGGACGCAGAGCGTCCAGGGCGGCGTTCCCACGCAGAGCGTGGGAACGATCGTTGATCGTGGCGGGTGTGGTGTGCGGCTCAATCATATAACTGTCAATTTGGATCATTGATCGGCCTGGGTGCCGCTCTTATGTTGGTGGGGTGCAACGCCCCGCCCATCATAAGAACAGGTGCCCGACATGTCCGAACAACTGAACCTATCTCCCCAGGCCGCCCACAGCCTCAAGCGCTGGCACGCCATGCTGGTTGCCGGTGATTTGAAAGCCCTCCCCGAATTGCTGGCTCCCGACGCGGTCTTCCGCTCGCCCATGGCCCACACGCCCTACCCGGGGGCGCCGGTGGTGTCGATGATCCTCAATACCGTATTCAACGTCTTTGAAGACTTCACCTATCACCGCGAGCTGGCCACCGCCGACGGTCAAAGCGTGGTGCTGGAGTTCAGCGCGCGGGTGGGTGACAAGCAGCTCAAGGGC
This sequence comes from Pseudomonas sp. PAMC 25886, assembly GCF_000242655.1. Lineage (NCBI taxonomy): Bacteria > Pseudomonadati > Pseudomonadota > Gammaproteobacteria > Pseudomonadales > Pseudomonadaceae > Pseudomonas > Pseudomonas sp. PAMC 25886. The sequence continues at coordinate 16,297 of NZ_AHHC01000031.1, forward strand.
ATCGACCTGATTCGCTTTAACGAGCAAGGGCAGATCATCGAGTTTGAAGTGATGATCCGCCCCTTGAGCGGGCTGCAAGCCCTGGGTGAGGAAATGGGCCGGCGCCTGGCGCCCTACCTGGCAAAAGCCAAGGGCTGAAAGCCTACTGGTTTTTCACCAGCACCGGCTCTGCCCGGTATTGGTCGGGGAACAGTTTTTTCAGCTGGGCCACCTTGGGCAGATCGTTGATCACGATGTACGGGTAGGACGGGTTTTCCGTCAGGAAGTCCTGGTGGTAGGACTCCGCCGGGTAGAACGCCTTGCCCATTTCGATCCTGGTCACGATCGGCTTGTCGAAGGATTTGGCAGCGTCGAGCTGGTCGATATAGGCCTGGGCGACTTTTTGCTGTTCGGCATTCTGGGCAAAGATCGCCGAGCGGTACTGGGTGCCGCTGTCCGGCCCCTGGCGATTGAGTTCCGTGGGGTTGTGGGCGACCGAGAAGTAGATCTGCAGCAGCTTGCCGTAGCTGACCTTGCTCGGGTCGTAGGTCACGGAGACGGATTCGGCGTGGCCGGTATCACCGCCGCTGACGCTTTCGTACTGGGCGGTGCTGGCCGCGCCGCCGTCATAGCCGGAGACGGCGTTTTTCACGCCCTGCACGTGTTGGAACACGCCCTGCACGCCCCAGAAGCAGCCGCCGGCGAACACCGCGGTTTGCAGGTTGCTACCGTTTGCTGGCAGGTCCATGGCCGGCGGCGCGATGGCCACGGCGTCGTCGGACGGGCCGAAAGAGAACGCCGAGGCGTGGCCGACGAAAGCAGCAAACGCGAGGGCCGGTAAGTAATTAAGCAGTTTCATCTCATTCACTCCAAGACATCAGAATAAACACGGTCAACGGTGGGAGCTGGCTTGCCTGCGATGGCGGTGGTGAATTCAACATCGCTATCGCAGGCAAGCCAGCTCCCACATTGATTGGGTTTTCAGTTCAAGCGTTACGTCGCCGGGTTAGCCGAAGGTGAAGGCGTAGGCCGACACGTGCGGGTCTAGAAACTCGATGGTGAAGGTCCGATCCTTGACCGCGCCCGGCTGACGAACAAGCTGGTACAAGCGTTGTTCGGTCACGCTGCCGCTGCCATCCGGCGCGACGTCGGTGCCGTGGGCATCACCCGGCGCCTGGCCGTCGACGGTGACCTTGAAGCGCACCGGCTTGCCGTCGGCGCCAGGGCCCAGCACCAGGTGCAAGTCACGGGCGTGGAAGCGGTAGACGATCTTGCCGTTGGCCGCCGCGAGGGTGGCTTGCTGCCCACCGACGTTCCACTGGCCTTCCAGGGTCCAGTTGTTCAGCGCGAGATTGCCGGCTGCCGGGTAGTTGGCGACCTTGTCAGTGGCCAGGGTGCCGGTGGACACGAAGTTCTCGGCGCGCTGGAAGCCCAGGTAGGTTTCCGGCGATTGCACTTCGTTCATGTCCGGTGCGGCCTGGATGCCCTTGGCGTCGGCTTCGATCAAACCGCCCGCCACCTGGGTGGCGCCCGCTTCACGCAGCAGTTGCTGGATAACCCGTTCGGACTCGGCGTAATCACCCTCACCAAAATGGTGGTAGCGGATCTGGCCCTTGGCGTCGGCAAAGTAATGCGCCGGCCAGTACTGGTTGTTGAACGCGCGCCAGATTTTGTAGTTGTTGTCGATCGCCACCGGGTAGGTAATGCCCAGGTCCTTCATGGCCTTGGTGACGTTGTTGACGTCGCGCTCGAAGGCAAATTCCGGGGCGTGCACACCGATCACCACCAGGCCCTGGTCACGGTACTTCTCGGCCCAGGCTTTCACGTACGGCAAGGTGCGCAGGCAGTTGATGCAGGAGTAGGTCCAGAAATCCACCAGCACCACCTTGCCTTTCAACGCCTCGGCGGTCAGCGGCTCGGAGTTGAGCCATTGCACGGCGCCGTCCAGCGCCGGCAACTGGCCTTCCACCGGCAGTGTGTCGCTGTGGTTGGCCGACATCATCATCGCGCCACCGGCCATCATCGCCCCGCTCTTCTGTTCAGGCTTGGCGCTGAGTTTTTCCACCAGGCTTTGTTCCAGGCCGCCGGTGGAGGCCGTCGACAAGCGTGCGAGGATCCCGGTGTCCAGGCCCAGGGCAATCGCCGCCACACCCGCCAGCATCAGCGCGCCAAGCCCCCGACGCAGCCATTCACCGGCGCCGAGCGAGCGCTTCATGAAGCCAAAGACTTTACCGCCGACCAGCAGCGCCAAGGCCAGGGAGGTGGCAGCCCCGGCCGCGTAGGCCAGCAAGAGCAAGGTAGTGCCGATACTGGCGCCCTGCAGCGCGGCGCCCGTCAGTACCAGCCCCAGGATGGGCCCGGCGCACGGTGCCCACAGCAGCCCGGTGGCCACGCCGATCAGGAACGATGCGCCGGGACGCGGCCGCGAATCGGCCCCGGCGGCTTCCGACAGGCGACTGCCCGCGGCCACCAGTGGCCGGGTCAGGCGCTCGGACAGGCTGGGCAGCAACAGCGTCAGCCCGAATAGCGCAACAAACAGCAACGCGAGCCAGCGACCGTACTGATTGACTTGCACCACCCAACCGCCGCCCACCGCCGCGAGCGACGCGACCAGGGCGAAGGTCATCGCCATCCCCAGCAACAGCGGCAAGCCACTGCGCAAAAACGGCTGCCCGGTGCGAGCGAAGACAAAAGGCAGAACCGGCAGGATGCAGGGGCTGACAATTGTCAGCACGCCGCCCAAGTACGCGAGAACCAAAAGCCACATGGGGTATTCCCTTATAAGAAGACATTGAATTAAGTCGCGGTGAACGTCATGGCTGCGCCGTTCATGCAGTAGCGCAGGCCGGTGGGTGCGGGGCCGTCGTCGAATACGTGGCCCTGATGGCCGCCACAGCGCCGGCAATGGATTTCCTTGCGCACCACGCCAAAGGAGGTGTCGACGTGGCTGGCCACGGCGTTTTCCAGGGGTTGCCAGAAGCTGGGCCAGCCGGTGTGGCTTTCAAATTTGGTGGTTGAGGAATACAGCGGCAGTGCGCAACCGGCGCAGGCGAAGGTACCGTTGCGGTGTTCGCTGTTGAGCGCGCTGCTGTAGGGGCGTTCGGTGCCCTCCTCGCGCAGGATCGCGTATTGCTCGGCGGTCAGCAGGGTGCGCCATTCGGCATCGGTGTGGCTGACTTCGAAGTTTTCGGCGGCCTCGGCTTCGGCGATCAGCCCGGGGCCGGCGTTGATTTTTTGCAGCAGGCCACCGGCGATGACCGCGAGCCCAAGGCCGCCGCCGGCCAGCAAGATCTGTCGACGTGAATACATGACCTTCTCCTAAGTTCCAACGCTATATGGCCGGCAAATAACCCTGTGGCGAGGGGGCTTGTCCCCCGTTGGAGTGCGCAGCGCTCCCGCTTTTTTTGGGGCCGCTACGCAGCCCAACGGGGGACAAGCCCCCTCGCCACAATTTTTGCCATTGCGATGAGTGAAGGTTAGGCCCGGGGTGGTCGCGGAATCCTCACGCAGAGTTAAACAATTCGTGATAACTACACTGTTGCAAAAGCCGCACAATGCGCGAATTACGAAGACAGGTTTCTATCAATGGATCAGCCCAAACGTGTCCTGGTGGTCGAGGACGATGCCCATATTGCCGATTTGATCTGCCTGCACCTGCGGGACGAGCAGTTCGAGGTGGTCCACAGCGCCGACGGTGACGAAGGCCTGCGCCTGCTGGAGCAAGGCGGTTGGGATGCGCTGATCCTCGACTTGATGCTGCCCGGCGTCGACGGCCTGGAAATCTGCCGGCGGGCGCGGGCCATGACGCGCTACACGCCGATCATTATCACCAGTGCCCGCTCCAGTGAGCTGCACCGCATCCTGGGCCTGGAACTGGGGGCCGACGACTACCTGGCCAAGCCGTTTTCCATGCCGGAGCTGGTGGCGCGGGTCAAGGCGCTGCTGCGGCGGGTCGACGCCATGGCGCGCAACCTGAAGATGGACGCCGGCAGCCTTGACCTCGGCCAGTTGTTCATCAACCCGCTGACCCGCGACGCCACCCTGCAAGGCCAGCGGCTGGACCTCACGCCCCGGGAATTCGACCTGCTGTACTTTTTCGCCCGCCAGCCGGGCAAGGTGTTTTCGCGCATGGATCTGCTCAATGCCGTGTGGGGCTACAGCCACGAAGGCTATGAGCACACGGTCAACACCCATATCAACCGCCTGCGGGCCAAGGTCGAGGCTGACCCGGCCAACCCGGCGCGCATCCTCACGGTGTGGGGCCGTGGTTATAAATTTGCCGAGCAGTCCGCATGAGGCTGACCCTGACCCAACGCCTGTCCCTGGTGTTCGCCCTGTTGCTGTTGATTTGCAGCGGCACCTCGGCGTGGCTGCAAGTGCGCTCCAACCACATGCATGAGCTGGAAGTGGTGCAAGGCCTGTCCCGCGACCTCGCCGCGCACATCGCCCGCGACACCCAACTGATGGACGCCGACGGCCTCAAGCCTGAGGCGGTGCGTAACCTGTTCAGCCAATTGATGCTGGTGAACCCGAGCGTCGAGGTGTACCTGCTGGACATCAACGGCCGCGTGGTCGGCAATGCGGCGCCCAGCGGCCACCTGCGCCGCAACCAGGTCAACCTGGAGCCGGTGCGGCGGTTCCTCAGCGGTGCAATGTTGCCGATCCTCGGCGATGACCCGCGCAGTGTCGACGGCCTCAAGGTGTTCAGCGCCGCGCCGCTGCGGGTCAATGGCCAGCAGGCCGGCTACCTGTATGTGGTGCTGTTGGGCGAGGCCCATGATGTATTCGACGCCCGGGACGCCACCGGCATGGCCCTGAATATCGCCCTGTGGTCCATCGCGCTGGTGGCGTTGCTGTGCCTGTTGGCGGGTTTGACCGCGTTTGCGTGGATCACCCGGCCCCTGCGGCAGTTAACCGAAAAGGTTGGCCAGTTCGATATCAACGGCGCACCGAAAGTCCCGCAAGCCGTGGCCCCCGAGGTGGCCAGCCAGGATGAGATTGCGGTGCTCGACCACGCCTTCGTGCAGATGGAGAACCGCCTGGGTGAACAGTGGCGGGCCATCACTCATCAAGAGCAGGAGCGTCGGGAGATGGTCGCGAATATCTCCCACGACCTGCGCACGCCCCTGGCCTCCTTGCATGGTTACCTGGAAACCCTGTCCCTGAAAGACGCCAGCCTGACCCAGCAGGAACGCCGGCGCTACCTGGGCATCGCCCTGGACCAGAGTCGCAAGGTCGGCGGGCTGGCCCAGTCGCTGCTGGAACTGGTGCGCCTGGAACACGGGTTTGTGCAGCCGGTCATCGAAGGTTTTTCGTTGCCCGACCTGGTGCAGGACATCTTCCAGAAGTTCGAACTCACGGCCGAAGCCCGCAGCATCACCCTCACCGCCAGCCTGCCGCCGGTAGTGCCGACCGTACTGGCGGATTTGGGCCTGATCGAACGCGTGCTCACCAACCTGCTGGACAATGCCTTGCGCCATACGCCGCTCAATGGCGAAGTTGAAGTGACCCTGGCACCCAGGGCCGGCGTTGTTGAAGTGACGGTGAGCGACAGCGGCCCGGGGATTGCGGCGGATCTGCGCGAAGGCCTGTTCCTGCGTGCGTTCACCATTGGCGGTGCCCGACGCGATGGCGGCCTGGGCTTGCGCATCGTGCACCGCATCCTGCAATTGCACGGTCAGGAAATCCGCCTGATCGACGTGCCGGGACGCGGCGCGACGTTCACGTTCGCCCTAGAAACCCGACCAGCAACTCGTTGACCCTGGCCCCCTGCTCGTTCTGAATCCAGTGGCCGCAGTTGGCCAGGACCGCTTGCTGCAGGTTGGGCACCACCTCAGGCATGCGCTTGAGGGTGTGAGCTTCGAACACGCCCACCGGGTCGCGGTCCCCGATCATGAACAGCGTCGGTTGCAGCACCTGCTTGCCGGCCAGGAACTCAGTGCGCTGCCAGTTGCGCTCGAAGTTGCGGTACCAGTTCAACGGGCCGCGAAAGCCGTCGCCGGCGAAGGTCTGCACATACACATCGAGATCCTGCTGACTGCACCAGGCAGGGAGCTTGCCCGGCAGCGGGACACCTTCCAGCAGTTTCGCGCTGGCGGGTTTCTGCTGCAGGAACACATCCTGGTCCTGCATGAACAGGCGCAGGGTCCGCTCAATGTCGGCATCCAGCTCCTTTTCGGCCACGCCCGGCGCCTGGAAGTACAGGATGTAATTGAAGCGATCAGCGTACAGCTCGCGCATGATCTCGATCACCGGCCTGCGCGAGCGCCCGGCGAACGGCACCGACATCGTCACCAGCCGGGTGACCCGCTCAGGCTCCAGCAACGCCAGGTGCCAGGCCACCACTGCGCCCCAGTCGTGGCCGACCATGACGACCTGGCGATGCCCGAACAAGTCCATGGCGCCCTGGATATCGGCACACAGGGTCAGCAGCTCATAGTCGGCCACCTCCGGCGGCGCGCTGGACTGTCCATAACCGCGCATGTGCGGCACAAACACCCGATAACCCAGCGCGACAAGCGCCGGAATCTGCTCGCGCCAGGAGTACCAGCACTCGGGAAACCCATGCAGCAGCCACACCGGCGGACCGTTCTCGGGCCCGGCGATGTGCACGTTCAATTCAATGCCGTTGACCTTGACCTTCTGCTGCTGGATGTCGCTCATCACTGGGTTCCTTGTGTGGGGTTCGCTCGCGGTATTCCCGGGGAGAGCAGGCCATCACCCGCTTGAAAGCATTGCTGAACGCGCTGTCTGACTGATAACCCAGGGACTGGCCGATCGTGGACACGCTGTTATCGCTGGCTTTCAAGGCCTGCACCGCCAGGTGCATGCGCCAGCGGGTCAGGTATTCCTGCGGTGCCAGTCCTACCCGTTGCTTGAAGTGCAAGGCAAAGGTAGAGCGGGATTGACTCGCCACGGCGGCCATTTCACTCAATGTCCAGCGCCGGGCAGGTGCCGCGTGAATTTCCCGCAGCACCGGAGCCAGCCTTGGATCGGTCAATGCCCCCAACCAGCCAGTGGCGTTCGCGCCCATGGAAGATTGATAGAGCCGCAGGATTTGCACCAGCATCATTTGCGCCAAATGCTCGGTCATCAGCGCCGCACCTTGTAGCGGGCTGGCGTATTCCCGGGCCAGGCGGTCCAGGCACCAGCGCAATACGGCGGCCTGTTCGGAGTGGGCGCTCACCCGCAGCACCGGCGGCAGGCTGTCCAGCAACAGCCGAGCGTCATCCCCGTAGATAAAGCGCCCGGCGATCAAAAACAGATCCACCGTGTCCCCCAGTGTGGCGATACCGCCGACCGCATCGGCATACACCTCCCGTGCATCAAGGCCTTCACCCGACAGATGACTGGACAGCCTCCACGGGCGTGCCTGGGTCAACAGGAAACAATCACCCTCATACAAGCGCATCGGCACCACCAGCCCTTCCACCTCCAGCCAGCAACTGCCCTCCACCACCGCATTGAACTTGATGCCGTCCGGCGCTGCAAAGTTAATGGCCCATGTGCCTCCGGCCTTCAGGCCGGCGAAGGTCGAGCGATGGCATTTTAACAGTGCCAGCACATCGGAAAGGGTATCCATAAAAGCTCCGGACGATCGCGACAGAAACGCGGACTCTAGGGTATTCCGCGTCCAGGCTCCAGCGGGGAACCTAGGCCTCCCTTAAGGAGATATTTCATGACTGAAAAACCACACCGCAACCCATAATCCACAGTGGCCTCAATGTCACGTTGTAGTCAGGGGCCCTTGTGTTCATATTGGCAGCCCTGCACTGCCAATGAGCGAACCTGACCCATGCAGCCTTCAGCCAGACACCTCGTGACCCTTGCCGCCACGCTTTGCGCCACCCTCGCCTGCGCCGACAGCCAGGACCCGCTGCTCGCGCAACGGGTGGATGCAGTGGTCGACAGCGCCATTGCCGACAAGCGCCTGGTGGGCACAGTGGTGCTGGTGCTGCGGGATGGGCAGTTGGTTTACCACCGTGCTGCCGGGTTGGCGGACCGGGAAGCCGAGCGGCCGATGACGGAGGACACGATCTTTCGCCTGGCATCGGTCACCAAGCCGCTGGTCTCCGCCGCCGCGATGCACCTGGTGGAACAAGGCCGCCTGGGCCTGGACGATCCGGTCAGCCGCTGGCTGCCCGACTTCAATCCCAAGCTGGCGGATGGCACCACCCCGGTGATCACCGTCAGCCAATTGCTCAACCACACCGCCGGCCTCAGCTACGGATTTCTGGAAGCCCCCCACGGCCCCTACCGCACCGCCGGGGTTTCCGATGGTTTGGGCGAGCCGGAAATCAGCTTTGCCGAGAACCTGAAGCGCATCGCCAGCGTGCCCTTGAGTTACCCGCCGGGTACCGGCTGGCAGTATTCGATGGCCACCGATGTGCTGGGTGCGGTGCTGGAAAAGGCGTCGGGCCAGCGCTTGCCGGAATTGCTCCACGAGTCGGTGACCGGGCCTCTGGGCCTGCGCGATACCGGGTTTGCCGTGACCGACCTCACGCGGCTGGCCGCCGCGTATCAGGATGGATCACCGCAGCCGTTGCGTATGGTCGACAGGGCCACCATCACCTCGGGCAACAGCACCGCGCTGTTTGATGTGCGGCGGATTCTTGATCCCCATGCCTACCCTTCCGGCGGCGCCGGCATGGCCGGGACGGCAGGTGATATTGCGCGGTTCCTGGAAACCATTCGCCAGGGCGGCGCACCGATCCTGTCCGCGCACAGCGTGCAGTTGATGGTCACCGATCAGGTCGGCGCCATGGCGCAAACCCAGGACCCGGGTTGGGGGTTCGGTTACGGCTGGGCGGTGCTGAATGACCCGGCGCTGACGGGCACGCCGCAATCCCGTGGCACCTTTGAATGGGGCGGCGCCTACGGTCACAGCTGGTTTGTCGACCCGCAGCAAAAGCTCACAGTGGTCGCATTGACCAATACCGCGTACGAAGGCATGTCCGGGCTGTTCACCCACCAGTTGCGGGACGCGGTGTATCCGGCGCAGTGATCGACCACCAGCGTGGCAACAACTGCCGCACCCGGGCTTCGCCAAAACGGTCATCGATCAGCATCACCACGCCCCGGTCCTGCTGGCTGCGAATCACCCGGCCCGCGGCCTGCACCACCTTCTGAATGCCCGGGTACAGGTAGGTGTAGTCGTAACCGGCGCCGAAAATCGCGCCCATCCGCACCTTGAGCTGCTCATTCACCGGGTTCAGTTGTGCCAGGCCCAGGGTGGCGATAAACGCGCCGATCAGTCGCGTTCCCGGCAGGTCGATGCCTTCGCCGAATGCACCGCCGAGTACGGCAAAACCGATGCCCTGGCTGTGCTGGGTGAACTGGTCGAGAAACGCCTGGCGCTCGGCCTCGGCCATGCCCCGTGACTGCTGCCACAGCGGGATGTGCGGGTGCCGTTCGGCCAACAATTGCGCCACTTGCTGCAAGTAATCGAAGCTGCTGAAAAACGCCAGGTAGTTGCCCGGCGCCTGCGCGAACTGTGTGGCGATCAGCTCGACGATGGGCTCCAGGGACGCCTGGCGATGCACGAACCGGGTGGAGATCCTGTCGACGATATGCACCTGCAATTGCTCGGCCTTGAACGGCGACTCCACATCGACCCAGGCCGTGTCGGGTGGCATTCCGAGCAAGTCCGCGTAGTAATGCCGCGGGCTCAGGGTGGCGGAAAACAGCACGCTGCTGCGGGCCGCCGTCAATCGCGGGCGAATGAACTCGGCGGGCACTACGTTGCGCAGGCACAGATTGGATGAGCTGCGTTTGCCGCTGAGTTCGCGCTTGCTGATGTCGAAAATGAAGTGTTCGTTGAACAGTTCGGCGACCTTGGCGAACTGCAACGCCTCGAAGTAAAAGGCCTGCAGGTCGCCATTGAGTGCTTCGGGGTGATCGTTGAAATACTCGCCCATGGCGCTGGTGCACAGGCTCAACGCTTGCAGCAGTTTCTCGGGTTTGCGGGCATAGGCCTGATACGGCGCGACTTGCTCTTTGTGCAAGGCGTTCCACTCTCGGTTCAGGCGCTGCAAGGACTTCTTGAGCGGTTCCGGCGCGGTGTCACGCAACGTCTTGAGGCTGTACTGATCGAGGGCGGCGCTGTACATCGATCGGCCGCGTTCCACCAGGTTGTGGGCTTCATCCACCAGCACCGCCACCCGCCACTGGTTGAGCTGGGCCAGGCCGAACAACATGGCGCCGAAATCGAAGTAGTAGTTGTAGTCGGCAACCACCACGTCGGTCCAGCGCGCCATTTCCTGACTCAGGTAATAGGGGCACACGTCATGGGCCAGGGCGACGTCCCGCAGGTTGCGCTGGTCCAGCAGGCGCACCTGTGAAGCGGCCTGGCGGGCGGCGGGCAGGCGGTCGTAAAAGCCCTTGGCCAAGGGGCATGAGTCGCCGTGACAGGCTTTGTCGAGGTGTTCGCAGGCCTTGTCCCGCGCGACCAGCTCCAGCACCCGCAGCGGCAGGTCCGGGCTGCTGTCATAGAGCACTTGCGCGGCGTCCAGCGCCAATTTTCGGCCGGGGGTCTTGGCCGTGAGAAAGAACACCTTGTCCAGTTGCTGCGGCGCCAGGGCCTTGAGCATCGGGAAAATCGTGCCGACGGTCTTGCCAATCCCGGTAGGCGCCTGGGCCATCAGGCAACGGCCGGTGCTGACGGCCTTGTAGACCGTTTCTGCCAGGGAGCGCTGGCCCGGGCGAAACGCTGCATGGGGAAAGCCCAGGGCGGCCGCTGCGGCGTTGCGGGCTTCGCGCTGACGCATTTCCTGTTCGGCCCACCCGAGGAACAACGCGCATTGCTGGTTGAAGAAGTGTTCCAGGTCGGCGGCCTGGAAGGCTTGGCTCAAGAGGGTTTCGTGCTCGCCAACGATGTCGAAGTACACCAGCGCCAGCACAATCTCCGATAACCCGAGCTTCTGGCACATCAGCCAACCGTACACCTTGACCTGGGCCCAGTGCAGTTGGCGGTGGTTGGCCGGCTGCTTGTCCAGGTCGCCGCGATAGGTTTTCACTTCTTCCAGCTGGTTGCGGTCCGGGTCGTAGCCATCTGCCCTGCCCCGGACTTTCAACTGCCGGTATTCGCCCTCCAGCGCGACTTCGTTCTGGTAGTGGGCGCTGCGCCGCGACGCCACGGTGCGGTGGCCGACAATGCCCTCCTGGGCGCTGGGGGACGGGGTAAACCGCAAGTCGAGGTCGCCGACCTTGGCGGTGAACTCACATAGCGCACGCACTGCGACGCTGTAGCTCAAGCCTGCTGCTCCGCCCAGCGCACATAACACACCGTCACGGGCATCTGGTGCTCGCCGCAGAACTCCAGCCAGCGCAATTGGTTGTCCTGCAGGCGATCACCGGGGCCTTTGACTTCGATCATGCGGTAGGTTTTTTCCTCGGGCCAGAACTGGATCAGGTCGGGCATGCCGGCACGATTGGCGCGGATATCCAGCAGCAGGCGCTCGAACCAGTGACGCAGGTGCGCGGCGGGCAGGCAATCGAGTGCCTGGTCCAGCAGCTCTTCGCTGAGAACGTTCCAGAACACGAAGGGTGACTGGATGCCCCATTTGTCGATGTACCGCTGGCGGATGGTGGTCTTGTAGCGCTCATCGCCCAGTTGATCCAGGCATGCGGCAAACAGCTCGGCACGCCGCTGATGAAAATCCTCGCTGTGCAGGTCCACCGGGCCGCGCTGGAACGGGTGGAAAAACGACCCCGGCAACGGCGCAAAAATCGCCGGCCAGCACAGCAGGCCGAACAACGAATTGATCAGGCTGTTCTCGACGTAATGCACCGGCGCGCCGTGGTCGCTCAGGTGCGCCTGCACGCAATATTCCACCGACATCAGCGGCTCCGGGGCTGGCAGCTCAAGGTCCAGGCGCACGATCTCGCAGGGCTTTGCCTTGGGTATCGCTGGTTCGCCGAGTTTGCGCCGCAGCCTGGGGATCACTCGCAACAGATGCTGCTGCTCGGCGGCGCTCTCCGGTGCCACCTGCGCCTCACGCGCCAGCAGCATCGCCTGGGCGTAGTCTTCCTGGCGCTCCAGTACCCGAATCAATCGGGCCCGGGCGCCGGGATAAGCGCAGCCCCTGTAGATCGCCTCGGCCAGGGCCAGCTCGGCACTGCGCTCGCAGTACTGGCCTACCTGAAACAACAGCTTGGCCCGGCGCTTTTCCAGCCAGGGGTTGTCAGTGTGCAGGGTGGTGATGTTTTCCAGTACCACGCCCAACGCCTCACCCGCTTCAAAAGCCTGCTGGCATTGGTGCAGGAACAGGAAACCGTGCACATCGTCACGGCTGCGCAAGCCGCGGGACTCGTCGCAGAACTCGACTTTCTCGTACGTGAAAATCCCCAGATCCGCCAGCACAAACTCCGACCAGTCCTGATACAGATTGCCAAAGAACATCAGGCGCAGGCGGTCGCACAGGTCCATCACCGTCAGGCTGTAGAGTTGATCGGTCACGTCCGGGCACCAATCCTGGAAGCAGCGCGCTTCGCAGAACTGCACTGACAGCACCGCCAGCCAGTCAGACTTCCTGGCCTTGGGGTGCTCGATCCAGGGTTTGAACGCCACGAGAATTTCGGCTTTCTGCAACAGGCCGAACAGCTCTTCAAACGACACCAGGCACTGATCGCTCACCCAGCCCTGCTCGAGCAACGGCACCACCGCCTCCTGCACTGCGCCGATCTCGACATAGTTGAGCTTGCCAGCGCGAAAATGCACGCCCTTGCGCATTACCATTCGCACCAGCAAGGCCTGGGACGCTTGCGGCAAGCTGTCAAATTGCTGAATGAAATGCTCTTCGTCAGGAGCCAGCAAATCGGCATAACGCTGCCCCAGCCAGTCGAGCACTTGGCGGAAGTTATGCAGGTAATAGAGCGGATCTTCTAGGGGATTGGACATTTCAGGCACTTCAGGCGCTGGATCAAACACTGGTTATGCATACAGAGTGCCGTCCCCGGCCGGCTGTTGCAATCGGTAATAGATCAAAGGCACACGCAACTTTTTGCGTAATAATGATCAGATGGCTGTCAGCCACATTAAATGTGTCTCCCCCGACCGCTCAGGCGCGGGGTTTTCGAAGGGTCAGGGTAAGGGTTATGAGCATGAAGAATTTGGGTCTGGCACTGGGTATGTTGACGATGCTGGTATTGGCCGGTTGCTCCACGCAAACCGTAGTGACGTTGCAGAACGGCACCCAATATTTGACCAGGGATGTGCCGAACGCGAAGACTGCGGATGGTTTCTACGAATTCACCGACATCGCCGGCAAGCACATACGGGTCAAGGCCGCCGACGTCGCGACCGTGATCAAGGAGAAATAAAAAAAACCGCGCAAATGCGCGGTTTTTTTTGGCATGGGCAAAATAAACAAAATTTTACCGAAGGATTTCCACCGCCCCCGCGTTTAACCGATCAACCGCCTTCATCTTCGAAAGCGGTACGACGGAGAACCATGGCCATGGCATTCATGTCCCGAGCGGTGCGCGCTCTGCTACTCATTCCCGTGATGTGGGCTGCGCTGGCGAGCACGCCGGTGTTTGCCGACACCCTCATCATCCGCCAGGCGCCAGCGCGCGTGGTGATCGTGCAAGCGCCTCCTCCCGGCTACTACGGCCACTGGGGTTATGGCTACGGCCCGCGAGGCTACTGGCCACGCGGTCATTACTACGGCTACGGCTACGGCTACGGCCAACCCCATCGCCCGTACTGGAACCATGGCCACTACTGGAGATAACCCCTCCCCAGACGCTGACTAACCCTGTGGCGAGGGAGCTTGCTCCCGCTGGGCCGCGAAGCGGACCCAAAAACGGGCCTGCTGCGCAGTCCAGCGGGAGCAAGCTCCCTCGCCACAACAGCAGCGCTATTTAGCTGATGGAAATTCCATCGCCCCAAACCCCGGCCAGTCCAACCCCAACCAGCGTTACCGAGTCCGCGCCAAAACTCAGCACCGTATCACCCCCCACCACCTTGGCGTGATCACGCCAGTCAGCACTGCCCTCCACGTCCCGGAACACCAGCTTGTCGGTGGGCTGGTAGCCGATCACCCGGTCCTGCCCAAACTGCCCTCCGAACAGAAAGGTGTTATGCCCACTGTTGTCGCGGATCGTGTCATTGCCCTTGCCGCCCTCGATGAAGTCCACGCCCTTGCCGCCCTGAATCAGGTCATCACCGTCACTGCCAATGATGAACGTGTTGCCCTTGTGGGGCTCGGCGTTGCGGTTAAGGTCCTGCACCCAGGTATTGGCGCGGGCCGGGTCCGACAGGTTGGCCACGATAATCGTCGAGTCCCGGCTGGTCAGGTCGTAGAACTGCGAGTCCAGCACCCGCGTCAAGCCATCCCCATACGCCGTGGGCAAATGGGAGATCCAGGTCGGCACATTGACGATGGAAAACGGCAGGACATTCCACAGCGTCGACGCATAGTGATCGTTGAAGCTGACGATATTGTCGGTGGTCGACTCATGGGGCTTGTCGTGCACGCCCAGGGACGAGAAATTGAACGACGAACCGTCCAGGGCGCGAAATACCGGGTCATTTTCATACCCGATGTTCAGCACCTTGTCGCTGGCACTCTGGGTCGGCGAGGCGTAGGCCACGTAGTTGGAATCCTTGTAGAACCCCGACCATTTATTGCCGCTCAAGTCGGCCATGCTGTTGACCGCTAGGCCACCCAGGCTATGGCCGCTGACCACCACGTCCTTGCCCGTCAACCCATGGCTGCCGGCATACGCCGCGACATCCTTGAGCAAGGTGCCAAAGGCTTCGCCCGCGTAGTTTTTCGCGTAATCCTTCGGCCCCAGCGCGGCCAGCAGGTCACTGACCAAATCGCCGATGGAATCGCTGATCAGGGTTTCCCGGGGGCCGGAGGTGCCGCGAAAACCGATGCCGATTTCCAGCAACTTGCCGTCACCATCGTACTTGCCCAGCACTTCCACCTGAGCGGTGGTATAGCCGGCTTTTTCACCGAAGAACGTGCCCCGGGCATCGACCTTGCCGCCGTAGCCCAGGGTGCTGGCGCTGATGGGCGTCCAGCCGGCCTTGTGCACCGCATCAAGGGCGGCCTTTTCCGAATCGGGGTTCCAGGGAATCCCCGGAATCACCCCTTGGGAATCGGTACTTCCCAACAACGCGCCCACCAGGGTCGCCGGCAGGCCCAGGCCAAAACCGTTGTGCTGGTAGCCCACGGCAAAGCCGTTATCCAGGTTGTGGTAGGAGTACAACGTGATCGCCATGGCATCGGCGAACAACGCTTTGGAGCCCTCGGTGCCGAGGTTTTTATAGTCAAAGACACCCATGGTATTGCCTCTCTTTTGTTGGAATTGTCGAGAAAGCCAAACAACGGTATTTCAGAACGCCCAGTCGAGGCTCAAGCCGACGCCATGGACTTTCTCCTTGCTGGCCAGCAGGCCGTTGTAATCAAGATTCACCTTCGCGTCCTTGCTCAGCGCCAGGCTGACCCGCGCGCCTACCAGGGCCGCATCACGTACCATCGGCGAACTTTCCACGGAGAACGACGGGCTGCCCGATGCAAATGCCAGGTGGCGCTCGGAGTCGACGCTGCTCAGGTTGTGCTGCCAGCCCAGCGTGCCGGAAAGCTCCAGTTGCTGGTGGTCGCTCACGTTCAAGGTTTTCAGCGCCCTTACGCCCAGGGTGCTCAACACCAGGTCGCGGCTGTCATTCCCGCCCTTCAACGCCGCCGCATCACCCTTCTCGGTAAACCCGTCGGCATCCAGGTGCACATACGCCAGGTTGGCGAACGGTTCCAGGGCCAGGGGTTGCAAGTTCAGGCGATACGCCGCTTCGGTAAACACCTGGGTACTGCGGGCATCGACCTTGGCTTTTTGCTTGCCGGAGACTTCACCGTATTGCAGCTCGCGCTTCACATCGGCGCGGTGCCAGCTGTAGGTTGCGCCCCCGCTCAAACGCAAGGCGCCGATCTCGTGCCCGACATAAGCACCCAGGTGATAGCTGTCGACTGATGCGCGGGAGTGGGTGTCACTGCCCATGTTCAGCGACGTGTCGCTGTAGCCCGCCACCAGGCCCAAACGGGTGTCTTCGTCCAGCGCGCCGTCCACACCCGCCAGCATGCCGCCGATGGAGGTGGTGTAGCCTGCCGTGTCGCTGCGGCTATCGGTCTTGCCCCAAGCGCCGAGGGCCTTGACCCAAACGTTGCCGCGGCTGTCGATAGTCTCGGTCGATGCGCCCATTTCGCCTTGCTGCAAACGCTCGCCCACGGCTTCGCGCAGGTAGCGGTTGTCATTGACCAGCGCGGTTTCCAGCGCCGGGTAGATTTCCCCGGACAGCTGCTGGAATGCACCCTGGGCCGACGCCGCATTCGGCGCCGACAACAGGCTTTCATACACAGCGTTACCGGCCCCCAACTGTTCGGCAGCAGCTGCAACCGAGCGTTGATTCGGCGTGGCCGCCACGCTGGCGAAGGTGTTGGCGTTGCGCGCCACATCCAGTTGCACACCGTTGGCGGCATAGTTCAGGGTGCCGCCGATAAACAGGTAGTTGGGCAGCACCGAACCGAAGCTGCCAGTAATGCCGCCGGCGGCCTGAAGGATGTTGTACTGGCGACCGATCAGGCTTTCGGCCTGGGTCTGGGTCAGCAGTGTCGGGCTGTTTTCCAGGGCCAGGGTCACCGTGCCGCCGCTGAGGGTGGCCTTGCCACCGGCGACGATGCGATCACTGTTGGTGGCCGACAGCTCCACCGCATAGGTGGAGCCCGCCGCAAAGCTCACATCCCCCGCCACGTTCAGGGTGCCAATGGAATTGCCTGGCGCCACGGTACCGCCGCTGTTGGCGGTGAGTGAACCGATGTGCCCGGAACCACCCACTACCCCGCTGCTGCCTACGGTGACGTCGGAGGTGATCGAACCATTGATTGCCAGCAACCCCTGGTTGACCAGGGTCGGGCCGCTGTAGGTGTTGGTGCCGGTCAGCACCAGCGCGCCAATGCCCTGCTTGGTCAGGCCGCCATGCCCGGCGATGTCGTTGCTCCACACGTCCAGCCCGCAATGCACGTCGGTGCAAAGGCGCTGGGTCGGTTTACCGGCATCCACCACGGCGCCCATCCCTGGCAGGTCCGCGACGAATTGGC
This sequence comes from Pseudomonas sp. PAMC 25886, assembly GCF_000242655.1. Lineage (NCBI taxonomy): Bacteria > Pseudomonadati > Pseudomonadota > Gammaproteobacteria > Pseudomonadales > Pseudomonadaceae > Pseudomonas > Pseudomonas sp. PAMC 25886. The sequence goes on from NZ_AHHC01000031.1 coordinate 33,378, forward strand.
CGGAGCCGTAGGCGCCGTCGATTCGAAACTCGGCCGGAATATCCTCAGCCGTCACAAACATCCCCGGGCCGTTGATGGCCTTGCCCAGGTTGATCATGCCCCAGCCGTACAGCGAGTCGATGCCCGGTGCGCCGAGGTCGGTCGCGGTGGTTTTGAGCAACGTGGAAATCTGGTCGCCGCTCATGTACGGGAAGCGCTCCATCAGCACTGCCGCACTGCCGGCCACATGGGGCGCGGCCATGGAGGTGCCGTTGAAGTTGGCGTAGTCGGTGGTCAGGTTTTCCAGGGTGGTGCCGTTGATCACCGAGCTGTAGATCTTGGTGCCGGGCGCCGCGACGCAAAAGCTCGCGGCATAACCGCAGCGAGAGGAGAAGGTGCTGATCACGTACGGGTCGGCACTGGCGGTGTCGGGGTTCTGCTGCAAGGCCGCCACCGACAACCAGTTGGGTGCGATCTCCGGCACAAAGTAGGCCAGGCCCGAAATCGCATCCGGGTTATTGCGGTTGTAGTCGTTACCGGCGGCGAAGATCGTCAGCACGCCGCTGCGGGCCGCATCGATCGCACCCTGATAGGCACCGCCGGCGATCGTGCCGAGGATCGGCCGGATATTATTGAACTGGGCCTGCGCCTCATTGACCGTGAAGTTGGGGAACGCCGGATCACGCCCGCCCTTGGCGTACTGGTCACCAATCCCAATGCCCCAGCTGTTGTTGATGATGCGCGCACCGCTGGCCACCAACGCGTCCCAACCGGCTTTGTAGACCGCGCCGTCGTTGCCCAGGATGATCCCGTCTTCGGGGCCGGGGTCACCGTTTTCGGCACTGATGATTTGCGCATCGAATGCCACGCCATGCATCGGCCCGCCGTCGCGATTACCCGCCGCAATGCCGCCGACGTGGGTGCCGTGATTGCCGAGTTTGCCGTTTGAGCCCAGGGACGGCGTGCCGTCATAGCGAAAGGCATCCCCGGCCTTCACCGGGATGTACGGATCGGTGTATTGGCGAATGCCCTCGGTCACGATCGTGACCACTTTGCCGGGGCTGGCGAATTCCGGGTGCTGGGCGTACACCGGCTGGTCGAAGATCCCCAGCTTCACGCCCTTGCCGGTGTAGCCGGCGGCGTAGGCAGCGTCTGCATGCACGGCGCCCAGGCCCCAATCGGCCTTGAACTCATTGCTGCGCCAACTGGCAGCGTCCCCCAGTTTCCCGGTTTCGACGTAGGGTGCGGCCTGGGCGGTACCCAGGCTGGCCAGGCAACACAGCAACGCGCCGTATGGCACGCCACTCAGGGCCTTGAGCGGGTAGCCCGGGCCTGTCGGGATGGCGGATTGAAACCCTCGTTTTGTTGTTTTCACGGTGGACTTCCTTGTAGGAGCGAGCTTGCTCGCGATGGTCGTTAACGATGACTCGGGCTTTCTGGATAACTGTGCTGCCTTCAGGTTTTTCGCGAGCAAGCTCGCTCCTGCATGAAGGTGGCGTACCGTTTAGAACTGCCAGTTCAGGCTCAACCCCACACCCTGGATTTTCTCCCGGCCAGCCAACTGGCCCGTGTAGTCGAGGTTGACCCGCGTGCTTTTGCTCAACGCCAGGCTGGCCTGCACCCCTACCAGCGCCGCATCGCGCATCAGCGGCGAGCTTTGCACCGCGAACGACGGCCCACCGGCGACAAACGCCAGGTGCTCCTCGGATTCGACGGCGCTCAGGCTGTGCTGCCAGCCCAACGAACCGGAAACGTCCAGTTGCTGCCGGTCATTGAGGGCCAGGGTTTTCGACGCCCGCAGGCCAAGAGTGCTCAGCACCGCGTCGCGGCTGTCACTGCCACGCGCCAGTGCGGCGGCGTCGTCTTTCTCGTGAAAGCGTTCGTTGTCCAGCTTCACGTAGGCCAGGTTGGCGAACGGCTCCAGCGCTACCGCTGGCACGTTCAAGCGGTAGGCTGCCTCGGTAAATACCTGGGCGCTGCGTGCATCCAGCTTGGCCTTCTGCTTGCCGCTGACCTCGCCGTACTGCAAGTCGCGTTTCACATCCCCGCGATGCCAGCTGTAGGCGCCACCGACGCTCAGCCGCCAGTTGCCCAGCTCATGCCCGGCATAGGCGCCGAGGTGGTAGCTGTCGATGGACGCCGAGGAATGGGTGCCGCTGCCCATGTTCAGGGAGCTGTCGCTGTAACCCGCCACCAGGCCAACGCGGGTCTGATCGTCCAGGGCGCCGTCGACGCCGGCCAGCATGCCGCCCAGGGAGCTGGTGTAGCCTGCGGTTTCGCTGCGGCTGTCGGTCTTGCCCCAGCTGCCGAGCGCCTTGACCCACACGTTGCTTTCACCGGCCACCGGCGTATGGCGCAGGCGTTCGCCCACGGCGTCACGTACCTGGCGGCTGTCATTGATCAACATCGTGCCGATGGCCGGGTAGATTTCTCCGGACAGTTGCTGGAAACCCTGTTGCGCTGTGGCCAGTGAGTCCGAGCGCAGGATGCTTTCATACACCGGGTTGCCGGCGCCCAGTTGCTCGGCAGCGGCCGCCACCGAGCGCTGGTTACGGGTGGCGCCGGCACTGGCAAAACTCGCGTCACTGCGGGCAATGGCCAGTTGCACGCCGTTGGCGGCATAGTCCAGCGTGCCGCCCAGGAACAGGTAGTTGGGCAACACGGCACCGAACTGGCCCTGGATTCCGCCCGCCGCCTGCAGGATGGTGTACTGGCGCCCCACCAGGCTCTCGGCCTGCTGCTGGCTGAGCAGGGTCGGGCTGTTTTCCAGGGCCAGGGTCACGGTGCCGCCGCCGAGGGTAGCCTTGCCGGTGGCGACGATCTGGTCGCTGCGGGTGGGTGTGAGTTCGACTGCGTAGGTGGAGCCGGCGGCGAGGTTCACATCCCCGGCCACCTGCAAGGTGCCCACGGAATTGCCCGGCGCCACGGTGCCGCCGTTATTCACCTGCAACGCCGCAATACGCCCGGCGCCGCCCAAGGTGCCGCTGTCATTGACCGTCACCGCAGAAGTCAGTGAGCCGTTCACCGCCAACCGGCCACCGTTGACGGTGGTGGGGCCACGGTAGGTATTGTCACCCGTCAGGATCAGGCTGCCCGCGCCGGATTTGGTCAGGCTGCCTTCGTAGATACGCTGGGCCGCTGCCGCCGCCCGGGCGGTGCCAACGGCGTAGTCGGTCTGGTCCTGCTGACTCGCACCGGCTCCCACGCCGTTTTCCCAGCCCTTGTCGCGCAGGGTTTGCTGCCAGGCCAGGGTTTCGGCGCTGTCTTCGGCCCGACGCTGGATCAGCGCCTTGTCGGAGATCGCGTTACTCCACACATCGCCCTGCCCGGCCGCCAGCGTGACCGTCATGGGGCCCAGCAATTGCCCAGGCCCGTGCATCGCCCGGCCCAGGTCCGGCACGCCCCAGCCGACCTGTGTGGTGGGTGCGTCAGTGACCGCGCCATTAAGCTGGGTGGCCGTGGTCAACAACACCTGCAAGGCCTGCTCGTTGTTCAGGTATGGGTAGCGTTCCATCACCAGTGCCAGTGCGCCGGTGGCATGGGGTGCAGACATCGAGGTGCCGGATTTCACCCCGTAGCCGCCCTCGGGAATGGTGCTGTTGATCAACGCTCCCGGCGTGGAAATGCACCAGTACTTGGCGATGCCACACTGGTTGTATTTCTGGTTATTCGCCTTGTCCAGGCCCGACACCGCCAGCCAGTGGCCTTCCAGCCCAGGCTGAAAATACGGCAAGGCCGAACGCACGCTGGCATTGGCATAGCCGCTGTTGCCGGCGCTGAACACATTGATCACCCCGGCCTTGGCCACATCGGCGGCGGCGTCGAGCCAGGTGTTCTGGTTGTAGTGCTGGGCATAGGCCGCGTGCAGGTCACCCAGGGTCTGGTAGCTGACATCCTTGGGCTGGCTGCCCCAGCTGTTGTTGATCGCACGCACGCCGGAATCCACCAGGGCGCTGTACACCGCCTTGAAGTACTTGGGGTCCGGTGTGGGGCCAAACAGGAAACTGTCGTTGGCGTTGGTGTTGCCGACGTAGATCTGCGCGTTGTACGCCACGCCGTGCATGCCCACGCCATCACGGGCCGCGCCCATGGTGCCGGTCACATGGGTGCCGTGGGAGTCGTTGTTGGGGTTGAGGGCGCCGGTGGTGTTGAACGGACGGCCATCGACGTAGGTACCGCTGGCGGTGACCGCGTGATAACGGTCCTTTGAGGCTTCGGGATGGTTGGGGTCAAAACCCGAGTCCAGCGCCCCGATCTTCACGCCACTGCCGGTGATACCGGCCGCGTAGGCCTCGTTGGCTTTCATCCGGTCCAGGCCCCAGTCGCTCTGGAACTCGGCCGAACGCCAACTGGCGGGATCGCCCGGTTTGCCGGTTTCGAGGTACTGCCCGTGGGCCGCCACGGACAGCAGCAGCAAGGAGCCTGCGGTGAAGGGTTTGAAGCGAGGTGAATCGGTGATCATGAAGAGTCCTTTTTCTTATTGTTGAAATACCTGTAGCGAGGCTGCCTCCTGTGGCGAGGGAGCTTGCTCCCGCTGGGCTGCGTAGCGGCCCCAAAAAAAGCGGGAGCGCTGCGCACTCCAGCGGGAGCAAGCTCCCTCGCCACAGCAAGCTCCCTCCACCACAACAAGCTCCCCCACCCCAAAAGTCCCCTGCTCCCGGCAATACTCATCCAGGCATCAGCGGCTCATAGGGCCAAACGCCTCATCCACCTTGGCCAGGTCGGTGTCGCGCAAGTTGCCTGCGTAGTAATGCAATTTGGTCCAGGCCATCAGGTAGTCGTAGCGCGCCTGGGCCAGGTCGCGACGGGTGCTGTACAGCTGCTGTTCGGCGTTCAGCGCATCGAGGTTGACCCGCTCGCCGCCGAGGATGCTTTGCTTGGTCGACACCACCAGCGCTTCGGCCGAGGTCAGGGCCTTCTGGTAGGCGCGCAGCTTGCTGACGCCTGACAGGCAGGCGCTGAACTGGCGACGCAGTTCGATCAGGGTTTCGCGGGTCTTGCCTTCCAGCTCGTACTCGGCCTGTTCCATGGCGCGGCTGGCCTGGCGGGTGGAGGCCGAGACCCCGCCACCGGCATACAGCGGCATGCTGATTTCCACGCCAATGGTGTTGGTGTCGTAGCGCTGGTTGTAGGTGTTGCCGCTGTCGGATTCCTGCTGCCGCGAACTGGCATAGGCCGTTACCCGTGGCATATGCCCGGCACGGTTGCGCTCCACTTCATAGCGCGCCACTTCCAGGGATTGGCGTTGCGAGGCCAGGGTCGGGTTGTTGGTCAGGGCGAGTTCGTGCCAGGTGTCGTAGTTGGCCGGCGTCAGGGTGAAGGCGGCAAACCCCGGGTTCAGTGGCGCCAGGTCGTTGATGTTGACGCTCTGCACGCCGATCAGCGCACCCAGCTCCCGCAGCGAAGCGTCCTGCTCATCCAGCGCCTGGATTTCTTCGGCGGTGGCCAGCTCATAACGGGATTCGGCTTCGAGGATATCGGTACGGGTGCCTTCGCCTTGTTGGAACAAATGCTGGTTCTGCTGGAACTGCTGCTCGTACGCCTTCTTTTTGGCGCGGGCAATGTCGATCTGGTCCTGGGCAAACAAGGCCTGGGTGTAATAGGTCAGCACCCGCACCAGCAACGCCTGGCTCTTGTCGCGAAAACTCTCGTCGGCAAACAGCGCCTGGGCCACGCCCTTGCGGTAGTTGGCATAGGCTTCGTAGTCGAACAGCGGCTGTTGCAGGGTGAAGGTAGAGCCGTAGCTGTTGTAGTTGCGGTCGTCGTGATAATTGCCGCCGCGCCCGTCCGGCAAGGTGGCCTGAGAGTTGTTGCGGCCCTTGTTGTAGTTGTACGACAGTTTGGGCAGCAGGCCGGCGCGGCCAATGGTGCGGTTTTCCAGGCCGGCGTCACGTTCCTTGATGGCGCCGAGGAACACCGGGTCGTTGCGCAGGGCCTGTTCGTAGACATCAAACGGGCCCATGGCGGCCTGGGCGCTGCTGCAGGCGAGTAGCAAGGCGATGAACATCGGTTTCATGTTCATTCCTCGGTCAACGCCGAGCCGGCGCGGTCCAGCAGCGGCTTGAACAGGTAGTTGAGCAAGGAGCGCTCGCCGGTGCGGATAAACATCTCGGCGGGCATGCCTGGCTTGATCACCAGGCCATGGAGTTTCTCCAGGGCGCTGCTGCTGACGGTGGTGCGCAGCACGTAGTACGGCATGCCGGTTTTTTCGTCGAGCATCTGGTCGGCAGAAATCAGGCTCACCTCCCCCGGCACCCGGGGCGTGCGGCTCTGGTTGAAGGCGGTGAACAGGATGTCCACTGGCAAATGGGTGCCGACCTTGTCCACCAGGTGCACCGGCAAGCGCCCTTCCACTTCCAGGCGGGTGTCCTGGGGCACGATTTCCAGCAGGGTTTCACCGGCACGCACCACGGCGCCTTCGGTGTGCACGCTCAGGTTGACCGCGATGCCATCGGCCGGGGCGTTGATCTCGCTGTGCTGCAGGTCGAACCCCGCGGAGGTCAGTTGCTGCTCCAGGGTCAGGCTGCGCAGTTGCGCGTCGGCCAGCTGGCTGCGGACTTCCTTCTGGTACTCCTCGCTGTGCTGTTGCAGCTTGAGCCGCGATTCAAGAATGCCCTGCTCCACCCGCCCGCTTTCGCCGGTGTTCTGCGCCAGGTCCTGTTGCACCTGGGACAGCTGCCGCTGGTATTCCATCAGCCGGTTGCGCGGGATGTAGCCGTTGTCGGCCAAGGGTTGCAGGTTGTTCAACTGGTCGCGCAGGGATTGGGCCTGGGCGGTCAGGTCACTGCGGGCGCGGCGCATGCCGTTGAGTTGGGCGGTGGCGCCCTCGATATTCGCGCGAATCCCGGCCTGTTCCCGGGCAAAGGCTTCGCGGCGGCTGCTGAACAGTTGGCGCTGGCCCTCCAGAACCAAGGCGAGGGCTTGATCCGGGTTACCGCTCAGTTCCGCCGGAAAGGTGATCGTCGACTGGTTGTCACGCTCGCTCTGCCACCGCGCCACGCTGGCCCAGGCCATGCGGTACTGGGCTTGCAGGGAGTGCACGTCGGCCTGGTTTTGCGTCTGGTCGAGGCGGAACAGCGGCTGGCCCTGCTTCACTGCCTCGCCTTCACGCACCAGGATCCGGCTGACCACACCGGGGCTCAGGGTTTGCACGGCCTTGCGCTTGCCCGAGACCACCACGGTGCCCTGCACCGGAATGCCCTGGTCCAGCGGCGCCAGGCTGGCCCACAGGAAGAAACCACCGGCGCCGACCACCGTCAGCAGCCAGCCCATGCGGGCAAAGAAACGTGCGCCATGTTCGGGGTGAGTCTGTTCGTAATCGCGGTTGATTTGAATGCTGCTGTCGCTGCTCATGCGCCTGGATTCCTTCCGGCTTGATACTGACGGCTGAGGCTGACCCCGACCTTTTCTCGCGGTGCTTCCTGTTGGCCGGACAGCGCCCGCAGCACGTCCTGGCTGGGTCCGAACGCCTGCAAGCGGCCCTCGTTGAGCACCAGCAGCTTGTCGGCCTGTGCCAACGCCGAGGAGCGGTGCGTCACCAGCACCACCGTGCTGCCCTGGGCCTTCATCTGCATGATCGCGCTGGCCAGGGCGGCTTCGCCCACGGTGTCGAGGTTGGAGTTGGGCTCATCCAGTACGATCAGCCGCGGGCCGCCATACAACGCGCGGGCCAGGGCGACCCGTTGTTTCTGGCCACCGGACAGGCCGCTGCCTTCGTCGCCGAGCACGGTGTCGTAGCCGTGGGGCAAACGCAGGATCAGTTCGTGCACGCCGGCTTGCTGGGCGGCCTGCACCACTAACTGCGGGTCGGCTTCGCGAAAGCGTGCGATGTTGTCGGCGATGCTGCCGCTGAACAGTTCGATGTCCTGGGGCAGGTAGCCGATATGCGGGCCGAGGTCGTCACGGTCCCAGCGATGGATGTCAGCACCGTCCAGGCGCACGGTGCCCGCCAGGGTGGGCCACACGCCCACCAGCACACGGGCCAGGGTCGACTTGCCGGAGCCCGAGGCGCCCAGCACGCCGAGCACTTCACCGGCCGCCAGGTTGAAGCTGACCTGATGCAAGGTCGGCACACGCCGCCCGGGCGGGCCGGCGCTGACCTGCTCGAAACTCACCTGGCCCTTGGGCGCCGGCAAGGCCATCTGTTCGCCCTGGGGCGGGAACTCGCGCATCAGGTTGTCGAGGCGCTGGTAGGCCAGCTTGGCCGAGCTCCATTGCTTCCACACGGCAATCAACTGGTCGATGGGGCTCAATACCCGACCCATCAGGATCGAACCGGCGATCATCATCCCGGCGGTCATGTCGCCCTTGATCACCAGCAATGCGCCCAGGCCCAGCACCAGGGATTGCAGGCACAGGCGCAGGGATTTACTCAGGGAACTGATGATCGAGCCCGTGTCGCTGGCCTTGTTTTGCAAGCCCAGAAACTGCGAATGCACCTTGAACCAGCGCTTGCGCAACGCACCCAGCATGCCCATGGCCTGGATGGTTTCGGCGTTGTGCAGGTGGCTGGTAGCCAATTGGGTGGATTGCTGGGAATACCCGCTGGCTTCGCCCAGGGGCTTTTTGGTCAGGTACTCGTTGAGGCACGCCAGCCCGATCAGCAGCACGGCCCCGGCGCTGGCCAACACCCCTAGCCACACGTTGAACAGGAAGATCACAAACAGATAAATCGGAAACCACGGCGCATCGAAAAACGCGAACAGTGCAGGCCCGGTGATGAACTGGCGGATGTGGGTCAAATCCCCCAGGGATTGGCCGCCGTGGCCCTCGCCCCGTTGCAGGTTGCGCTCGAAGGCGGCCTTGTACACCCGCAGGTTAAAACGCCGCTCCAACTGGCTACCGATGCGAATCACGATAAAGCTGCGGATCACCTCCAGCACGCCGATAAACGCGAAGAAGCCCACCACCATCAGCGTCAACATCACCAGGGTGGTTTCGTTCTGGGACGACAGCACGCGGTCGTAGACTTGCAACATATAAATCGACGGCACCAGCATCAATACGTTAATCAATGCGGTGAAGCAGCCAATACTGATCAGAATACTTTTGTAATCACCGAGTGCTTTAAACAGTGGTGCAATGGGAGTGGTCTTCGCCATGTTGCCTGATCTTCCCTGAGCCGAATGACGCGCAATAGTTTGCCCGGCGCCCCATTAAAGGGCGGGCAAACATTAAAATCGGGTTATATCGTTATAACGAACTATTAAGGTGCGCGTTGTAATAACAACACCGCGCCAGATTTGGAGCGCCCTTCATATTCGCCTTCTTTCTGGCGATTCAAATGTGTAATGCCCGTGCCTTCGGCATTCATCAACCAAATACCGTCGGGAGTCGGCGTCCAACTAACGGGCGCTTCCCCCAGCCATTGTCCGGCGCACGCTACATCCCCGCCGAGCGCGTTGGCTTGTTCGATCAAGTCCAGCGCGCACACCTGTTCCTGCTGGTGCAGCGCCCAATGCCCGGCCAGTTGCGCCGACGTAGGTAAAACCAGACTGCTTGCCATTGCTGAGGCTCCTGCCGACATAAGCATTGCCTGGAAACCCCAGGCCACTGTAGTGCGAAATAACGTCATCACCATCGCCCGTTCAAGGGGTGGACGCAAGGGCAGAGGGCAGCGCGTGCGCGCCGCCCTCCTTTACCCGTGTATCAGGCCACGATGTCGCTGACCGCTGCCTGGCCGACGGTGGTGACGAGGAAATCCGCCACTCCGTGCCCGGAGAAGTCCACGGCCAAGGTGCCCAGGTTGGTGCCCGAGGCGTAGGACAGCACCGCATCGCCAGCGTGACCGGTGAAGGCATTGACGAAGGTCAGGCCTGCACCTTTGGTGATGCCGGTGAGGTCGATCTTGTCCGAACCCGAGGTGAAGTCGAAGATCTTGTCGGCCGCACCCGGCTTGGAATCCGAGCTGGACCCGAACACGAAAGTGTCCGAACCTGCGCCGCCCCACAACTGGTCTGCACCGCCACCGCCGTAGATGATGTCGTTGCCGGCACCGCCCTTGAGGATGTTGGCGGCGGCGTTACCGATCAGCAGGTCGTTGCCCGAGCCGCCGAAAGCGTTCTCCACGGTCACTCCCTTGGCAATGGAAACGTTGCCCACCAGGCCGCCAACGTCGGAGAACGAGGTCTCATTGAGGTTGATCTTCTGGTTTTGGGTAAAACCGGAGAAGTCCAGGGTGTCGTTGCCGCCACCGTCCCACACCGAGAACACCAGCTTGTCGGCCGATGAAGTGGCGCTGAGGAAATCACGCCCGGTGTTGGAGTTGAAGCCGTAGGTGGTGTCGCCGGCGCGGGTGTTGTAGTTGGCGCCGTAGAGCTTCTGGATCGCGGCAATGTCGTCGATCAGCGGGCCGGACGAGTAAGCCTCTACCCCGCCTTTGCTGAAGTTCTGGTTGGTGTTGCTCTCGCTCCAGTAACTCATGACGCTGTAGCCACGCGTGTCCTGTCCATAGTCCGCGTCTTTGTACGAAGGGTTGCCGGTCCCGGCGTTGTAGTCGCCAGGGTGGTCCAGGCCCAGGGTGTGGCCGATCTCGTGGGTCAGGGTCTGCCGGCCATAGTTGTTCAGGTCCGGGGTTTTGTTCGGCGTGTAGCTGCTGTTGGTCAGGTACCAGGAAGTGCCATCAAGGCCGCTTTCGTTGTACTTGGCGTTGGTGCCCGGCAGGTAGGCAAAGGCTGCTGCGCCGTCCTGGCCGCCGCTGTAGTTGCCGAAGGTCATGTGGAAATCACCGCCCGAGGCTTTCTCGGTGAAGGTGACATTGGCCACATCCGCCCAGGATTGCATGGCCAGTACGGCCTGTGCTTTCTGCTGGGTGTTGAACTGGCTGAACCCGGTGATCCCATGTTTGTTCATGGTCGCGTTGGAAGCCGAAGTCAGGAAGGTGTAGGTGAGGTCGATCTTGCCGTTGCCATCCACGTCCCGATACGCGGCGTTCTCACGCAGCAGGTGGTCTGCGGCCTGGTCAACGGTGAACGAGGGTTTGCCATTGACCGTGAGGTTGCCGCCGCGGTCGTATTGATGGCTAAAGCTATCGATTTGCGTATAGGCAGTACTTGCTTGAGCCGCCGATACAATAGCTTTGTCTTTTACTTTTGACATAAACGTACTTCCTTGTTTGCAAGTGGAACAGTTTTTGTCCGATAGAACCCACTCTGGCGAGTAAGTCCTATCACTCGCCCCTTTTGAAGGCGAAAGAAAACTGACACAACTTGAAATCATTCGTCCAGCGCTATTTTTGCGGGGCAAAACATGGCGCGGCGAATAATTCCTGCAAACGCTGGCTAGTAGCGACTTATAAAAAGACAACTATTTAAATATTAAATACCGCTAAAGTGGTTTTGCGAGGAATGGATCCAAAGTATTGATTGAGGTGCACTAAGAAAGTGTCACCGTGTCATTGTTAGTAGTGAATGGCCACCATCTTAGTACTTGTCCCGTATTACCGGGACAAGACTTAATCTATTTATTGATCGCGCCAGCCGGTTTGGCGCAGTGCCGGCAGGAGTGTTTGCGCATCCAGTGCCGGTACCCGCACACCGTGGTCGGTGGTCATTTCTTCGCCGGCCAGAATCGCATTAATGATCGCTTCCTCCACGGCCTCCGCCGCCGCGCTGAACAACGGCGAAATGTGGTCGTTATTGACCATGTCCAGCCGCGTGCTGAGGGGCAAACCCTTGCGCCCGTAATCGGCCACCGGCAAATCCTGATTGCCGGTGGCGAACGCCAGGAACAGGTCCCCGCTGGAATCTTCGGTGCCGCCGCCGGTGCGTGCAATGCCGATGGACGCCCGCTGCGCCAGGCGCTGGCATTGATGGGGCAACAACGGCGCATCGGTGGCGATGATCACCACAATGGAGCCCATGCCGGGTGTACCGCGATAGGCAAACGGTGACGGGATGTCCATCAACTGCCGGCCTACCGGGTAACCGTCCACCCGCAGCTCCTGGCGTTTGCCATGGTTGGCCTGCACCAGCACGCCCACGGTCCAGCCGCCCTGCTCCGCCGGCAGCCGCCGCGACGCGGTGCCAATGCCGCCCTTGAACTCGTGGCAGATCATCCCGGTGCCACCGCCCACGGCGCCCTCCGCCACCGGCCCGGTTTCAGCGTTGGCCAACGCCTCGCGCACATGCTCCGGGCCGACGTGCTGGCCCCAGATGTCGTTGAGCAAACCGTCGTAGGTTTCCATCACCACCGGCATGCACCAGTACACCGCCGGGTCTGCCAGGCTTTCGCGCTCCAGGGCGATCAGTGTGTCGCGCACGATGCCGATGCTGTGGGTGTTGGTGATAGCCAGCGGCGTGGTCAACAACCCCGACTCGCTGATCCATTCCAGGCCGGTGGCATCGCCGTTGCCGTTGAGCACGTGGTAGCCGGCAAAACAGGGCTGGTGCCGTGCAGCACCGGCCCGCGGCTGGATCGCCGTCACGCCGGTACGCACCTGTTTGCCGTCGATACGGGTCTTGAGCGTGCTGTGGCCGACCCGTACCCCTGGAACGTCGGTGATGGCATTCAACTCACCGGGCGTACCCAGTCCCAACGTAATGCCCATTTGACGTGCGCGCATAACCACTCCTTACAATTTCTGAAACGCCGGACTCAACCGGCCACTGATGCAATACAGGATCACCGACAGCGCCAGCAGGCCGATGATAATCATGATGTCGCGAACCGAGGCGGCAATCGCCAGGGTCACCAACAGGTAGCCGGCGCCCAGCACCGCCAGCAAGGCCGGCACCGGCCACAACGGCATGCGATACGGGTGCTCACGGTCACGCAGCACGACCCGGCTCATCAGCGCACTCAGCGCGACGATCAGGTACACCAGCATGATCAGCAGCACACTGAAGGACGTCAGGTCCGCCAGGTTGGAACTGAAGCTGAGCAACGCCGAAGGAATCGCCAGGAACAGCGTAGCCAACCACGGCGAATCCCAGCGCGGATGAATCCGGGTAAACAGTTTGTTGATGGTCGGCGTCCACAGCGCATCGCGGCCGCTGCTGAACACCACCCGGCCAATCTGGATCACGATGGCGACGATGGCGTTGAACACCGACAGGAAGATCCCGGCACTCACCAGCCGAGACAGGGTTTCATTGCCGTGGCTGGTCAGCAGGTAGCCAATCGGGTCGGGGCTGCTGATCATCGCGCTGAGGGACGGGGCACCGATCAGCAGCGCGGTGATCGGCACCAGTTCGATGACCACCACCAGCCCCAGGGACCACAACACCGCCTTGTGCACGCCCTTGCCGCCGCACTTCATGTCTTCCGCCAGCAACACCGCCGGGCCGTAGCCATTGAACGAAAACAGGCCGATGCCGACCGCGCCGATTACCAGCGCCCAGGGTGCGAGGTGCAACACGCCGTTTTCGACGATTTGCGGTTGCAACAACACGCTGACCGGCTGCACCGCGTTACCGAAGCCGATAAACACAATCACCAGCAACGCCGCCACTTCCAGCAGCAGGCAAGTGCCGGTGATCCAGGCATTCAGCTTGATATTCAGGATACCCAGGGCGTAGCTGCACACCACTATTACCAGAGCCACGGTTTGTGAGTCGAATGTGGTGCCCAGGGCGTTATTCAGGTACGTCGCTGCGCCAGTGGCCAGCACCGGCGGGATAAACAGCAACATCACCAATACAGTGAGAAACGTCGCGTAGCCAGCCATGCCGCCGAACACCCGCTTGGCGTACACGTACTCGCCGCCCGCGCTGTTGTGGGCGCGGCCGAGTTCTGCGTAGCAAAAGGCGAACATCAGCGCGAGCAGCGCGGCCATCACAAAGGCCAGGAACACCCCGCTGCCGGCCTGCTGGATCGCAAACGGCGCAATCACGAATACCGAACTGGCCGGTGTCACCGCCGAGACAGTGATGGCCACCACGTCGAACACACTGAGGGTGGGTTTCAGCACGCCGTCGGGCGTGGAAGAAGCACTCATATCGTTATCCTCTTGATTGTTCTTGGTTTGAGGCAGAAACGAAAAGGCAAAGCGACGCGGGGTATGTTCCTCGCTGACTGACGGCCAACTTAAACGCTCTGTATAAGGCGGCCAATTCCCCTATTGGAGTACTCCCCTTGACGCCGCCGGGCAAAAGTCGAACCCTTGCGGCCTCATTCTTTGCGGGGAGCGGCACATGAGCCTGTTCAGGGAAGTCGGCATGCACGCGGGCCTGGGCCGTACCGTCGCACAGATCGGCACCGAGCGATTCTGGAAACAACTGGTGCTGTTGTTGCACCAATGCGTGCCTTTCGACAATGCCCTGGCGATTTTCTACCCCGCCGACGGCCCGCCCCAGGCATTGGAGGAGTACGACGCCCAACCCAGCAGCAAACCGGCGTCGATGCTGGTGTACCTCAACGGTTTGTACTTGCTGGACCCGTTCTTCCAGGCCTGCCGCGAAGGCTATGCCAGTGGCGTGTACCGCCTTGAAGAAGTGGCGCCGGATCACTTTCGCCAGAGTGAATACTTCCTCAATTACTTTCACGACAACGTGCTGGAGGACGAGGTGCAATTCATCCTGCAGCTGCCGGGCGCGGGCACGTTGTCGCTGTCGTTGGGCATGCAGCGGCTGTTTACCGCGGAGGAAACGGGGTTGATGACGACGTTGGCGGCCTGGGTGTTGCCGTTGATGCAGCAGCATTGGCAGCAGAGTACCCAGCGGGTGGCGGCGCCTGCGCAAATGGCCAGTCAGATTCGCGATGCGCTGAGTCATTTTGGTTGCGGGGTGTTGTCGGAGCGGGAGCTGGAGATTGCGCGGTTGGTGCTGCGTGGGTTTTCGTCGAAAGCCATGGCCGAACGGCTGAGTATCTCGCCGGACACGGTCAAGGTTCACCGTCGGCATCTGTACGCCAAGCTGGACATCTCGTCGCAGCCGGAGTTGTTTTCGTTGTTTATCCAGTCGTTGGGGCATGATCTGGAAAACCCTTGACGCGGTCAGCGCTCAAGCCGGAGCAGTCCGGCACGTCATGCTTGAGCGCTAACAGCAACCGGCCCGAGTCTACTTGGGTTTATTAAATAGCTTGATATTTTTTTCCGTTAAATGAACGCCATCGACATGCACAGCAAAGTGCTCGCCTTCGGGCGTTACTTTAATCGTCAACACGCCCACTTCCTGGGGCCGCAAATACGTCAATTGCATATCCCCGACCTGTTGGGGCGGTCCTTCTGTCCGTTTGATTTGCGTTATATTCAACTTTTTGAGCATCCTGGAAAGATCAAGCCGGTCGTCCTTGGGATTAAAGTTGGAAATCCGGTCTGGGTCACTCGCCAGTGAGTCGGTAGGCTTTTCATACTTGAAACTGTTACGGCCCACATGCCCGACGAGTTGGTCGCCACCACCGCCGCCGATAATGACGGAATCCTGACCACGATTGACCTCCAGTCGTTCGCTTGCGTCTGTGCCACGCAAGGTCGGGCGGGCCGTGCTGGAGGGTTCGGGGTAGGTCCAGGTTCCGCCGGTAGGGAGACGTTCAATGGATGACATAGGGGTTACCTTTTATAGGTGAATGAAAGTTCAAGTGACACCGACGGCTGCCGATGCGTCGATCCGAAACCTTCCACGGTTATAAAAGTATTTTCCAGCTTGCTTATATGAGCGCGCATGACGAATAACTAATGAAATTCTCCGAATCAATATGTCGGGAACTCATTAGCCATTCATCAAACGGTAGTGCTGCCTCTGGAAACAGAGGGCTTCAAAAAGCCGGTAACGACGCTCGCAAGGTTGAAAAAGCAACCGACCTATACAGCGAATATAAAGTCACCCGTATAGACAACGCCCGCGAAAACCTCAGTAACAAATCGCAAGCGGCCATTTATGTGTCCGGATGAATGTTTTTCTATGCGCAACTCGCCACTGGCGGCGTGGGTGGAAACCTCGTGGATCTCTACACCTAGATAAGCCGTCGCGTAAGGACCACCACCCGGATCTGCCGGGATCGGGTACGTACCGCCTGTCGCCTGGGCGTTTTTATGAAGATCAAAATACAACTCAATACGATTCCCAGCATGCAACGGGTCGAGTGCGAGAATTGATACCCGCAACCGTTCGCTCGACTCGGAGCGCGACACTTGGAAAGCCGTCAGGTGACGTTCTTGATCCCTATTACTTTCCAGTGTCCCCTTGAATGTCCCCTCCACTCGATGCTCAGCAATATGCTTTTCCAGCTTTTTCGTTTGCTGACTGTATTCGCTTGAACTGTGATCGCCTGACATAGCAAAACTCCTTTAGAAAATAGGTTTCCCGCCATCAGACTGTGTAAAAAAAACCGGTAAAGCACTACTGTGAAAAATACCGGTTTTTTAGAACTGTTTGTAATGACTGTAATAACCATCCCTGCTTACTCCAGTACTGCTTACCTACATTGCGTCCATCAGCGACCTGTACGAATCGTGTTCCACACCCGCGTACGAATCCGGTCGATGTTCAGCGGCATCGCTTCCAGTGCAAACAGCTTGCCCATCATTTCCGGGCTTGGGTACACCTTGGTGTCGCTCTTGATCGCCGGGTCTACCAGGCTGTCTGCCGCTGCGTTGCCGTTGGCGTAGTGCACGTAGTTGGTGATGCTGGCCATCACTTCCGGGCGCAGCAGGTAGTTCATGAACGCGTAGCCGGCTTTTTCATCCGGGGCATCGGCGGGCATGGCGACCATGTCGAACCAGATGGCGGCGCCTTCCTTGGGAATGTTGTAGCCGATGTTCACGCCGTTCTTGGCTTCCTTGGCGCGGCTTTCGGCCTGGAGGATGTCGCCGGAGAAGCCCACGGCCACGCAGATGTCGCCGTTGGCCAGGTCTGCGGTGTATTTCGAGGAGTGGAAGTACGCCACGTATGGCCGTACTTTCATCAGCAGGTCCTCGGCCTTTTTGTAGTCTTCCGCCTTCTTGCTGTGGTGCGGCAGCCCCAGGTAGTTGAGCGCTGCCGGCAGCAGTTCCGGGCCGTTGTCGAGGATCGCCACGCCACATTTCTGCAGCTTTTGCATGTTTTCGGGCTTGAAGATCAGGTCCCAGGAATCCACCGGGGCGTTGTCCCCCAGTACGGCCTTGACCTTGTCGATGTTGTAGCCGATGCCGGTGCTGCCCCACAGGTAAGGGAAGCCGTGGGCGTTGCCCGGGTCGTTGTTTTCCAGGGCCTTGAGCAGCACCGGATTGAGGTTCTTCCAGTTGGGCAACTGGCTCTTGTCGAGTTTCTTCAGCGCCCCGCCCTGGATCTGCCGCGCCATGAAGTGGTTGGAAGGAAACACCACGTCGTAGCCGGATTTGCCGGTCATCAACTTGCCGTCGAGGGTTTCGTTGCTGTCGTACACGTCGTAGGTGAAGCCGATCCCGGTTTCTTTCTGGAAGTTCTTGGTGGTGTCGGGGGCGATGTAGTCCGACCAGTTGTAGATCTTTACCGTCTCGGCGGCTTGGCTGAGGGTGGCGACAAATACCAGCGGCAACAGGGCAATGGGTCTCATGGTTCGATTTCCTGGCGGTTTTAGGGCTGTTTTTATGGCAGGCGATCAAAGATCAAAGAATCAGAGGATCAATACATAGGTCTTGCGTACGGTTTCCTGGATGTCCCAGATACCCGTGCTGTTGGCCGGCAACATCAGTGCGTCGCCGGCTTCTATGTGGAGCATTTCCCCGTTGTCGGGGGTGAAGGTGCAACGTCCCTGGATAAAGTGGCAAAACTCCTGGGCCACAATCTGCCGGCGCCAGCGCCCGGGCGTGCATTCCCAGATGCCGGTTTCGACGCCGTCGTTGCGCTCCACGCTCAGGGTGGAGGCCACTGCCACCGGCGTGCCCAATGGCACGGCAACCGGCGAAGAGTCGGGCAAATGGGCGCTCAGTGTGTCTTTGAACTGGGTAATGCTCATGTTCATACCTGTGGTGATTGAAACGACTTAGTGCATGAAACCTTCCATGAACCCGGCAACCCCGCTGGCCAACTTGCGGCGCCACGGCGCGGTGTTGGGGTTGGCCAGCACCTGGTCCTCGTGGACAAAGCTGCGAATGATCGCGTTGTAACCCAGCCAGCGGCAGGGTTCCGGCTCCCAGGCCTTGAGCCCGTCCAGCCGGCCCGGCTGGATCACCCACGGCTGCTGCACCAGCGGCGTGTCGAGCCCCAGGATCAGGTCGGCCAAAGTGCGGCCGCCCAGGTTGCTGGCTCCTACGCCCTCGCCGCCGTAACCACCGGCCAGGGCGATGCCTGCCGCGTGATCACAGAGCATGTGCGGCTTGAAGCGTCGGGACATGCCGAGGTTGCCGCCCCAGGCGTGGGTGATGCGGACTTTCTTGAGCTGCGGGAAGAGTTCACCGAACAGGTAGCGACGCAGTTCGATTTCGCTGTCGGTGAGGTCGAAGTTGTGCCGCAGCTTGCCGGCAAACTGATAGCCGCCACGGGCACCGAACACCAGGCGGTTATCGGCTGAACGCTGGCCGTAGGTGACTTGTCGACTGCTTTCGCCGAACGCCTGGCCGCGGTTCAGGCCGATCTCATCCCAGGTGCTGGCCGGCAACGGCTCGGTGGCGACGATCAGGCTTTGCACCGGCAACTGATAGCGCCCCAGCGGCGCCAATGTCGTGGCATACCCCTCCACCGCCGGCACCACCCATGAGGCGCGCACCGACGCTTTGGCCGTGCGCAGGCTGCCGGATTGCCAGTGGGTCACGGGGCTGTTTTCGTAAATCGTGACGCCCATCTGTTCGACCACCCGCGCCAGGCCACGCACCAGCTTGGCCGGGTGAATCGTGGCGACGTGGGGGGCATAGATGCCGCCGTAGGGCTTGGCGATGCGGATGTGCTCGGCCAACTGCTGCGGGCCGAGCCAGCGGTAATCGTCGTCGGTCAGGCCCTGGGCGTGGAGTTTGGCCAGGTAGGCCCGCAGGCTGGCTTCCTGTTCGGGGTAGCGCGCGGCGCAATACAGCACGCCGCCCTTGCGGTAGTCACAATCGATGCCTTCGCGCTCAATCACCTGAGCCACTTCATCAGGGATTGCATGCAGCAGGTCGAACGAGGCCCGGCGCTGCTCCGGGGACAACCCTGCCAGCAGCCGGTCTTCCCCCAGCAGGTTGCCCATCAACCAGCCGCCGTTACGCCCCGAGGCTCCGAAGCCGGCGGTTTGCGCTTCGATGATCGCTATCTTCAGCTCGGGCGCCTGGCGCTTCAGGTAATACGCGGTCCAGAGCCCGGTGTAGCCGGCGCCGATAATGGCCACGTTGACGTCCAGGTCGTGCTCCAGGGACGGGCGCGCCACCAGCGGCTCGTCCAACTGGTCCATCCATAAACTGATATTGCGCCATGCAGGCATGCCAAGCTCCACCACCACACTTCGATGGCAGTGATCCTAGAGCCTGGCCTCAGGGGTTGTCTTGCGCGCGTGCACGCAGGGAAATTTGTTTGACGTAGGCCTTGGGCGACTGGCCGGTGTGCTGGCGGAAGCAGCTATAGAACGCCGATGTCGAATTGAAACCGGCGGCAAACGCCAGTTCATCGATGCGTATCGGTGGCGTGGCGTTATCCAGTGCAGCGAGCAAATGCTGGAGGCGCGCCTGGTTGACGTAGCGGTAAAAGCTTTGGCCCAGCACCTGGTTCAACAGGTAGGAAATCTGGTTGCGGCTGTACCCGCACTCCTTCGCTACCCGTTGCAGGTCCAGTTCGGGGTCCAGGTACGGTTGCTGACGCTGGAAGTACTGTTGCAGGTCGTTGGCCATGTAGCTCAGTTGCTGGGGCGACAGACCCAGGCGGCTGACGGTCGGGCGTGTGGTCTCGCTGCGGCTGGCGGACTGTTCGTGCACCAGGGACGCGTATTCGTTGACCCGCCAGATCAGGCCGTCGCGCACGGTAATGGCTTCGCTGGTGCGAAACGACACCAGCCCCTGGCCGCCGCGCAACGTGATGCGGTATTGAATGAACGCTGTGTCGCCGTCGGCGCGGATGCGGTCGGTGTGCTCGATCGCCTCATCGGCGCCACGGGGCATGCTGGCTTGCAGATACTCGCGCAGGTCCTCTGCCCCCACGACGCGGTTCTGGAAGAAATCGTGGTACTGGATGTCCGGGTGGTAGTACGACATCACACCGTCCAGGTCCCGGTGTTTCCAGCACAGATGGTGACGCAGCACCAACTCGCCAGTGGCTTGGGTTTGCTGGGAGTCATCCGGGATGAAGTCGGGCATGGAGCGCTCTAAGGCTGGGACAGCCTGCGAGCTTGCCCAACTTTTCAGGCCGGTTCAATGCCCATTTGACAGTTCTGACTAATGGCCTTTAGCCCATTACCACGTAGGACATGACCCACATCAAACTTCCTGAAAACAACTGCCGAACGGGGCCAAAAAACTCCCCTGCCGGATGCGAACGAATGCTATTTTTAGGGCTCACGACGGCCAGGACCAGTGACGGTCATGGCGCCCCTGCAGCGAGCTAAAGGAAGCGCTCAATGAACAAGGTGGGCAACATGAATAAAGTGACGTTCCCCAACGCCTGCCAGTTGATGCGCTGGCATTTTCATCCCATGGGCTTTGAGGCGAGCATGGACGCTCCCGGCAGCATGATCGCCCGCCTGTTCGACCGCGCCAGCGGAGAAACCCTGATTGCGATTGCCGGCATTCCCTGCGCCACGGTAATGAACGCCGCCGACGTGGAGCGGATCATTGAAGCCGTCGAGGATGAGCTGGAGTCGTTTGTGCCGCCGCTGTCGTTGCGGGCTTAGTCGCTGCGGACATAAAAGAAGGGCCACCCTGGGGTGGCCCTTTTTCATTTTCGCTGATCATCAAAAAACGCTTTGTCCCCGGCCACCCGGTCCGATGCTTTCGGCACATTCACCCCTTGGCCGTCTTGCGCTTCGACATACCAGTAGCAATGGCTCACCGCCCGGGTAATCCCCACATAGGCCAGGCGCAGTACTTCGTCTTTTTGCGCGCTGTCGTAAGGCTCGGTATCGCCGTCCTTGCCCAGGCCCGCCATGCGGTAGACCTGATTCTTGTACGGCGAACTGGTCAAATGCTGGCAATCTCCCAGCAGGAACACCGCATCCGCCTGCAAGCCCTTGGCGCTGTGATAGGTCAGTTGCTTGAGCCGACGGGCATCGTACGGCAAGCTAGAATCCAGATTAACTACAGACTGAATATGCTCTTGTATCAATAGCTTATCGCTGCTTTTTCGATACAGCATTAATATCGAATCACCCTTTTGATAGTGCGCCAGCAGTTGCTGGCCCAGGGCCGCGTCATCCCGGTCACGCACGGTCACCGGCACCAGCGCCTTCGGGGTACCGCTCGCCTTGGCTTTCTTGCCGCTGATGGCCGGGGCGGCCCGCACGATGTGTTCGGCGGCATCGATAACGTGCTGATGGCTGCGGTAGTTCTCGCCCAGCATCACCCGTGTGGTCGCCGGAGACGGGAATTCCTTGTTGAATTCCATGAAGTACTTGGGCGAACTGCCCCGCCAGCCATAGATCGACTGCCAGTCATCCCCTACGCACAACAGCGAAGAACGCTGGGCGCCACGCCCTACGTGCATGGCCGGGCCACGGCTGCGAATCTCCCGCAGGCTGGCGCGGATCCACGAGACAATCTGCGGCGACACGTCCTGGAACTCGTCGATCATCAGGTGCGACATCGGTCGCAGCAGGCCGTCGCTCAGCAGCTTGAGGTTTTCCGGGGTGTTTTCGCCAAACAGCGAGAACATCCGGTTATAGGTCATGACCGGTGGCGACTGGTCCAGCAGATGATCTTCCAGGGCTTTCCAGAAGATGCTCAGGGCCTCGAAGTAAAAGCGGTCCGGGTCATCCTTGGCAAAACTCATCTTGCCCACGGCCGTGGGCACGTCCAGCCCCAGGTTTTCGATAAACCCGGCGGCGGCGACAAAGCTGTCTAGCAGTGGCGCGGAACTCAGCTCGCCCTTGACCTTGTAATCGAAGCCCGGGCCCGCTGTTGCGTCGCCCGCCAGACTGCTCAAAAGCCGCTTGGATGAATCGTAGCTTTCAAGCCATATCAATGGTTTACGACAGAAAGCTTGAAACAGCGTGCGCTTGACCGCCCACTCTGCGCGTACCGACAGCTTTGAGCCCGGGCGGCTGACCTGGGCGTTTTCCCGAGGGTCGAAGCCGAGTACCACCCAGGCATCGAGTTCGGCGATGTAGCCGTGGCAGTGAAATTGCGCACCGTTGATATCGAAGGTCTGGCGATTGGGCTCAATCCCCTTGATCGGCCAGGCGCCCGCGCGAAACCACAGGTCTTCGATCACATCGCAGAGTTCTTCATCGCGCTTGGCCGCCAGTTCGGTCACGGCCACGCGTTTTTGCACGTCCGGATGGTCGCGCTCCAGCTCCTTGAGCTGCAAGGCATGGCGCGCCAACGGGGCAATCAGCTCGCGGAAGCGTTCGTGACGGCCGTGCAGCTGGTGATAGCAGGCGTTCAACTGCTGGCGCTGGGCGTCGTTGATGCGCAGTTCGAACGGATTGCTGTCGGCTTCATCAAACCCCGCTTCGGTGCGGGCGTTGAGGTTCTCAAAGGCTTGCAGGCGCTCAAGGCCCGGCAGGCTGCGCACCATCGGCAGAATGCGTGAGTGAAAGGTGCGCACCACCGCTTGTGCTTCTTTAATGCCAAGGGGTTGGCCCCACAAGGCGAGAATGTCCATGAGCTTGTTGATGAAGTCTTTGCGCGACTCGCGGGTGAAGGTCACCACCGTCATCGAGCTGAGTTCAAAGCCCAGGTAATGGGTCAGCAGCAGGATACGCAGCACCAGCGAGGTGGATTTGCCGGCGCCAGCACCGGCAATCACCGAAGTGGACGGCGTATCGCTGAAAATCATCTTCCATTGGGCCGCGCTTGGCTGCGCATGCGCCGGCAACAGGCGCGCCACATCGGCCTTGATGCGTTTTTTCAGCTCGGCGGTCAGCGGCAGGCGCCAGTCGTCGAACAAGTCGTCGTCGACGCCCGGCGCGGTGTGTTCATCCGGGCGGAAGTCGCGAATCAGCAGGACCTGGCGGCCCTCTTCAATGCCATCCGCCTTGCCTTCCTGGTAACCGTACTCCACACCAGCCGTGTGGCCGCTGCGAAAGCCATCGGCCTGGCCATGCAGCCATGAAAAACGGTGCTGGGCGCGCAGCCGCGTCAGGCCGTGTCCGAATAATCGGGCGGCAAGCCGTTTCAACAGGGGCATTTCGGCCAGTGGCCGCAGTTCGGGAGGCAGATCGGGGGTGTGTTGCGGCACGCGGACTCCTGCGATGCTTTAACTCGGACAAGAGCCCTATGTTCGCCGCAAATGCCCCTCAGTTCCAGCCAATTACTTTGCGCTCAGGCAGTTAGGCGATGAAGTGAAGACAAGCCCTGAGCATCGGCATCGAAGCATTCGATAGGAATCCTGCATTTTTTACGCTTTTTATCGATCTGGCGCTGATGGATCATGGCCCCATCCACAGGAGACGATCATGCTTGAACTTCGACCTTTCAACACTCTGGGCGGCGCCAATCACGGCTGGCTGGACGCTCACCACCACTTTTCCTTTGCCGAATACCACGACCCCAAGCGTATGCACTGGGGCAACCTGCGGGTATGGAACGATGACCTCATTGCACCGGGCACCGGCTTCCCGCAGCACCCGCACCGCGACATGGAAATCATCACCTACGTGCGGGAAGGCGCCATCAGCCATGCCGACAACCTGGGTAACAAGGGCCGTACCGAGGCTGGCGACGTGCAGGTGATGAGCGCAGGCACCGGGATCGCCCACAGCGAATACAACCTGGAAGCCACGCCGACGAAGATTTTCCAGATCTGGATTATTCCCAACGAGGCAGGTTTACCGCCGTCGTGGGGCGCCAAGCCGTTTCCGAAAGGTGATCGCGAAGGGTTTGTGACCCTGGCCAGCGGCAAGGCCGGAGACAGCGAAAGCCTGCGCATTCGTGCCGATGCCCGCCTGGTGGCGGCCAACTTGAAAGCCGGTGAAAGTGCCGAGTATCGTCTGGACAACGGGCGTCGGGCGTACCTGGTGCCGGCGACCGGGGTGATTGAAGTCAATGGCTTGCGTGCACACGCTCGAGACGGTGTGGCGATTGAGGATGAGCAGATGTTGCGGGTGACTGCCGTTGAGGACAGCGAGATCGTGTTGGTCGACCTGGCTTGACTGAATTTAAATGTGCTGAGGGAGCTTGTGTGGCGAGGGAGCTTGCTCCCGCTGGGGGCGAAGCGGCCCCGAAATCCTTGGAGCGCTACGCGCTCCAGCGGGAGCAAGCTCCCTCGCCACAGCAAGCTCCCTCGCCACAGGTTAATCAGTCACAGGTGCAATTGGGGTGTCAGTTAGACGAGATCGCCCCGTCCACCAACACCTGCGCCTCTTCCACCAGTTGCTTGAGGTGATCTTCACCGATAAAGCTCTCGGCGTAGATCTTGTAGATGTCCTCGGTGCCCGATGGCCGCGCGGCGAACCAGCCGTTTTCGGTCATGACTTTCAGCCCGCCAATCGCCTGGTCGTTACCCGGCGCGTGGCTGAGAATCTGCTGGATGCTTTCCCCCGCCAGTTGCTTGGACGTCACCTGGTCCGGCGACAACTTGCCCAGCAAGGCTTTCTGCGCCGGTGTCGCCTTGGCGTCCACCCGGATGGCGAACGGCTCGCCCAGCGCGTCAGTCAAGCCGCGGTAGATCTGGCTCGGGTCCTGGCCTTTGCGTGAAGTCATTTCTGCGGCCAGCAGTGCCGGGATCAAACCGTCCTTGTCGGTGCTCCAGACGCTGCCGTCCTTGCGCAGGAACGAGGCGCCGGCGCTTTCTTCGCCGCCAAAACCGAGGGAGCCGTCGAACAGGCCGTCGGCAAACCACTTGAAGCCCACTGGCACTTCGTACAGGCGGCGGCCGATGCGTTTGGCCACGCGATCGATCAAGCCGCTGCTGACCACGGTCTTGCCCACGGCGGCATCCGCGCGCCACTCAGGACGGTTCTGGAACAGATAGTCGATGGACACCGCAAGGTAGTTGTTCGGGGCCAGCAAGCCGCCGGTTGGCGTCACGATGCCGTGGCGGTCGTGGTCCGGGTCGCAGGCGAAGGCCACGTCGTAACGGTCCTTGAGGCCGATCAGGCCTTGCATGGCGTAGCTGGAGGACGGGTCCATGCGGATCTGGCCATCCCAGTCGACGCTCATGAAGCGGAAGGTCGAATCGACTTCGGTGTTCACCACGTCCAGGTTCAGGCGGTGATGCTCGGCGATGGCCGACCAGTAGCGCACCCCTGCTCCACCCAGTGGATCCACGCCCAGGCGCAGGCCGGCGTTGCGGATCGCATCAAAGTCGATGACGTTGACCAGGTCGGCCACGTAGGTGTTGAGGTAGTCGTGGCGATGGGTGGTGTCAGCCTTCAGCGCCTGGGCGTGAGTGATGCGTTTGACCCCGGCCAGTTTATTGGCCAGCAGTTCGTTGGCCTTGGCTTCGATCCATTTGGTGATGTGAGTATCGGCCGGGCCACCGTTAGGCGGGTTGTACTTGTAGCCGCCGCTTTGTGGCGGGTTATGGGAAGGCGTGATCACGACGCCGTCGGCCAGGCCGCTGGTACGGCCACGGTTGTAGCAAATAATGGCGTGGGAAATCGCCGGTGTCGGGGTGTACTCATCGCCTTCGGCAAGCATCACGTGCACGCCGTTTGCCGCCAACACTTCCAGGGCGCTGGCGCCCGCCGGGGTGGACAGCGCATGGGTGTCCAGGCCAACGAACAACGGGCCGTTGATGCCTTGGGCCTCACGGTACAGGCAGATGGCCTGGCTGATGGCAAGCACGTGCCATTCGTTGAAGCTCAGGTCGAACGAGCTGCCCCGGTGCCCGGAGGTACCAAAGGCGACGCGCTGGGTGGAGATCGCTGCATCAGGCTGGCCGGTGTAATAGGCCGTTACCAGTCGCGGGATGTCTACCAGCAGTTGAGCTGGTGCCGGCTTGCCCGCAAAAGGACTGAGAGTCATGCATAAACCTCTGAAAGAGAAGGATTCGGAAATAGAGTGCAGTTTACTGGGAGTTGGACTGCTCCGCGACGTTATAAATCCTACAACAATCAGCGATATTTCATTCTCATTCGGTCTGCGCCTGGGTCAATGCCAGGGCCAGGTCGCTCAGGGCGTTCCCCAGGTTGTACGCCCCGTCGAACGTGTGACTGAGCCGCAGGTGCTGGCGATGCAGGCCACTGATGCTGAACAGCTCGCCTGGCGCTATCACCACCTGCTGGCCGAGCAGCCGTTGAAACACCTGGCGCATGTCCACCGCCGCCCGGGAGCGCAGCCAAAAGGTCGCGCCCGCCGCCGGCATTTGGTAAGTCACGTGATCCCTCAGGTGCTCGTCCAGGCGCTGACTCATTCGCCAGGCCTGCTCCTTGAGCTGGGGTCGCAACTCCCGCAGATGCTGGTCGATCCGCCCGCTCTGATAGAGCCGGGCAATGGCTCGCTGGCGGATGGACGACAACCGGAACGCGCGCAGCAGGAATTGGCGCTGCAACTCGTTGCCGAGGTGGCGCGACAGCAAGTATCCAAAGGGCGCTTCCGGGCCGAGCACCTTCTCGAAGGTGGAAAACACCATCAGTCGCTCGGGGTTGGCCAGGTCCCGCAGCGCAGTGATCGGCTGTTCGAAGCCAAGGTCGCCATGGCTGTCATTTTCTAACAACCAGCACCCGTGCCGGTCCAGCAGCCGTACCAACTGCATGCGGTCATGGTTGGACAAGAGCACGCCCGACGGCAGGCTGACGCCTGATGACAGCAGCGCCAGTTGCACCGGCTCATTGTTGAGCAACTGCTCCAGCAGCGTCAGGTCCAGGCCGTCGTCCGCCGTAACCGGCAATTCGATGATCCTCACGCCCGCCCCCTGCAACAACCGCAGAATCAGCCAGTCACAGGGTGATTCCACGATAACGGCGGCGCCCTTGAGCCCCAGCACCTCGATCAGGATTTCCAGCACCCCGCGCAGGTCGGCGCCGATGTACACCTCGTCCGCCTGCCAACAACGGGTGGGCGACGAGGTGTAGCGCGCCGCCAGGGCCGCACGCAGTTCCCAGACGCCGCACGGCTGCGACCATGGCTGCAAATGGCGTGGGTAATGACGCAACAGTTCGCGTTCCAGCAGCAACAGCGCCCCGTCCAGAGACACCCCAAGCGCCGGCTCGTCGGCGCTGAGGACCAGCATGCCTGGGCGCCGCGCGTTCGCATAAAGCCTTTCCAGCAGGTCACCACCGTTGCTGCCGGGCGGTTTATTCAGCACCGGCCAGGCGTAATAGCCCGACTTGGCCACTGAATAGACCCGGCCTTCCTTCTCCAGCAGTGAATACGCGTATTGAATGGTCGAGATCGACACGTTCAGGCGTTCCGACAGTTGTCGCAACGACGGCAACTTCACCCGGGCATCGGTGCCGACCTCGCTGATGAGGTTGATCATGTAGCGATACACCGCCTGGTAGGCGAAGTCGGTTTGCCTGTCATCCTTGAAGCTCATCGCCGTTCACCCACCGTCACCCGCTTAACGCCCGGACAGTTGGCTGGTTGCAACGGCGGGCGCGTCTTGTTGCGGCGCCGTGGCCATGCACGCCACTTCAGTGGCAGACCGCTTGCGATAAAGGTGTTGCAGCAAATCAATGGGTAACCCGCTGATGTCGGTAGCCCATTGCCCCAGCATCTCGGCCACCGGCTTGCCTTGCAGTGCCTTATGCAGCTCAGGGAGTGCCACCAGCATGCCGGGGTGGCATTGGCGCAAAAAGCTGTCGAGGCGTTCGCCGTGACGGATAAACGGCGAAAACATCAGGCAGTTCAGTTGATTTTCGTCCAGGCCAAACAGCTCCTGAACGTAGTCGGCCGCCAAGGCGCGCCCTTCCTGGGTCGCCGCCTGGGCAATCAGCTGTTCGGGCATCTGCTTGCGCCGCATGAACGGCGTGGCCTGCTGCACAAAGCCCGCTGCGCCCTCCGCATAGTCCAGTTCCCGCAGGCACTCGGCTTGCAGGCCGCACAGGTGGGCCATCAGCAACGGATTCACGTAGGTCGGATGACTGTAATGAAAGCCGAACTCGTCCGGCTGGTAGGCCAGAAACTGCCGCACCAAAGGCCCGGACGAGTATTCGACCGCTTCCATCAGGTCAGCAATGCCGATATAGGCGATGTGGCGGTGGTCGTCCTTCTCGGACATATCGGCGACATCGTAATGCTCGCCGTACAGGTCGCAGTAATAGCCGTTGCTCCACTCGTCCATGCGCGCGAACAACCCGCTGAGCACCAGGGGTTCCCGCGCGGGGACCGCTACGCCGGCCGACAGTGCAGCCTTCTTCAGCCACGCCAGGTACGCACGCTGCTTGCGTGAGGAATCACCGCTGACCAGTGCATGCACGCCGCCATTCCAAGTGCTCACGCGCTGGTAAAAGTCGCCAAGGGCCAGGTAGCCGTCATTGCACAGCGTCTGGCGAAGATCCCCAGAGGTCAGGTGGCCCACCATCAACAGGTTGCGCCGGCTGGTATCGCGCGCTGCGCCGGAGGCCGGCCGCAGATGGTTGAACGGCAACACCTCCTGATTCTCCACCATCAGCAGTTCGACACGCGGATCGTCATGCAGAAACAGCGCGCTGTAGCCGCGATGCAGGGTGTCCAGCGCGGTTTGCGTCATGCCGGCATGGCGCAAGGTGGCGACGCGCAATTGAAAGGTGCGCGGCGTGCGGCCCGCAAGGGTCAACTGTGCCGCACGCAGCAACGCCAGTGCATAGCTGCTGCCGGCGCCTGTGCCGTGGGCGACCAATACCTTGTACTCACCGATCCGCTCCATGCCACCTGCTGCCACGACGATGCGTTGAATCAACAACTGAAGCGAGGTGCGTTCTGTTCGAGAAAAATGCCCTACCAGGCGTTGCAATACTTGTTGATAGACATAGTTCATGGCTTGCTCGTGAATAGCGCTCATAGTTCTACTACCTGAGTTGAAATATCAGTTTCGGGCAACCGTTAACGGCACTTGCCGGACCTGTTGTTTCTGTAGGGGGCGTTGTCTATTGCAACATGTGACATTCAATGAAGATTAGCACCGGGCCATACCCGCCGAGGGCACTTCGAGGGGCTTCCAGCCCCCGGAAACGCCTGGCATCGCGGCGCGCAGCTCAACCGGGCAGCCCTAGGAACGCTCTTACAACTTCCTACGCTGTTTTAACTTGAAAACTAAAGAAGCATCCGACACAAGCAACTTTAATAATGGCTTTCCGCCGGAACAGGCACACGGAACGTTATTGGGTTTAACGGATGCACAGGGTGATTTCAGATATTCAATCATTGCTCAATCCTTGAGATGAAAGTGACCGGGCAATTATCAGCGCTTGAATAATGATTAACAGATACAGAAGCCGAGCTAAAACCAGTTCAGATGGGCGCATGCAGTGGGTCTGGAGCGTCCAGACACGACAACGCCGCGCTGGGATTCAGGGCGGCGTCAGGGGGAGGCAGCTGATTTACCGGGCTGAAACGCTTAAGTCCCGGTTTAAACGGCGAGCAGGTTAAATCCTGTCAAATGGCGCATTTGCCCCATGCGCCCAGGGGCAGGAATACTCCCTTGAGAATATTCCCACAGATCAAACAGCTTCTACCTGCAAGGCAACACGCTCGCGGCATGGACATTCATCCATATAGCGGTGCGCTTCGACGAATTGGCTGAAGGGAAATACCGTGGTTTTCAGCGGTACCAGCACCTTGTCGGCCGTCAGTTGGTTGATATCACGCAGGGCGCGCTGCAAGGCCACCTGGTCCTGGATGATGC
The DNA here is from genome assembly GCF_000242655.1 of Pseudomonas sp. PAMC 25886. Taxonomy (NCBI): domain Bacteria; kingdom Pseudomonadati; phylum Pseudomonadota; class Gammaproteobacteria; order Pseudomonadales; family Pseudomonadaceae; genus Pseudomonas; species Pseudomonas sp. PAMC 25886. The sequence goes on from NZ_AHHC01000031.1 coordinate 63,077, forward strand.
CCAGTTCCGGTTTGCCAGTGAAGTTGCCGATACAGTGCACAAAGAACTGAATGTTCTTCTGGAACGCCGCACAGGCCGGGAATGGCGTCTGGTTGCCACCTTGCAGGCCATACAGCACCAGGCTGCCACGGGGCGCCAATACGTCGCCCAGCAGCGACATCTGCGGGCCACCCAAGCCATCGAACACCACGTCAACGCCGCGGTTATCGGTGAACTTGTTGACTTGCATCAACAGGTCCTGTTCTTCGGTGACGATGACCTTCTCTGCCCCGAGGGACAGCAGGTACTCACGCTCGTCGCTGGTCTTGGTCGCGGCAATCACCCGTACACCCAGGGCTTTGCCCAGTTGCACGAACGACGGGCCGGCACAGTGGCTGGCGTCTGTCACCAGGGCGAATTGCCCGGGTTTGACCCGCGCCAGGTCCATGTACGCAAAATAGGCAATCAGCAGCGGCGTGTAGTGCACGCTGGCTTCAATCGGGCTCAAGACATCCGGGTAACGGGTCAGGGCCGAACGGGGCAGGACGATCTGTTCGCCATACACCGGGTAATCATTGGGGCTTTCGGCCGGGAAGCTGGCGACCTTGTCACCCACTGCCAGGTCGTCGACACCCTCGCCAACCGCCACGACCACACCGGCCATTTCATGGCCCAGGCCTGATGGCAGGCGGGCATGGGACGACGCCAGGTTCTGGCGCCACAGGATGTCGTACCAACTGATGCCAATCGCCTCGACGCGCACCTGCACTTCGCCCGGTGCGGGCTTAGCGGCTGCATGCTCTTCGCATTTGAGCACCTCGGCCGGACCAAACTTGTGAAAACGGATCGTGCGGGACATCGCAAACCTCGTCAAAGTAACCTCTATTGCCATGAACTCTATCTGGGCTTTCGGAGCAAGACCACCGGTCGCCGTTAATAGTCGACATGCCTGTCATTGATTCCGCACGTACGGAAAACGTACCAAGCCATGTAGGAAAACTGAATTAGCCGGTGCAGAGTACCAGCCTTTCCCCGTAAGATTCATGCCGGTCATTGTTCTTATATGACCGCTCCCGTCAAGTTTACTGACGCCGCCTGGGACACAAGATGAACCGTAACGACCTGCGTCGTGTCGACCTCAACCTGTTAATCGTATTCGAAACCTTGATGCATGAGCGCAGTGTGACCCGCGCTGCCGAGAAATTGTTCCTTGGCCAGCCGGCCATCAGCGCGGCGTTGTCGCGCCTGCGCGGCCTGTTCGACGACCCGCTGTTCGTGCGTACCGGGCGCAGCATGGAGCCGTCAGCCCGTGCGGTGGAAATCTTCGCCCTGCTCTCCCCGGCCCTGGACTCGATTTCCACGGCCGTCAGCCGCGCGTCCGAATTCGACCCGGCCACCAGCACCGCCGTATTCCGCATCGGCCTGTCCGACGACGTCGAATTCGCCCTGCTGCCCCTACTGCTCAAACGCCTGCGGGCCGAAGCTCCTGGCATCGTGCTGGTGGTGCGTCGGGTCAACTACATCTTGATGCCCGGCCTGCTGGCCTCCGGGGAAATCTCCATCGGGGTGAGCTACACCACCGATTTACCGGCCAACGCCAAGCGCAAGGTCCTGCGCCGCAGCAAACCGATGCTGCTGCGGGCCGACAGCATGCCGGGCTCCATGAGCCTGGACGACTTCTGCGCCCGCCCCCACGCCCTGGTGTCATTCGCCGGGGACTTGAGCGGGTTTCTGGATGAAGAACTGGAAAAACTCGGCCGCAAGCGCCACGTGGTGCTCGCGGTGCCGCAGTTCAATGGGCTGGGGACATTGCTGGCGGGGACCGATATTGTCGCGACCGTGCCGGACTATGCCGCTGAAGCGTTGACTTCAGCGGGTGGCTTGCGGGCTGAGGAGCCGCCATTGCCGGTGCGCACGTTTGAATTGCACATGGCGTGGCGCGGTTCCCAGGACAATGATCCGGGGGAACGTTGGTTGAGGTCGCGGATTCAGATGTTTTTTGGCGATCCGGATAGCCTGTAATGGAATCCCCCGCGACGGCGGCGTCATCTTCGTTTGCCGGAAACAGCGCCGGCATGGTTCTGCGATGACAACGTTAGCTTGCCGAGTTGAAACGACGCCGGTACTCCGTGGGCGTGAGGCCAACGACTCTCCGAAACCGTGAACGGAAGGTCACCGCAGACCCGAATCCGGAAAGAAATGCCGTTTGATCAATCGATGTCTCGCTCTCCTCAAGCAATGCACGCGCTCGATCAATACGAGCGGTGAGAAGCCACTGTAGAGGTGTAGTCCCGGTCTGTTGTTGAAATCGCCGAGCGAAGGTGCGAGAGCTCATGTTGGCACGCGCCGCAAGATTGTCGACCGTGTGTGAACTGTTCAGATTGTCCCGTATCCATTCGATCAAGGGCATTAAGCTCGTTGAGGAGCCTGGAAGCTCCTGACGAATGAACTGCGCCTGACCACCGTCACGGTAGAGTGGCGCGACCGCTAGACGGGCAGTGTTTGCCGCAACAGACTGACCATAATCGCGTCGCACGAGATGCAAACACATATCCAGTCCTGCTGACGCGCCGGCCGAAGTCACGATGCTTCCTTCATCGACGAACAGAACATTAGGTTCTACTTGTATCTCTGGGTGAAGCCTGGCCAAGTCCTCGGCGAAACGCCAATGGGTGGTAGCGCGTTTTCCATCAAGAAGACCGCTCGCGGCAAGGATAAAAGCCCCCGTGCAGATTGATACCAATCTTGCACCACGAACATATGCCTCGCGAAGGGCGATGCTTACTGCCTCTGGAACCTCTCCAAACGGGTCTTCACACCCTGGAACGACGATAGTGTGGGCTAGCTCAAGACGGTCGAGGCCGTACCGCACCTGCATATCAAAGCTTGCGGACCGAATTGTCCGCTCGGGTGCGCACACCTCAACCTCGTATGCGTTGCGGCCATCGACCTGGGAAGCCAAAGCGAAAACCTGATAGGCGATACCAAAGTCCAACGGCACCACGTCATTCAATACCAGAACCGCAATTTTATGCACGACGTTGGCCTCTGCTCTCACACTTAAAATAATTGGCAGTAAACGATCGCTTGATGTCGTTTAAGCCACTCACCTGTAGCGTCCAGCAGGAATACTCTTTCGTCAATTACGAAGAGAGGAGACGGTAATGCCTGATGAGATGAGCAATGCGATTGAAGACCGCCAACTGCAGATTGGCATGGTGATTTTTCCTGGTTTCACTCTGCAGGACTTGGCTGGCCCACAGACGGCGTTCGGCCTTCATGCCAAGACCCACATCATCTGGAAGACGCTGGAGCCCGTTCCCACGGATATGGGCGTCACCCTGAACCCCACGATCACGATTGATGACGTTCCAGATAACCTGGACGTGCTGTTTGTCGCAGGTGGTGGAGGAACGCCTGAAATCATGAAGGACCAGGAGCTGCTCGATTTTATTGCTCGCGCAGGAAAGACGGCCACCTATGTAACCGCCGTATGCACAGGCTCTGTACTTCTTGCTATGGCGGGACTACTGGAGGGCTACCGTGCAGCGACCTATTGGCCTTTCTACGCCCCCCTCATCGCACTGGGTATCGAACCGAGCTACGAACGGGTATGCGTCGACAGGAACCGAATCACAGGTGGCGGTGTAACGGCAGGTATCGACTTTGCGCTGAAGGTCATCGCCGAGCTCAAAGGTCGGGACGCGGCTGAGTTTACGCAACTCGTGCTCGAGTACGACCCGCAGCCGACAATGAGCTCGGGCAACCCGCGTACCGCGCGGCCAGAGATCGTCGCACAGATAACGGGGCTGTGGGGGCGAACTGACGAGGCGGTAAGAGTCGCGAATGAGCATATGGAGCGCCGAGCGCAGTTATCAAAACGGGCTCCCGCCTGATCGTAGTTCCGTGGCGTTGTTCTCGCCGAACCTCGATCAGTAAACCCGGACAGCCGCTGATCCACCGCTCAACCATCCGTAGACCGCGTGACTGCCTCCCACTGATCGATATCCCGCAGGGACTGCGCGAGTTTTTCCCGCACATAACCCAGCGCATCACTGCCCAGCAGCAGATGCGCCGGTGGGTTGTCGCTGGCAATCAGCGTCAACATCGCCTGTGCGGCTTTTTGCGGGTCACCCAGTTGGTGGCCGCTTTTCTCCTCCCGCGCCTGGCGCACCGGATCAAAGCTGGCGTCGTAGTCGGCAATACTGCGGGGCGTACGCTGCATCGAGCGGCCGGCCCAATCGGTACGAAACGAGCCCGGCGCCACCGCGGTGACAAAAATATTGAATGGCTTGAGTTCCTTGCTCAGGGTGTCGGAAATGCCTTCCAGGGCGAACTTGCTGCCGCAGTAGTAGGCAATGCCCGGCATGGTAATCGTGCCGCCCATGGACGTGATGTTGATGATGTGGCCGCTGCGGCGCTGGCGCAAGTACGGCACGAAGGCCTTGGTCACGGCCACGGCGCCGAACACGTTGACGTCGAATTGACGACGCATGTCTTCCAGCGGCGACTCTTCGAAAATGCCCTCGTGCCCGTAACCTGCGTTGTTCACCAGAACATCCACCGGCCCGAAGCGGGTCTCGACCTCGGCAACGACGCTGTCGATGCGCTCAAAGTCCGTGACATCGAGGATTACCCCGTGAGCACGCTCCGCGGACAACGCCTCAAAGGCTTGCAGCGCTTCCTTGTTACGCACGGTACCGATGACACGGTGACCGGCAGCCAACGCCTCTGCCGCCAGCGCCTTGCCGAAGCCGCTGCTGATGCCGGTGATGAACAGGGTTTTGTGAATACTCATGGGAGATGCCTCTCGGTTGACGTGCACCCATGGTAGTCAGCTAATCACTGTCGACCTATGCCGGTAAATCTATGAGCGTTGCCTATTCCTATCAGCTTCCCCAGGTGCCGGATGCTGCTCGCTCGCCCGACGCTCAGTGCGCTTTTTTTGCTCTTGCCTGAATTGCTGCTGCCAGCGCGCCAGCGCCTCAGCCCCGTCCGATGCCTGCACCGCGACTGGTGCAGACACGATCATCCCGAACAGCGTCCAGACTAGGAGTTGCTTCATTTCATCTCACCTTCGTTGTGTTGGCTGAAACCTGTGTGTAGTGGTCGAGCAACCCCGCTAGATCCTGGTAGCAAGCCGCCAGGTCGTGGGCGCCCAACCGGGTCAACGACTTCGATGTTCGCCGGGCCTGGGCCGCGCTGATCGCTGAATGGGAGGCATGCCTGGAAATGCGCCGGTTGCCGGTTTGCACGCACTGGGCGATGGATGAGTCGGGTTCCAGGTCGCGTGTCTTGCGGTGCAGCAACCTCAACTGCCGGCCCAATTGAAGCGACACCGAGCCGGCCTCATCGGCGCCCGACAGCGCCTGCAAGGCAACCATCCGGTGCTGTTGCGTTGCCTGCCACTTGAGCAGGTCCATGCGGTGCCCATGGCGAAGTAACCGGCGCGTGTCCTTGTGCAGGGCCTTCCTCAGGACGTGAGCGTGGCTGGCGGTTTTCCCCGGTATGAGCTGGAAGGCCAGCAGGCAGATAGCGATCGTCACCATCCAGGCGAATGCCTGATTGGCGAAGTCGGTGAAGTCGTATTGGGCGGTCCCGCCGGTGCCGACGAGGGTGTTAAAGGTAATCAGGTAGGCGATGCCTTGCAGGGCATGGCGCGGCCGGGTGGTGGCATGAATCCCGACCGACCAGAACGCAATCAGCACCACCGCGAGCAACCCGAACCCGCTGACATGGGGCAACAGCAGGAACTTGCACCCCGCCGCTGCCAGTATTCCGTAGAAGATTCCCCTGGCAAAGCTTGCGATGCCTTGCTCGGGCGCCGGGCTGATGGCCAGCAAGGTGCAGAACGGACCCAGTACGGCCAGCAAGGTTGGCCCCTGGTCCCAGCCGGTGAGGTACCAGACAGCCCCAGTCGCCAGCGTGGCCAGCAAGGCCCGCACACCGTTACGCACTGCGGCGCCGTAATGCCGGTGGAAGCCCACGGCGCGGGCCGGCGGTTGAGGCGCGCGCTCAAGGCAGGCAAAACTCGACAAGGCGCTGGCCAGGTCGGTCAGTTGTTCATTCAGGCGTTGTTGGCCCGTACTGCTTTCAAGGCTGGATTGCAGCGCCCGGACGCGGTCGGCCGCCACGGCAAACCCGGGCATGGCTTGCGCCAGTTGTTGCAGGTCCGCGCCGATTCGAGCCTGCGAAGGCAGCACACACTCGTCCAGCACCACGGCATGTAAGTACGCAAGCCCGGCCTGCAGGGTCACCCGCCTGGTGCGGATCAGGAATGACTCACCTCGACCCATCCCGAGCAGTTCGTCTACCTTGCTGATATCAAGGATGAGCGGGCCCGGCGCACTCGTCGCGTCTGCGTTAACCCGCGTGGCCAGCACACCCAGGGTGCGGGATGAGACGTCCTGAAGCGCCGTTTGCAGTTTGCGCTCCACGGTCTTGCGGCTGAACAGCGTGGCCACCAGGCTCAGGCTCAACACCCCGAGTACCACGGCGGTGCCCCGCCCGACGATATGCTCGAAACCTTGCTGCGGCGCGACAATGGCCGGCCCCAGGGCAAGACAAACGGTGTAGCCGGCAACCACTGCCGCCGTGGCCTGGTAGTGCCGAAGCACGGTCATGGCACCGACACAAAGGCCGAGCCACACCCCGATCCCGAGGATAAACAGCAGCATTTTCTGGGCGAACAGGCTGATCAGCACCAGCGCGACAGCCAATCCCACCAGGGTGCCCAGCACCCGATTGAACCCCTTGCCGACCACCGCGCCCTGTAGCGGGTGGATCAGCAGCAACACCGTTGAAGCCGCCGAGAACGGCGAGTCCAGGTGCAATTGGAACCCCAGCCACAGGGCCAATGAGGCCGCCATCAGACTGCGTACCACGTAGCCCGATGTAGCCGGTTCCCATGCCCCAAGCATGCGCAGCGCCCGGACCCTCACATGAATGCCTGGAGCCATTGCACAAGCCTCCAGCGCGGTGCGGTCCCTGCCTCCGCGACCTCGACGCTGGCGGTCATCCCCGCTGCCAGCTCTACGTCCTGCGGCACGGTGTCCAGTTCAATCCGCACCGGCACGCGCTGGGCCAGGCGTATCCAGCTGAACGTCGGCGCCACTTGGGGCAAGCCGCTGTTACTGCGCAACTCGTTGCCGTCAGCAATGCCCCGGCCCATGCTCGCCACATGCCCTTCGAGCAGCGGTGCAAACCCCATGAGTTTGATTGACGCCCTGGCACCCACCCGGATACCGGCCAGCTTGGTCTCCTCGAAGTAACCGGTGACCCAGAAGCTATGGCTATCGACCACGAAGATATTGGTCTCGCCCGCCGCCGCGTAGTCACCCGGCTGCAGGCGCAATTGGGTCACATAACCGTCGACCGGCGAACGAATGGTGGTGCGGTCCAGGTCAAGCCGTGCATGGGCCAATTGGCTCTGCGCAGCCTCCAGGCGCGCCCTGGCTACGGCGAAGTCCCGGGCCGCATTGTCGGTTTCCTCCCGCGCGATGGCATCGCCGAGCTGATTGCGGCGTTTGAGCTGTGCGCTGCGCTGCTCGAACACACTGCGCGCTTCGGCAAGCTCGGCCATGCGCTGTTGCTGGGCCAGCAGGTAGCTGCTGCGGTCGATCTGGTACAGCAAGGCGCCCTTGGCCACCCACTGGTTGTCGCCCACCTGCAGTTGTTCCACCTGGCCGGACACCTCGGGGGCAATCCGGATGACTTGCGCGCTGACACGCCCGTCCCGCGTCCAGGGTGCCAATTCATAGGCGCGCCACAACTGCGTGCAGAACAGCAACGCCGTGAGCCCAAGCACCAGGGTGACGAGGGTCTTGAGGATGTGTTTGAGGGTCATTGCGGCGCCCTCAGCACTTCAGGACAAGGGTCGAGAGCACGATCAGCGACACAAAGAAGCGCGCCAGGCTCGGGTGCCAGGTCCAATCCAGCCAGCGTTGCAGGGTCCGCTCCAGCAGCCCGTACACCAGGGCGGCAACCCCCACGTAGAGCAGGAACGGAGGCAGGTAGAGGTGGGCAATCGTAATTTCGCTGAGCATCGGTTGAATCTCGCAGTCGGCAATCACCTTGATGGCCTTGGTGACGATGGTAGGGACTGCAAGGTCCTGCCGATATTGAGTATGCTGCCAGCATATAATCAAATTCGGACAATCGAGGCGACAGGGCGTGGGCGAGATGAAGCTTCAAGGAATTGATCAATTCGAACTGGACAGTTTCGCCCAGCCCGCCGTCGCGCTGATGCTCGGCAGCCAGCGCAACGACACCGAATTCCCCGTGCACAGCCACCGCAAAGGCCAGTTGGTGGTGGCGTACCACGGCGGCATCGTGTGCACCGTAGAGGATGGCGTGTGGATGGTGCCGTCGGGCTTCGGCGTATGGATTCCCGGCGGTGTTGCCCACAGCAACCGGGTGACCGCCAACGGCAGGATCGGCTTTCTGTTTGTCGAGCCGGGCGCCGCCGCGTTACCGGAGAAATGCTGCACGCTGGTGCTATCCCCGCTGGTCCTCGAGCTGATCCTGCACCTGAGCGCCCAGGCCCAGGATTATCCGCCGGCGAGTGCCAATGCCCGCGTGGCGAGCGTGCTCCTGGAACAATTGGAGCTGGCCCCCTCGGAGCAGTTGTACCTGCCACTTCCCGCCACCACGCAGTTGCGGTTTATCGCGCGCGGCCTGGCCCAGGACCCGGCCAATCGTTGCACCATGGCCCAATGGGCACGTCAGGTCGCCATGAGCGAGCGATCCCTGGCGCGCCTGGTCAAGAACGAAACAGGGCTGACATTTGGCCAGTGGCGCAAACAATGGCAAATCATCGTGGCCTTGCAGAGCCTGGCCGAGGGCGAGTCGGTGCAACGAACCGCCGAGGCGCTGGGGTACGAGTCGGTCAGTTCGTTCATCAGCATGTTTCGCAAGACCCTTGGCTCGTCGCCGGCGCGCTACATCCGCGGTACCGCAACGCGCTAGCCCCCCACCTGTTCAGCCAGCAACACCGGCAGATGCGCCTGCAAGAACGCCACCCACGTCCGCACCTTGGCATCCAGAAAGCGCCTCGACGGGTACACCGCAAAAATGCTCCGTTCCCTTAGCCGATAAGCGGGCAACAGCCGCACCAGCGAGCCGTCGCGCAACGCCGGGGCTGCGCTGAAAAACGGCAACAGGCTGATGCCCATGCCCTCTTGCGTGGCCTTGACCATCGCATCCGCGACATTGGTCCTGAAGGTGTCACCCGGCGCAATCGCAATCTCGCCCTCCTCGCCCTTGAACAGCCACGCATCTTCCTGGAAATCCTGAAGATGCAAGCGTCGATGTTGCATCAACTGCTGCGGATGCTCGGGCACGCCGTACCTGGCCAAGTAGCCCGGCGCCGCACAGGGCACGCTGAACAACTGCCCCACCGTTTGGCTGACCAGCGCCGAATCCGGCAATGAATGGGCGATGGAAATCACCACGTCGTGGCCCTCTTCCAGCGGGTCCGGGTTGTGCTGTGACAGGGTCAATTCCATGCAAACGTCCGGGCAGTGCTCGCTGTAGCGGGCAATCAACGGCGTGATCAGCACCCCCAAGCCGCTCATGCAATGCACCCGCAACCGCCCGCGCGGGTTGAGGTGGGCGCCACTGGCTTCTGCCGTGGCTTCTCTCACGTCCTCAAGAATGTCGCGGCAGCGCAACAGGAACCGCTCGCCCGAGTCTGTAAGGCTCAGGCGCCGGGTGGTGCGCTGCAACAGGCGGGTCTCTAGGTGTTTTTCCAGCTCGGCGATCAACCGCGACACGTGCGCCCCGGACATGCCCAGCGCCTGCGCCGCCGCCGCAAAGCTGCCCGTGTCGACAACCCGGGCAAACACCTGCATGCCATTGAGCAGGTCCATCAGCGCTGCCCCTCGATTGCTACCTGATCCGTACGAGTCATTCACCTGTTCCTGTCTTTATCCCGGCGGGGCAATCACTAAAATGAACCCTACTCACAGAGGGACTCATCATGAATATCAAATGGCTCAGTCTGATCATGCTGTTCACCGCCACCGGCGCCATGGCGGCCGGCAGCAATGAAGCGCCGGACATCCAGCGCATCGTTTCAATCACACCCGTGCCCGGCAGTTGCCAGGTGGAACCGGCGACGATGGTTTATCTCGACAGCCAGGGCGTGCGCCACACCGTCAACTACCAGGTCATGGGTACTTGCCAGGGCAGCGTTTAAAGCAGCTTCCAGGTGTAACTGAGGATCAGCCGGTTCTCGTCGATATCACTGCGGTAGTTCGAGCGGGCCATGACGTTGCGCACCCGAATACCCAGTCCACTCAAGGTGCCGCTTTGCACCACATACCCGATATCCAGGTCGCGCTCGCGGTCCTTGCCCTCGTAACCGGCGCCGGTGGTCACGTTGTTACCGGTGATATAGCGCACGGTGGTGGTCAGCCCGGGAATGCCCAGCGCAGCGAAGTCGTAGTCATAGCGCGCTTGCCAGGAGCGTTCGTCGGTGTAGGCGAACTCGTAGGTGGGCACCTCATTGCCCAATGGCGAGATATTGGCGAAGACCCGTGGGAACGCACTGTCGCCGTACATGGCCTGGTAACCGACGTAGAAGATATGGCCGCCGTGCTTCGCCGACAGCAGCGAGAAAAACGCCTGGTTGTCGATCTTGCCGAGCAGTTTGTCGCCGTCTTCCCGGGCATCGTAGTAACCCAGGTTGGCGCCGAGTACCCAGTCGCCCATCGGCTGGCTGTGCTTGAGGCCGACAAAGTCCTGGCGATAGATGTCTTTCAACTGGCCGTGCCAGTAGCTGAGCGTGGTGCGGTTGGTGTTGAAGGCGTAGTCGCCGCCGACGTAGTTGAACGCATCACTTTCAGCGCCGCGCTGCGGCACGTGGCCGAGCATGGCGATCATCTTCTCGTCGCCGGCCTCGTTGCGCAGGCTGGTGGTGGTCAAGTGCCCGGCCTGCAGCGTAAGGCCGGCGATTTCACCGGAGCTGACACTCACGCCCTGATAGCTCGGCGGCAGCAGGCGGATATCGCTGAACGCCAGCACCGGCAGGTTGGGTTGCAGTTCGCCGACCTTCAACTCTGTCTTGGAGAACCTGGCCTTGAACGTCAGCCCCAAACGGCTGTAATCGTCCGGCGCGCTGCCATCGCCCTTGACCGGGAGCAAGCCGGTATTGGTGCGGTCCGGGCTGCTGTCGAGCTTGAGGCCCAGGGTGCCCAGTGCATCCAAACCAAAACCGACGGGCCCCGGGGTGTAGCCGGATTTGTAGGTCAGGATAAAACCCTGGCCCCACTCCTCGGCCTTCGACTGTTTGTTGGCCCCGACGATGTCCGAGAAGTCGCGGCTGAAGTAGTAATTACGGGCCTGCAAGGTGGCCGTGGAACCTTCGATAAAACCACCCTCGGCCGCCGTCGCCGCAAGGGGCATGCCCAGCAGGGACAGCCAGATACGTTGTGTCTTCATGTCGTTGCTCTTGGTTATTGTTATCGACAGTTACTGCGCCGGGGCGGCGATCACCCCAAGCCGGCCTCGACGCTCATTCAGCGCATACGCCGTCATCGCCAGCACGGCGATGGCCCCGGGGATGGCAAAGGCCATGAAGTTCAGGTGCAGCGGCAGTTCAATCCCCATCAGCGCGCCGCCCAGCAGCGGGCCGACGATGGCGCCGGTGCGGCCGATGCCGGAAGCCCAGCCCAGGCCGGTGGCTCGAATATTCAAGCCATAGAGTTGCGCAGCGCCGGCGTACAACAGGATTTGCGTGCCGATGGTGGTGGCGCCTGCAAAAAAGATCAGCAGGTAGAGGACCGGCATCGGGCTCTTGATCCCCAGCAGGCTGATGGAGACCAGCGCGGCGATAAAGAAGCCAATCACCACCTTCACCAGGTTAAGCCGGTCACACAGCCAGCCACCGACAAGCGCCCCGGCGATGCCGCCAAAATTCAGCGCCAGCAGGAACGACAGGCTCGGCCCCAGGCTGTAACCGGCACCCGCCATCAGCTTGGGCAGCCAGGAACTCAGGGCATAGACCATCAACAGGCAGCAGAAAAACGCGACCCAGATCGCCGCCGTCCTCAAGGCCAGGCCGTGGCGGAACAACTCCAGCACCGAGGCGCCCTTGCCCTTGCCGGCACTGACGTGCAGCTCATCGTCCGGGTCGATCCGGGTATCAGGCGACAGGCGCTTGAGCAGCTCACGCGCCTGTTCCTTGCGGCCCTGGCGAATCAGAAAGCCGATGGATTCGGGCAGCCAATACACAATCAGCGGCATCAGCAGCAGCGGGATCGCTGCGGCGAAGAACATGGAAGGCCAGCCAAAACGCGGCAGCATGAAAATCCCCACACCGGCCGAAAGCATGCCGCCCAGCGAGTAACCGCCGAACATCACCGCCATCAGGATGCTGCGCATTTTCTTCGGTGCGTATTCGGTAATCAGTGCGGCCGCGTTGGGCATCAGGCCGCCACAGCCAAGCCCGGCAATAAACCGGCAGATCCCGAATTCAGTCGGGTTGCTGGCAAAGCCGTTGATCACCGTGGCGACGCTGAACAAGGCAAAGCAGATGGCGATGCCTTTGCGGCGACCGAACTTGTCGGCAAGGCTGCCGAAGACCAGTGCCCCGAACATCATGCCAAACAGCGCATAACTGCCCAGCGCACCGGCCTGCAAGGGCGTCAGGCCCCATTCCTTCATGATCGACGGCAAGACCACGCCGTAGATGAACAAGTCATAGCCGTCAAAGATCAACAGCAAGGCACACAGGCTGACCACCAGCCAGTGGAAACGGTTGAAACGGGCGTTATCGATAATCGAATTGACGTCATGGGTACGCATGGCAGTGCTCTCATTATTGTTGTTGTGAGTCAGTGTCTGCAGGTACAGCGGTGGGTCAGCCGAGGTCGCCGCCTCCTACCGGCAACGTGACGCCGGTGATGTAGGAAGCCTCATCGGAGGCAAGAAACAGAATCGCGCCGGCCTGTTCGTCGATGCTGCCGTAGCGTTTCATCGGGCTGCTGCCGAGGGTCTGGTCGACAATCTGTTGGTACCAGACGCGCTCCTGGTCGCTCTGGGGCTGGCTGTTGCGCGGGATACGCCGTGGCGGCGCTTCGGTGCCGCCCGGTGCGGTGGCGTTGACCCGAATGCCACTGCCGGCGGTCTCCAGGGCCAGGCACGCGGTCAGGGCATTGACGCCGCCCTTGGCGGCGCCGTAGGGCACGCGATTCACCCCGCGCGTGGCCACGGACGAGACATTGACGATGGCGCCACTGCCCTGCTCCAGCATGTAGGGCAACACGCAATGGCAGCACCACAGCGTCGGGAACAGCGAGCGGCGCACTTCAGCCTCGATTTCATTCTCGGCGTAGTGCTCGAACGGTTTGGCCCAGATGGTGCCGCCCACGTTGTTGACCAGGATGTCGATACGCCCGAAGCGCGCCTTCGCGGCGGCCATCACCCGGGCGCACTCGGCGTGCTGTTCCAGGTCGGCGGTGAGGATCAGCGCCCGCTCATGCTGCAATTCATGCACGAGTTCCGAGCGATCGACCGCCACCAGCCAGGCGCCCTCTTCCAGCAACCGCTCGGCAACACGCCGGCCGATGCCCTGGGCGGCGCCGGTGACCAATGCAACCCGGGTGTTAAAACGTAGACTCATGGGGACTCCTCAGGCGGCATCGCCGGTGACGATGGCGTTGGGGGTGAACTTCTCGTAGTGGAAACTCGCGGGGGTGACGCCCTGCTGCTTGAAGTGCTGGCGCACCGCGTCGACCATCGGTGGCGGGCCGCACAGGTACACGTCCACGTCGCCGTCGTTCAGCACACCGGCAGCCATGTGCTGGGTGACATAGCCCTGGCGGGGGTGCGCGGTCTGTGGGTCCGCCACGCAGGTGACAAAACTGAAGCTGGGCAGGCGTTTGGCGAAGGCTTCCAGCACCTCGACCATCACCAGGTCCTGGTCCCGGGTCACGCCGTAGATCAGCGTGACCGGCCGGTTTTCCCGACGTTCGGCCAGCACTTCCAGCATCGAGAGGAACGGTGCCAACCCGGTGCCGCCCGCCAGCAGCAACAAGGGCCGCGCCACTTCACGCAGGTAAAAACTGCCCAGCGGCCCGGTCATCGGCACGGCGTCCCCCGGCTGGGCACGTTCCAGCCAGCCACTCATCAAACCGCCGGGCACATGCTTGATCAGGAAGCTGGCGCGTTTGTCGCCGGGGCGGCTGCTGAAGGAATACGAGCGGGTCTGCCCACTGTCGGGCACGCCGATATTCACGTACTGGCCCGGCAGAAATACCGGCGCCTGGTCCAGGTCGAAACTCACCTCCAGGGCCGCATCGGCGTGCCGGGTAATGCTCGCCACTGTCGCGGCAAACTGCGCGGTGCCGGTCTTGCACGCGCCGGACGCCACCGGCACGGCAATCACGCAGTCCGATTGCGGCACCATCTGGCAGGTCAGTACCTGGCGTTCACTGGCTTCATCCTCGCTCAGGGCATCTTCGATGTAGTCGTCACCCAAGTCGTAGGCACCGGTTTCACAGTGGCATTTGCAGGTGCCACACACCCCGTCCGAGCAGTCCATGGGCAGGTTGATACGTTGGCGAAAGGCCGCGTCGAGGACCTTTTCACCCACCTTGCAGTCGATGAAACGGGTCACCCCGTCCTCGAAGTTCAGGGCGATGGAGTACGTCATGGGCGCGTCCTCAGATGTGGTAGATGTCGATGACCTGGTGGATGTAGTCGTTCTTCAGCACGACCTTCTTGCGTGTGATCAGCGGTTGGTCGGCGCTGATGTCGAGGCGATAGAACGAGGTGCCGAAATACGTATCCGTGGTCTTGTAGCGATGACTGAGCGTCTGCCAGTTGAAACGCAGTTCCACGTTCTGGCCGTCATCGGCCAGTACTTCGAGGTTGGTGATCAGGTGCGCGGTGCGAGGCTCCGGCGTACTGGCGCTGGAACGCTCGGTCTTGATCCGGAACACGCGGTCTTCCAGGCCGTCGCGGCTGGGGTAATAGATCAGCGAAATTTCGCTCTGGGGGTCTTCGGTCAGGGTGTCGTGGTCGTCCCACGCAGGCATCCAGTACTCGACCTTGGGTGAGTAACATTCGAGCCATTCGTCCCACTGGCGGTCGTCCAGCAGGCGGGCTTCGCGGTACAGAAAGTCCAGCAGGCGGTCACGGGAAGCGCTCATGACAGCACCTCCTTGTCCGTGGCGATCAGGCCTTGTTGCTCCCGCTGGATCGCGCGTTGCAGGCTTTGCGCCCAATGGGCGTGCTGGCGAACAAACAGGCCTTCATCTTCGGTTTTCACGCCACTGAGCTGCGGGTTCATGCCCATGGCCCGGGCGTTTTCGTCAGGGCCTTCGACCCACTGTTTCGCGCCGCGACTGAGGTCATTCCACAGGGTGGTCGCGCCCTGATAGCCGGTCTGGCAGGCGCGGAATTCTTCCAGGTCGTCTGGGGTACCCATGCCGCTGACGTTAAAGAAGTCTTCGTACTGGCGAATGCGCGTGGTGCGCTCCTCGGCACTTTCGCCCTTGGGCGCCATGCAGTAGATGGTGACTTCGGTCTTGTCGACCGCAATCGGCCGCACCACACGGATCTGCGTGGAGAACTGGTCCATCAGGTACACGTTCGGGTAGAGGCACAGGTTGCGGGTTTGATCGACGATAAAATCGGCACGCGCCTGGCCCAGGCGCTCGGCCAACGCCTCACGGTGAGCATGCACCGGGCGCACTTCAGGGTTAAGCAGGCGCGTCCACAGCAGGATATGGCCGTGCTCATAGGCGTACACGCCGCCCAGGCTTTTCGACCAGCCATTGGCGTCCACGGTACGGGTGCCCTCGGCTTCGTAGTTGCGCCGGCCCATGGTCGCCGAGTAGTTCCAGTGCACAGAACTGACGTGATAGCCGTCGGCGCCGTTCTCGATCTGCAGCTTCCAGTTGCCGTCGTAGACATACGACGAACTGCCCCGCAGCACCTCCAGGCCCAGCGGTGCCTGATCGACCATCTGGTCGATGATCACCCGGGTTTCCCCCAGGAAGTCGCTCAGCTCCGGCACCGTCTCGCTGAGGCTGCCGAACAGGAAGCCGCGGTAGTTTTCGAAGCGGCCGAGGCGCTTGAGGTCGTGGGAGCCGTCACAGTCAAAGCTGTCGGGATAGGCGCCGGTCTTGGCGTCTTTCACTTTGAGCAGCTTGCCGGCGTTGCTGAAGGTCCAGCCGTGGAACGGGCAGGTAAATGAGCCTTTATTGCCTTGTTTGCGGCGGCAGAGCATGGCGCCACGGTGGGCACAGGCGTTGACCAGGCCGTGCAGCGTGCCTTGTTTATCACGGGTGATGACCACGGGTTGGCGGCCGATCCAGGTGGTGAAGTAATCGTTGATCTCTGGCACCTGGCTTTCATGGGCCAGGTAGACCCAACCCCCTTCGAAAATGTGCTTGATCTCCAGGTCGAACAGGTCGGGGTCGGTGAAGATGTCGCGGCGGCAACGGAACACCCCGGTGGCGGGATCTTCCTGGACAGAGTCGCGCAATTGTCGGGCGAGTCGGTCGAATGTGCTGATCATGGGGTAGGCCCTCGGTTGTTCTTGTATCAGGCCCCTCCACCTTATGTGCTTGCCCTACCCGTCAATATCCGCTGGCTGCAATTCGTTATCCGCCTGGCGCAAGTCGGCGCTTCCAGGTGTAGGAAGGCAGCTCGCCAAAGCGTTTGCGATAGGCCTCGGAGAAGCGTCCCAGGTGCACGAACCCGTGGTCCAGCGCCACCTCGGTGACGCTGCGCGCGCTGCCCCGCAGCAATACCGCGTGCACCCGCTCCAGTTTGCGTTGGCGAATATAGTCACGTGGCGAAACGCCGACCTGGCGTTCAAACAAGGTATACAAGGAGCGCTCGCTGACCTTGGCGATGGCCATCAGTTGTTCGATGCTGATGTCCGCGGTCAGATGCTCCTCGATAAACTCGCGCACCGCTTCAAAGCCGCCGCGTTGATCGGGACGGGGCATCACACGCAGCACATTGCTGCCTAGCAGCGCCAGCAGCTTGTTGGCCACGACACGTTCATACAGGCCTTGCAGTTCGGGCTCTGCGGCATTTTCGGCTTCGTGGCAGATCAGCCCCAGCAACGGCAGGAACCCGCCCATTTCGGTCAGCACATGGCGCGTCGCCGCGAACCGGATGCCATCCTGGGGCAGCGTCCAGTGCTGCTCCAGGCAGGCGTTTTCCAGCAGGCGAACCGGCAGCTTGATGATGAATTTTTCGCAGTCCGCGGAATAGGTCAGGTCCACCGGGTCATCCGGGTTGATCAGCAGGATTTCCCCCGGCCCGAATACCTGCTCCTCGCCACGGGCGGCCGAGCGGCAATGGCCGTTGAGCAGGATCTGCAGGTGATAAATCGTTTGCAGCGCGACCGACGTCACCCTGACCGGAGCGCCGTAGCTGATACGGCACAGGTCCAGGCTGGAAAAGGTCCGGTGGCTGATACTGGCCTGCGGGCGCCCCTTCGGGGGCAAGCGGATGCGGTGGCTGCCCACATGCTGGTTGACATAATCCGACACCACATAGGCATCGGCACGATCAAATATCTGGCTGCGCTCACTCAATAGCACGGTCATGGTTGCGCCTCTTTTATTATTATTGGCCCCTAAAGCCCTACTTCAACGCAGGGTGATGCCGGGGATGCAGGCCGTCCAATATTCAATAGGTGTGGCTTCATACCCCGAAGGTATCGTGGTTCACTTTCGCTGCAGCACCGACTCACCCGCCCGGGGCGGCAGCCGCAGGTTATCCAGCAACGCCACGCCCGCGATCACCGCCACCCACAGAAACGTCAGCTGGAAATCGGCGGTCGCGGCCTGCCCGGTGTTGCCGTGTAAATTCATGGCAAAACGTAACAACAGCGCGCCAATTGCCACGCCCATGGCCATGCTCAGTTGGAAGAACATGCTGAACAAGGTTGAAGCGTCGCTCATCTGCGCCTTGGGAATATCGGCAAACCCCAGGGTGTTGAACAAGGTGAACTGCATCGAGCGTGACAGGCCGCCCACGAACAGAATGAACAGGATCAGCGCCCAGCTCATGCGCTCATCCAGCCCTGCACACGCCGCAATCGCCAGTACGCCAAGGATGCCGTTGATCATCAGCACCGGGCGGAAGCCCCAACGCTGCATGACCGAGGTGGTGAAGGGTTTCATCGCCAGGTTGCCCGCGAAGACCGCCAGCACCAGCAACCCCGCATCGAAGGCAGACAGCCCGAAGGCCAGTTGAAACATCAACGGCAGCAGGAACGGCAAGGTGCTG
The DNA here is from genome assembly GCF_000242655.1 of Pseudomonas sp. PAMC 25886. NCBI lineage: Bacteria > Pseudomonadati > Pseudomonadota > Gammaproteobacteria > Pseudomonadales > Pseudomonadaceae > Pseudomonas > Pseudomonas sp. PAMC 25886. The sequence goes on from NZ_AHHC01000031.1 coordinate 81,314, forward strand.
ATGGCTACGCGGAAAATCGACCCGCCGCACAGGCACACACTGAAGGTGCGCACGCTCACCACACCCAGCGCCATCAACGGCTGGGCATGCCGGCGCATATGGCGCCAGGCAAAGGCACCAAGCATCACGCCCGCACCGCTGAGTAACAGGCCCTGCAACAAGCTGCCACGGCTTTGACCGAGCAGTTCGACACCGTACAGCAGCGCCGCACTGGCAACGCCCACCAGCAGGAAGCCCCTGAAATCGAACGCCCTGGAATCGACCTCGTCATGCTTGGGGATCAACATCCGCGTGGCGATCAATGCCAGCAGGCCCAGCGGCAGGTTGAGGTAGAAAATCCACGGCCAAGATGCGTGAGTGACGATAAAACCGCCTACCGGCGGCCCGAGTATCGGGGCAACCAGACCAGGCCAGGTGATAAATGAAATCGCCCGTACCAGGTCTTTTTTCTCGGTAGCCCGCAACACCGCCAGGCGCCCTACCGGCACCATCATCGCCCCGCTGATGCCCTGCAACACGCGCGCGGCGACGAAGGTCTGCAGGCTGTCGCTCAAGCCGCACAGCAATGACGACAGGCTGAACAGCACGATCGCCCAACCGAACACCAGGCGCGAGCCAAAGCGGTCCGCCAGCCAGCCGCTGATGGGAATGAACACCGCGACGGCGAGCATGTAGGCGCTCATGCCGATGTTCACGTCCACCGCGCCCACGCCGAAGGTCTTGGCGATGTCCGGCAATGCGGTGGCGATCACCGTGGCATCGAGGTTCTCCATGAAGAAGGTGACGGCGACCAGCAAGGCAATCAGGGTTGAGCGGCGTTGGGACATCGACGTCATTGCTGTTCACTCATGGTTTCGAATCGGCACTTTATCAATAAGTGCGTCCTTTATGGTCCGCGAAATGCCTGCCTCACAACGTGGCGCCCGGTAACGAATTGCCCCGAATTGGTGTGCGCGCTTACAAAAAACAGCTCTCTCACGCGTCAAAACCCGTCAGAAATCTCGAAAAATTCTTAGTTGGCACGATAACCGCTTACTAGCTAATACAGGATTGTTGAACAATCCAAATCACCCCCTGTATCCAGCAACCGAGGCGACGAACATGCAAAAAGGTCTGACGGGCAAGAACACCATGCGCACCCTGGGGCTAGCGATCACCCTGGCGTGTGTGGCGCCGCTAGTGTCGGCGGCCGAGATCAAAGGCACCCTCAAACCGGGCGAGCTGTCGATCGGCTCTGACCTCACCTACCCGCCCTACACCTACCTTGAGCAAAAGACTCCCGCCGGTTTCGATCCGGAGTTCATGCAGTTGATGGGCAAGCAGTTGGGGGTGAAACCGCGTTTTCTCGACACCCGTTTCGCCAATCTGATCCTCGGCGTCAACGCGCAACGTTTCGACGTGGTGGCCTCGGCGCTGTATGTCACGCCCGAACGCGCCAGGCAGGTGGATTTCCTCAGCTACCTGAAGACCGGTTCTTCACTGATGGTGCTCAGCGCCGGCGACTTCAAACCCCAGCGCCCGGAAGACCTGTGCGGCAAGCGCGTCGGCTCGATCAAGGGCGCCTCCTGGGTGCCGAAACTGAACAAAGTCTCGGCTGAATACTGCCTCCCAGCGGGCAAGCCGGCGATTGAGTCCCGCGAGTTCCCGACCTCGCCGGAAGCCGCCCAGGCCCTGCTGGCCCAGGCGGTCGATGTACAGATGGAAGACGCGGCGGTGGCCAAGATCACCGTGGAAAAACTGCAAGGCAAGACCGTGATCAGCTCCAACGAGTTGATCTACCCGGTGGTGGTCGGCCTGGCCGTGCGCAAGGAAAACCCGGCGCTGCTCCAGGAGCTCACCGGCGCCCTCAGCCAGATCAAGCAGGACGGCAGCTACGGCAAGCTGCTGGCGCGCTACAACCTGGCCGAGCCGAACGCCGCCGAGATCAGTGCGGCACTGGGTAACTGAAACACGGAGCACACGTATGCAATTCGATTGGCACTACACCCTGGGCCTGTTATGGAACGGCGACTTCTGGCGAGCCGTCGGCACCGTGGTTGAACTGAGCCTGGAAACCTGGCTGCTGGGCATTGTGCTGGGGTTTTTCCTGGCGCTGGCCCGGCAGTCGGAACGCCGTTGGCTGCGGGACTCCGCCGGCGCCTACATCTGGTTCTTCCGCAGCCTGCCGTTGCTGGTCCTGCTGATCTTCGTCTACAACCTGCCGCAGGTGTTTCCGTCCACCAGCGTGGTGCTGTCCAACCCTTACTCGGCGGGCCTGATCGCCCTGGTGCTGAGTGAGGCGGCCTACATTGCCGAGATCCATCGCGGCGGCCTGCTGGCGGTGGTAAAGGGCCAGCGCGAAGCCGGCAAGGCGCTGGGCGTCGGTTATCGCGGCGTGCAGCGCTTGATTGTGGTGCCCCAGGCGCTGCGGGTGGCACTGCCGACCCTGGCCAACGAGTACATCACTATCGTCAAGCTCACCTCGCTGGTGTCAGTGATTTCGCTCTCGGAAATCCTGCTGGTGGGCCAACAGCTCTACACCCAGAACTTCCTGGTGATGGAGACCATGCTGGCCGTGGCGTTCTATTACGTGTTCATCGTGACGGTGTTCAGCTGGGTGTTGCGTGTGCTGGAAAACCACCTGGACGTGACCCGCCGAAAACCCAAGGCCATCGCCCCCGCCGAACTCGACGGGGTGGCGACACGGCGTGCAGCCGGCCAGGCCGAGCCTGGCGAGTTCGCCTTGCAGGCCCGCGCCGTGCGCAAGGCCTATGGCGACCTGGAAGTGCTCAAGGGCGTTGAACTGAATGTGCGCTGGGGCGAGGTGGTGTCGATCATCGGCCCGTCGGGCTCAGGCAAGACCACGCTGATTCGCACCATGAACGGCCTCGAAAGCCTGGACCGGGGCGAAATCACCCTGCAAGGCCAGCCGTTCCTGCGCGGTACCCGGGAGCCGCAAGGCGCACTGGGCCACAAGGTGCATATGCGCGGCATCGTGCATGTGGGCATGGTGTTCCAGGGGTTCAACCTGTTCCCGCACAAAACCGCGCTTGAGAACGTGATGCTGGCGCCCGTCTACCATGCCCACGGCGGCGGCGAAGAACTGCGCCTGTTGAGCCTCGCCCTGCTGCGCAAGGTGGGCATGCTGGAGCACGCCGGCAAATACCCGCACCAGTTGTCCGGCGGCCAACAGCAGCGCGTGGCAATTGCCCGGGCCCTGGCGATGCGGCCTTCGGTGATGCTGTTTGATGAGCCCACCTCGGCCCTCGACCCGGAACTGGTGGGCGACGTGCTGGCGGTGATCGAAGAACTGGCCCGCGAAGGCATGACCATGGTCATCGTCACCCATGAAATGAACTTCGCGTTCAAGCTTTCCGATCGTGTGGTGTTCATGGAAGGCGGCGAGATTATCCAGGACGCCGCACCCCGTGACATGCTCGAACAACGCAGCGAACGCATGACCAAGTTCCTCAAAGACGTCCAACTGGCGTGAGCCCAAGGAGCCCCACCGTGAGTCAAGCCAAGGAACCCAGCCTGTCGCTGGCCGACCAGGTTGCCATTGAACTGCGCGAAGACATCATCGGCGGCCGCCTGCTGCCCGGCATGCCGCTGGTGGAGAGCGAGCTGGTCAACGCCTACAACGCTTCGCGCAACACCGTGCGCGAAGCCTTGCACCACCTGGGCCGTGAAGGCCTGACCAGTTACGTGCGCAATAAAGGGGTGATCGTGCGCCGCCTGGGGGTGGATGAAGTGCGCGACATCTTCAAGGTGCGGCGCACCCTGGAGTTGCAGGCGATTGCCGCCAGCAAGCCGCTGCGCGAGTACCAGTCCGACCTGATGCTGGAAGCCATCGAGGCCGCGCAACTGGCCCAGGACCGCGAGAACTGGCAAGCCTTCGGTACCCACAGCCTGCGGTTTCACCAACACATCGTCGGGCTGATGCGCAGCCCGTTATTCGACGAGTTTTTCACCCATATTGCGGCCCAGATGCGCCTGGTGTTTTCCAACGCGCCCAGCGAGGAAACCTTCCAGAGGCCCTGGCTGGAACGTGACCGGCAGATCCACGACCTGTTGGTGGACGGCCACAAACAAGCCGCCGGCGAAGCCCTCGCCAGCTACCTCAACGACTCCGAATCGCTGCTGCTGGACATCCTCAGCAGCCACCCAAAACCCTGAAGCGAGGACCCACCATGTACAAGGACTACCCAGCCGCCTACCAAGTCAGCAAAGGTGCTGCCTTGCAGGTCGACAAGGCTTTCTATGACCGCGTGCGCGAGTCCCGGGATGGCCGCACCCTGATCGAGCAGTTCGAAGTGCCGATCCGCACCGGCCGCGCCTGGAAAGTCCCGGCGGGCCATGTGTTCCGCGTGACCACACCGGTTGGCCCGCAGGTCGGCGACTTCAATGTGTGGAGCGCCAACGACCCCCGCGAACGCATGTGGGCGGCACGCACCCGCCAACTGCAAGGCGCCCACGTCACGACCTACGACCGCCTGTGGTCGAACCTGCCGTTTTTGCGGCCGATGGTCACCATCACCGACGACAGCCTGGCCGACTACGGCATCGACGAACACGGCGGGCGCCTGCACGACTTGCTGGGCACGCGCTGCGACCCTTATGTGAACAAGATGCTCACCGGCGAAGACTTCCACCACCACTGCCACTCCAACCTGACCCGTGCGGTGCTGCCCCACGGCCTGACCGAGTTCGACGTGCATGACGTGCTGAACATTTTCCAGTGCACCGGCCTCAATCACGACGACATGTACTTCATGAAAGCCTGCCCGGCCAAGCAGGGCGACTACCTGGAGTTCTTTGCCGAAATCGACCTGCTGTGCGCCCTCTCCACCTGCCCCGGTGGCGACCTGTCGCTGCCGATGTGGGGGCCGGACGCCGAAGACCCGCTGAAGGTCTGCCGGCCGCTGGGGGTTGAGATCTACCGCCTTGACGACGCGCTGCTGGAGGGCTGGAAACAACCCGAGCGCGCCGCCTATAACGGCAACCACGGCCTGTTGATTCCCAAGGCTGACTGGGAAAAGTAACGGCCAGATGCACACCTGGGGCGCCGCGCCTCAGGTGTTCTGCGCAATCCTGCGGCTGATAAAACTGAAGGCCAGCACCACAAAAATCAGCACACCGGTGGCTACCTGCTGCCAGTAGAAATTCCAGCCGATCAACAGCAAGCCATTGGCGATGACATTGATAAACAGCACCCCCAGCAGCGTGCCCGGGATATTCGCCCGACCTTGCCGATTCAGGGTGGTGCCGATAAACACCGCGCCAATCGCATTCAGCAGGAACGCATTGCCCGACAGCGGCACATACGCGCTTACCGTCGAACTGAGCAGAATCCCCGCCACCGCGCACGCCAGCGCCGCCGCCAGCACCGTGGTGGTGACGATGCGCCGCACCGACAGCCCCGAGTAATACGCCAGCAACGGCTGGGTGCCCTGGGCCAGCAGTTCGCGCCCCAGGCGTCCACGGGCCAGCAACAAGCCGTAGACCACGGCCAATACCAGCACGATCAATAACGGCAAGGGCACGCCCAACAGGCTGAAGCTCGCCAGCTCGGGCTTGAAGCCTTGGGCGATGTAGATCGGCTGGCCGCCGTCCGAGAGCAACTGCTGGGCACTGGTGCCGATAAACAAGGTGCCCAGGGTTGCCAGGAACGGACTGATCCGCAGCCCCGCGATCAACCCGGCATTGAACAGCCCGACCAGCAACCCGGCGGCCAACGCGCCAGCAATCGCCACACCCAACCCGTGCCCGGCATTCAGCAACACCACGAAGCTGAAGCTGGCGAAATCCAGCGCGGTGCCTACCGACAAATCAATGCCACCGGCCGCTACCGCGTAGGTCATGCCGATGGCGACAATCCCCAGCAGCACGAAGTTGTTCAGCACCAGGCTTTTCAGGTTGCCGCCACTGAGGAATGCGGGCGCCTGCCAGGCAAACACCAGCACGATTGCCACGAATACCAGCGGCAACGTCAGGGGCAACAGCGAACGCCAGCCGCCTTGCACCTTTAACGCTGTGACCCGACTCATGACCGCTCTCCCCGGTTCAATGCGCTGGAGGCCGCGACCACCAGCAGAATCAGCACGCCCTGCACACCGTTGACCCAGAAGCTCGACAGGTTGAGCAACTGAAATCCGTTGATCAAAAAGCCGATCAACAAGGTCGCCAGCAAGGTCCCGGGAATACTCGCCACCAGTCGCCGGGAAAACACCACCCCGAGAAAAGCGATCGCCACCACCGACAACAGCATGTCGCCGGAGCCCGTGGTGCTGCCACTGAAAAAGGCGGCTGAACACAAGGCCGCCACCGCTGCACACAGCCCCGACAGCAAATAGCTGGAAAGCACATAGGCCGGCACCCGAATCCCGGCGGCCTCGGCAGCGTGTGGATATTCGCCGACAGCATGCAGGCGCAACCCGTAGGCGGTGTGCTGAATCAGCAACGTCAGCAGGAAGGCTGTCACCAGCAACACCCAGGCGAGCGCCGGCACGGCCAGCCAGGTCCCGCCGCTGAGCAGGTCGAGCAACGGCGAGTCCGTGGAGACCACGGTGTTTTCGGTCAGGACCAGCTCCAGCCCGGCCAGCACGTTCATGCTTGCCAGGGTCGCGAGCAAGGGTGGCAGGCGCAGCACCACCACGGCCAGGCCATTGAGCAGACCGACCGCCAGGCCGCAGGCCAGGGTCAGCAACAGGCTGGCCCAAAGGTCGAGGCCGGCGTTGTTGAGCCGGCTGAACACCGCCGCACACAGCCCCAGGTTTGCCGCCAGCGACAGGTCGAGGCCGCCGGCCACCACGTTGGAGCCGCCGCCGATAATCACGCAGGTCAGGCCGAAGGCAAGTACACCGAGAATCGCCGACTGGCTGAACACATTGGCGATATTGCCCACTGACAGGAAATTCGGCGCAGAGACGGCAAACCCCAGCAAGATCGCGAGGAACACCCCCGCCGAACCACGGCGCAACAGCAGCACCCATAATCGCTGGGACAAACCCGGGGTAGCCGTTTCAAGCAGGGACATGCGCCACCTCCTGTTTCACCGGTACGGATGCGGTGGGTAGCACCGCGCCCGTCGCACACGCCAGCAGTTGATCGCTGTCCGCCTCACCGGCCTGGAATTCGCCGGCAATCTCGCCTCGGTGCAACACCAGGATGCGGTCGCAAATGCCCAGCAGCTCCGGCAGGTCCGAGGACAGCACCAGCACCGCAGCGCCCTCTTCCACCAGACGCCCGATCAGGCGATAAATTTCGACTTTGGCGCCGACATCCACCCCCACGCACGGCTCATCCAGCAGGTACACCGCCGAGCGCCGGCTCAGCCATTTGCCCAGGGCAACCTTCTGCTGGTTGCCGCCGCTCAACTGGCTGACCGCTGCCTGCGGGCCCGGCGCCTTGATTGCCAATTCATTGATCAGCCGCAGGCTTTCGGCCTGTTCCTGGCGTTTGCTCAGCACACCCCAGCGACTGAAGCGCTCAAGGCCAGCAAGCGTGAGGTTTTCCAGCACCGAGAGCAGCGGCGAAATCCCCTGGCTGCGGCGCTCTTCCGGCACCAGGGCAATCCCCTGGGCGATGGCGTCCCCAGGGGAACGCAGGCGCAACAAACGCCCTTCCAGATGAATGCTGCCGCTGTCGGCACGCACCACGCCAAACAGGGTCTTGAGCAAATCCTTGGCGCCCGAGCCGACCAGCCCGGTCAGGCCGACGATTTCGCCCCGGCGCAGTTCCAGGTCGACCTGCCGGTAGCGCCGGGCAAGGCTCAGCCCGCGCACTTGCAGCAACGGCTCGCCGGGTTCGACCTGCGCCTTGGGGTACATCTCCTGGACGTCGCGATTGACCATCAACCGCGCAATCCGCGCGCTGGAGGTGTGCCGCGGCTGCACCACCGCCACATCGCGGCCATTGCGCAATACCGTCACCTCATCGCAGAGGCTGTCGATTTCCTGCAGATAGTGGGAAATGTAGAGGATCGACAACCCCTGGTCCCGCAGACGCTTGACGATCCGCAGCAATTGATCGACTTCACGCTTGACCAGGGCCACGCTGGGCTCGTCGAACACCAGGATCTTCGGCTGGCGAATCAACGCCCGGGTAATTTGCAGCACCTGGCGTTCAGCGCTGTTCAGCTCGCCCACCAGTGCGCCGGCCGGCAGTTGCAGTTCAAAATAGTTCGCCAGCAAGCGCTCGGCTTCGCGCTGTTGCCGCCGCCGATCGACAAACGGGCCCCGGCGCAACTCATGCCCGAAGAACAGCGCTTCGCCCACGGTGAAACTCGCCGGCAACAGCCGCTCCTGATGAATGAACTGCACACCCAGCGCGTCCACCTGGCGCGGCGAGAGCGAGGCGTACGACTGACCGTCAATGCTCACCTGCCCCGAATCCGCCTTATGGATACCCGCCAACACCTTGATCAAGGTCGATTTGCCGGCACCGTTCTCGCCCACCAGGCCGTGAATGGTGCCGCGCTCGACTTTCAGGCTCGCATCATCCAGCGCCAGGGTGGCGCCGAAGCGTTTGCGCAGATGCTGCAGGTGCAACGCCGCCATCAGTCACCCCGCAATTGCTGGACCTGCGCCAGGTTGGCAGCGGTGGTCAGCAACGTCGGTACATGGGTTTCCTTGGGCAGGTCCCGCTGCCCGGCCAGGTAACGGGCGACGTTCTGCACCGCGGTCTTGCCGATCAGCGCCGGTTGCTGGGCCACCACCGCGCCCACCGGCGAGTTCGCCTGGCCAAGCAGTTCCAGCACTTCAGGCGTGCCGTCCACCCCGTAGGTCTTGATCTCAGTGCGCTTGGCATCGATCAACGCCTTGCTCGCGCCGAGTTGCGGAATGTCCCACGCCGCCCAGATCGCCGAGACACTGCCGGCCGGGTACTTGTTGAGCAACGCAGACACTTGGGAATAGGCATCCTGCACCGTGTTGGGGATCACATCCCGCAGCTCCGGCTGGATGATCTCCAGTTGTGGGTGATCCTTGAGCGCCAGCTTCAGCTGGTCGTAGCGAATCGCGCACACCGGCACGCCATAGAAGCCGTTGAACACCAGGATCTTGCCCTTGCCACCGGCGTCCTTGATCAACTGGTCGGCCAGGGCCTTGCCGGTGGCGACGTTATCGGAGGTGGTGTTGTTGAGGCTGTACTGCGAAGGCGCATCGATGGTGAACAGCGGGATGCCGGCCTTGCTGATGCGCTTGAGCCACGGGTCGATCACGCTGAGGGTGCCAAGGGTCTGGATCACGGCATCGGGTTTCTGGGTGACCACGGTTTGCAGCTGGGTCACCAGGTTCTTGTCATTGCGCCCGGCATCCAGGGTGATGGGCGTGCCGCCGAGGCGCTTGATCTCGTCGACCTGTGCCTGGAAGGCCTTGATATCGAAATAGTGACTGGTGCCGGTCATGCTCACGGCAATGCGCTTGCCGGCCAGGGACGGCACCGTGTCGTCGCCCTCGGCGGCCTGGGAGATGGCGGCGTGGCCCAGCAAGAGCGCTGCGCCCAGCCAGATGAAACGTGAACGCGAGAAAAAGGTGCAAGGCATACAAGGCTCCGCTGAGCGACGGGTGAAAGGGTTCACCTGTGTGTATTGCAGAGCCCGTGCCACAAATAAATATCAATAAAATCAACTGGATGAAAACAACACTCGGTATTGCGCTGTCCCGCGCAAACCACAACTGTCCGACTGCTGTTGCCCAGCCAACAGTTGCGTCCACACCCCAGCGTTGCGCGCTGCACGATCATTCAATATCCGGCGGGACCGATGCGCCTAACTTAGGGCTCCGACCTAATGAAACCCTGGAACCTCCAATGCCTGCCACCTCCACCTCGACGAATTACACACCGATCAACTTCGCCAGCAAATACGCCCTGTTCAGCGAGCAATGGGCGCCCAAGGTCGTCGCGCAAATGAACGACTACCAGTTCAAGGTGGTGAAGATTGAAGGTGACTTCATCTGGCACGACCATGCCGACACCGATGAAACCTTTATCGTGCTGGAAGGCACGCTGCGCATCGACTTTCGCGATGGCGCCGTGACAATCCGGCAAGGGGAAATGTACGTGGTGCCCATAGGCGTCGAGCACAAGCCGCACGCATTGGGTGAGGTGAAGTTGCTGCTGATCGAGCCCTGCGGTGTGTTGAATACCGGCACGGAAGGTGGGGAGCGCACCGCGATCAACGACGTGTGGATTTAACAGCGTCCGGCGTTACCGGTTTGGGCTAGTCTTCACGTCACTGTTTCTCAAGATCAGGAGCACGCGTGATGAATAGGCAGCTCAAGAAAACCTCAGCCCTCGTGATTACCCTGATGGCGTTGGTGGGCAACGCCTATGCTGGGGCTGGCGCCTGCCCGCCCACCAATGCCCTTAAAGATGCTTTCAAAAAGACGCCGTCCGGCGAAGTGGTTGCCTACACCGCGTCCGGCCCGAGCGGTCAGCAATGGACCGGGCAAAACCCGATGACAGAGCAGAAGGACCTGCACCAGGTCCAGTTCGAAAAGGCGGTGATCCAAAGCAGCCAGGGTCAGTCGTCTGTGGCATGCCACTACCTCGATCAGAACCATGAACCGGTGAGCATGACCCTGAAAAACCAAGCCAACGCCAAGCCTGTTGGCAGCGCCTGGACAGGAAACGAATGCAAGGCAACCAACCCCGCGCTGTGCACATTCGAATAGCAGCCACCCTCGACAGTTTGCACGGCGCGCTGTTCCTTGCATCCTGCGCAACACTCCTTTGTCATCAACGCTATTGATAGCTCCCTAACGAAACCCTCATGCTAGAGGGCTCGCTTTACGCTTATATCATTCCGAATGATAGTTACCTTTGTTTCATTCGATTTCTGAGATAGCACCCCGCCGAGCATGATCCGCCCATCTTAAATACATTGGCGGATGCACCTCATGGAACAGTCACTCAAACATTTGCGCTATCCCCTGGCCATTTTGGCCGTGATGGTGATGAGCGCGTGCGGCAAGACCCCAGAACAAGCGGCCGCCATGCCACCGAGCCACGTCAGCGTGGCCAAGGTGCTGGAACAACCGGTCAACGAGTGGGACGAGTTCACCGGCCGCCTCGAAGCACCGGAAACCGTGCAGATTCGTCCGCGCGTGTCGGGCCAGATCGATCAGGTAGCCTTTACCGAAGGCGCACTGGTCAAGAAAGGCGACCTGCTGTTCCAGATCGACCCGCGTCCGTTCCAGGCTGAAGTGCGCCGCCTCGAAGCACAACTTGCCCAAACCAAGGCCGCCGCCACCCGCAGCGATAACGAAGCCCAGCGCGGCGAACGCCTGCGCCAGAGCAATGCGATCTCCGCCGAACTGGCCGACTCGCGCACCACCGCCGCCCAGGAAGCCCACGCCACGGTGGCCGGGATCCAGGCGCAGTTGGACCTGGCCAAGCTGAACCTGAGCTTCACCCGCGTCACCTCGCCCATCAGCGGCCGTGTCAGCCGTGCCGAGATCACCGCCGGCAACCTGGTGACCGCCGATGTCACCGCGCTGACCAGCGTGGTGTCCACCGACAAGGTCTACGCCTACTTCGACGCCGATGAGCGCGTGTACCTCAAGTACACCGAACTCGCACGCCAGGGTCGCCGTGGCGCCACCACCCCGGTGTACCTGGGCCTGTCCAATGAAGACGGCAACCCGCACCTGGGCCAGATGAACTTCGTCGACAACCAGGTCAACCCGGCCACCGGCACCATTCGCGGTCGCGCCGTGTTCGACAACAGCAAGGGTGAATACACCCCTGGCCTGTATGCCCGCCTGAAGCTGGTCGGCAGCGGCACCTACTCCGCCGTGCTGATCAACGATGAAGCCGTGGGCACTGACCTTGGCAAGAAGTTCGTACTGGTGATGGACGGCGACAAGCCCGCCTATCGCGCCGTGGAACTGGGGCCGAAGATCGAAGGCTTGCGCATCGTGCGCAGCGGCCTGAACAAGGACGACACGATCATCGTCAAGGGCCTGCAGCGCGTTCGCCCGGGGTCGCCGGTTGCGCCGGAAACCATCCCGATGGCCAGCAAGGAAACCCTCGCCGCCTTGGCACAACAACGACAAGCGCTTGAAGCCAGCAACCTGGAGCAAGTGGCGCCGGATAAAGCCGCGCCCAAGCTCGCCAGTGTCGCGACTCCACGCGGTTAAGGGATACAACTCAAGATGAATTTTTCCAAGTTCTTCATTTCGCGGCCGATCTTCGCAGCGGTGCTCTCGCTGCTGATCCTGATCGCGGGTGCGATCTCGCTGTTCCAGCTGCCGATCAGCGAATACCCGGAAGTGGTGCCGCCGACCGTCGTGGTACGTGCGAACTTCCCGGGCGCCAACCCCAAGGTCATCGGTGAAACCGTAGCCGCCCCCCTGGAGCAAGCGATCACCGGCGTCGAGAACATGCTGTACATGTCCTCGCAGTCGACCGCCGACGGCAAGCTGACCCTGACCATCACCTTCGCCCTGGGCACCGACCTGGACAACGCGCAGGTACAGGTACAGAACCGTGTCACCCGGACTCAGCCAAAGCTGCCTGAGGAAGTGACGCGTATCGGTATTACCGTGGACAAGGCCTCCCCCGACCTGACCATGGTTGTGCACTTGACCTCCCCGGACAAGCGCTACGACATGCTCTACCTGTCCAACTATGCCTTGCTCAACGTAAAGGATGAGCTGGCACGCCTGGGCGGCGTGGGTGACGTGCAACTGTTCGGCATGGGCGACTACTCCCTGCGTGTTTGGCTGGACCCGAACAAGACCGCTTCGCGCAACCTGACCGCCACGGATGTGGTGACCGCGATTCGCGAGCAGAACCGTCAAGTGGCCGCCGGTGCCCTGGGTGCGCAACCTGCACCGAATGCCACCAGCTTCCAGTTGTCGGTGAACACCCAGGGCCGCCTGGTCACCGAGGAAGAGTTCGAGAACATCATTATCCGCTCCGGCGATAACGGTGAGATCACCCGCCTCAAAGACATCGCACGGGTTGAGCTGGGTTCCAGCCAATACGCCCTGCGCTCGCTGCTCAACAACCAGCCGGCGGTGGCGATCCCGATCTTCCAGCGCCCGGGTTCCAACGCAATCCAGATCTCCAACGAAGTACGCGACAAGATGGCGGAGCTGAAAAAGAGCTTCCCGGAAGGCATGGATTTCAGCATCGTCTATGACCCGACCATCTTCGTGCGTGGCTCCATCGAAGCGGTGGTACACACGCTCTTCGAGGCACTGATCCTCGTGGTGCTGGTGGTGATCCTGTTCCTGCAAACCTGGCGCGCCTCGATCATTCCGTTGGTGGCGGTGCCGGTATCGTTGATCGGTACGTTTGCGGTGATGCACCTGTTCGGCTTCTCACTCAACGCACTGTCACTGTTCGGCCTGGTACTCGCCATCGGTATCGTGGTGGACGACGCCATCGTGGTGGTGGAGAACGTCGAGCGGAACATCGAGCTTGGACTGGAACCGTTCCCGGCCACTGAAAAGGCCATGAGCGAAGTGACCGGCCCGATCATCGCGACCGCGTTGGTACTGTGTGCGGTGTTCATTCCAGCGGCCTTTATCAGCGGCTTGACCGGGCAGTTCTATAAGCAGTTCGCCTTGACCATTGCGATCTCGACGGTGATTTCGGCGTTCAACTCGCTGACCTTGTCGCCGGCACTGGCCGCGGTATTGCTTAAAGGTCACAACGCACCGAAAGACGGCTTCTCCAAGTTCCTCGACAAGTTGCTGGGCGGCTGGTTATTCAAACCGTTCAACCGCTTCTTCGACAAGGCCAGCCATGGTTACGTCGGCACTGTGCGCCGAGTGATTCGCGGCAGTGGTATCGCCCTGTTCCTGTACGCCGGCCTGATGGTCCTGACCTGGCTGGGCTTTGCCCACACACCTACCGGTTTCGTACCGGCCCAGGACAAGCAATACCTGGTGGCCTTCGCGCAATTGCCGGACGCCGCGAGCCTGGACCGTACCGAAGACGTGATCAAGCGCATGTCCGACATCGCGCTGAAACAGCCAGGCGTGGAAAGTGCCGTAGCGTTCCCGGGCCTGTCGATCAACGGTTTCACCAACAGCCCGAACAGCGGCATCGTGTTCGTGACCTTGAAACCGTTCGATGAGCGTAAAGACCCGAGCATGTCGGCCGGCGCGATTGCCGGTGCACTGAACGGCAAATACAGCAGTATCCAGGAAGCCTACATGGCGATCTTCCCACCGCCGCCGGTACAGGGCCTGGGTACGATTGGCGGGTTCCGCCTGCAGGTCGAAGACCGTGGCAACCTGGGTTACGACGAGCTGTATAAAGAAGTCCAGAACATCATTACCAAAAGCCGCACCACCCCCGAGTTGTTCGGCCTGTTCACCAGCTACACGGTCAACGTGCCCCAGGTCGATGCCGCCATCGACCGCGAAAAGGCCAAGACCCACGGCGTGGCGATCAGCGACATCTTCGACACCCTGCAGATCTACCTGGGTTCGTTGTATGCCAACGACTTCAACCGCTTCGGCCGGACTTACCAGGTCAACGTGCAGGCTGATCAACAGTTCCGCCTGGATGAAGACCAGATCGGTCAGTTGAAAGTACGTAACAACAAAGGCGAGATGATCCCGCTGGCGACCTTCATCAAGGTCAGCGACACCTCGGGCCCGGACCGCGTGATGCACTACAACGGCTTCATCACTGCAGAGATCAACGGCAACGCCGCACCGGGCTACAGCTCCGGCCAGGCCCAGGCGGCGATCGAGAAACTGTTGAAAGATGAACTGCCCAACGGCATGACCTACGAGTGGACCGACCTGACCTATCAGCAAATCCTCTCGGGCAACACCGCGCTGTTCGTGTTCCCGCTCTGCGTACTGCTGGCGTTCCTGGTACTGGCCGCCCAATACGAAAGCTGGAGCCTGCCACTGGCGGTGATCCTGATCGTACCGATGACCCTGCTGTCGGCCATCACCGGGGTGATTATCTCCGGCGGCGACAACAACATCTTTACCCAGATTGGCCTGATCGTACTGGTGGGCCTGGCCTGTAAGAACGCGATTCTGATCGTCGAGTTCGCCAAGGATAAACAGCAGGAAGGCCTCGACCCGCTCGCCGCGGTACTGGAAGCCTGCCGTCTGCGTCTGCGGCCGATCCTGATGACCTCGTTCGCCTTCATCATGGGTGTGGTGCCTCTGGTGTTGTCCAGCGGTGCCGGTGCCGAGATGCGTCATGCCATGGGTGTGGCGGTGTTCTCCGGGATGATCGGCGTGACCTTCTTCGGTCTGCTGCTGACGCCAGTGTTCTATGTACTGATCCGCCGGTTTGTTGAGCGCGGTGAGGCCCGCAAAGCGGCCAAGGCCTTGAAGCTGGAGACACAGCAATGAGCGTGAAAGTATTTCTGCCGAGCTTGCTGGTACTGGCGCTGAGCGCCTGTGCCGTGGGCCCGGACTATAAAACCCAGCCACTGGAGGCGGCCAACGTAACGGCCGCCGCCGACGCCAAGCAGTACGACCACGCGAAGTACGAAGGCATCTGGTGGCAGCAATTCGACGACCCGACCCTCAACCAGTTGGTGACTCAAGCCCTGAACGGCAACCGTGACCTGCGGGTGGCATTTGCCCGCCTGCGGGCCGCCCGGGCGATTCGTGACGACGCCGCCAACGACGTGATGCCGGTGATCACCAGCCGCGTCAGCAGCGACGTGGGCAAAGGCCAGATTCCCGGCCAGACCACCAACCGCGTCAACAGCGAGCGGTATGACCTGGGCCTGGACATGGCCTGGGAAGTGGATTTGTTCGGGCGCATCCGCCGCAACCTGGAAGCCAGCGACGCTGACCAACAGGCAGCCGAAGCCGATCTGTATCAGCTGCAAGTCACCATGATTGCCGAGCTGGTGGATGCCTACGGTCAACTGCGGGGCGCGCAACTGCGCGAGAAAATCGCCGTTGCCAACCTGAAGAACCAGGAAGATTCACGGGGCATCACCGTCAGCCTGCGGGATGCCGGTGTGGGCGATCAGCTCGACGTGGTGCGTGCCGATGCGCGTCTGGCCGCTGTAGAAGCCAGCGTGCCGCAACTGCAGGCCGAGGAAGTGCGCGAGCGTAACCGCATCGCCACCCTGCTCGGCGAGCGCCCGGACAAGTTGACCGTGGACCTGAGCCCGAAAGACTTGCCGGCGATTGCCAAGGCATTGCCGATTGGGGACCCGGGGCAACTGCTGCAACGTCGCCCGGACATCCTCAGTGCCGAACGTAAATTGGCAGCAGCCACCGCGCGGATTGGCGTGGCCAAGGCTGATCTGTTTCCGCGGGTGAGCCTCAGCGGCTTCCTCGGCTTTACCGCCGGGCGTGGTTCGCAGATTGGTTCGGCAGCAGCCAATGCCTGGTCCCTGGGCCCAAGCATTACCTGGGCGGCGTTCGACCTGGGCAGCGTGAGGGCGCGGTTGCGGGGCGCGGATGCCGAGGCTGATGGTGCCCTGGCGACGTATGAGCAGCAGGTGTTGCTGGCGCTGGAAGAATCAGAAAATGCCTTCAGTGATTACGGCAAACGCCAGCAGCGCCTGGTCTCGCTGATTCGTCAGAGTGAGTCGAGCCGCGCCGCTGCCGATCTGGCGGAGATTCGCTACCGCGAAGGTACGGTGGACTTCCTGGTGTTGCTGGACGCACAGCGTGAGCGTCTGGCCGCCGAGGATTCCCAGGCCCAGGCCGAGGTGGATCTGTATCGCGGCATCGTGGCGATCTACAAGGCGCTGGGGGGTGGCTGGCAGCCGAGTACCACCATCGCCAGTGCCAAGTGATGTGATTTAAAGAGCTCCTTTGGTTGGTCGCATCCAGCCAATTTTTTGCCCCGTGCACTCATTCGGTCGCGGGGCTTTTTTTTGCCTGGATCAACGACCAGGAACGGGCGCGTGGATTTTTCACACACTACTTGGACGGCGTGAAGAGCTGCGGGTGCTTTTCCCGGACCGAACGGGCGAACTGGTCGTCGTGGACGCGCATCCGAATATTCAGGTCTGACATGCGTTTGTCAGCGATCTCGACGGTTGTCCACTCATAAAAATTGTTGACTGAATAGGTCAGCTCACCGTCATCGAAAAGCGCTTCGTACCGACCTTCATCTGTGCCTGGGGCCAGGTGCGCCTGGCGCATCAACGGCACCAGCGTTTTGACCCGCTCGGCATCGGTAGTGTTGAAGCTTATGCCGAGCTGACTGAGCCGGTCGGCCCCATCGAAGTAGGCCCGCACAACGTATATCGGAACATCACCCAGGTTATAGGCGCGGTTCGGTTCAAGTGCCCTGTAGTAAGGCATCGGCGGCTCAAACAGCATGTTCTTTTCCAGTGTCACTGCCGGAAAATGGCGCTGCAGGATCTCGATGACCTGCTGGCGCGGCATGCCCAGGGTGAAATCACCGATACCCATCGCCGACCAGGCGGTCAGCGGGAAGAGCGCGCAGCAAAAAAACACAGCCCATAATTTTCGCAACAGATATCTCCCTGAAGAGGTAGCAAATGGATATAGCGAGGCTGCGTGATTCAACTGGCCTCATTGAGAATCAAACTTCGGTAATGCCCGGGGTTTGAGCCCGACCACTTGCGAAACGCCTTGTAGAACGAGCTGGCATCGGCAAACCCCAGGCGGGTGGCGATTTCGGTAAAGCTGATGTCGGCATCGGCCAGCCACACGATCGCCAGTTCCTTGCGCACGCTGTCCTTGAGGCCCTGGTAGGTCTGCCCTTCTTCCGCCAGGCGCCGGCGCAGGGTCGACGCCGAGATGCACAGGGACGCCGCCAGCCCTTCGGTTTCCGGCCAGGTGTCGGCGGGCATTTGCCGCAGGTCGGTCTTGATGCGGGTGGCGAGGCTGTCGGGGTCGCGGTATTTGACCAGGATATTGGCTGGGGCATGGGCCAGGAAGCGCTTGAGCTCTTCCGGGCTGCGCTTGATCGGCAGGTCGAGGCAGTCGGCGGAGAAAATCATCCGGGTGCGGGGCCGGTCGAAACGCAGGTTGTCGGAGAACATCACCTGGTAGTCGTCGCAAAAGTCCGGTTGCGGACAGCGCAATTCAATCGCCAGGATCGGGATGCGCCGCCCTGCCAGCCAGCAGGCAACGCCATGGACGATCATCCAGTAGGCGAAATAGGTGAAGGCCCGCTTGGGTTCCGGCTCCGGCTCCCACAATACGATTTCCGCCAGGCTCTGCTGGTGTACCAGTTGTGCAGGCATGCGCTCGAACATCAGCGACAGAAAGCCCAGGCCGGTTTCCAGCGCTGCGGCCAGGGTCGGTTGTGCCATCGAGGCGCGACAAAGGAATTCCAGGCTGCCGGATTTGAGCTTGCGTGGGTCCATGCCGAAAAATTCATCGTCCATGCGCCGTGCCAGCAGGCGCCACAGACGCGCGTAAGCCGTCGCAGGGACGCGTGCGGCTGGCTGTTCCAGCAGCGCCGGATCAATCCCGACCTTGGTCAGCACTTCGTGGGTCGCCGCACCCGGCGCGCAGCTCTGCAACAGGGCTTCGCGCACCAGATGGATGGAGATCGTGTCTTTTTCCGACATGGGGTATGGCGCAGTCCGGTGGCTGGAACGATGCCGCGCATTCTAGTGGCGGTTGCGGTTTGCCACCACCGTTCAGTCAAGGTTCAGTAAAGGTCAATATTTACTGTTTAGTAATGAGTATCATTATGTTACAACTTAGCATCCTATCTAATGATGATTCGGTGCCGAATGCTTGTTCCATTTTTAATCATGCTGCGTGAAGGCATAGAAGCGGCCTTGATCGTTGGCATTATTGCCAGTTATCTCAAGCAGACTGGCCGTGGCCAGTACATGCCAGCAGTGTGGATCGGCGTTTTTCTGGCAGCCGCCCTGGCGCTGCTGGTGGGCGGTGGCCTGGAGCTGGTCAGTGCCGAATTCCCGCAAAAACAACAGGAACTGTTTGAAGGTATCGTCGGCCTGGTAGCCGTGGGCATTCTCAGTTCCATGGTGTTCTGGATGCGCAAGGTGGCGCGCTCCATCAAGCATTCCCTGCATGAATCCCTCGATCACGCCCTGGCCGGGTCCAAACACCAGGTTACCGCGCTGATCGCCATGGTGTTTTTCGCCGTGGCCCGCGAAGGCCTGGAAACCGTGTTCTTCCTGCTGGCCGTGTTCCAGCAGAGCGAAGGCCCGGGCGCGCCGATTGGCGCCCTGCTCGGCCTGATCCTGGCGATCATCGTCGGCTTCCTGATCTACACCGGCAGCATGCGCCTGAACCTCGGTGCGTTCTTCCGCTGGACCGGCCTGTTCATCCTGGTGGTGGCCGCCGGCATCCTGGCCAACTCGGTACAAGCCCTGCACGAAGCCGGGGTGTGGAACCACCTGCAAACCGTCCTGTTCGATTTCAGCGCGACGCTGCCGATGGATGGCCCGCTGGGCTCGGTGCTGGCCGGCATGTTCGGTTACCAGGACGCCCCGACCGTGAGCACCCTCGGGGCCTACCTGATCTACCTGGCCGTGGCCCTGGTGATGTTCTTCTTGCCGGCGCCGCCGAGCAAGCCGGCCACCCGTACAACCTCTTCCGTTTCCAGCCAGTAAGGACCGCCTCTTGTCCAACCAAACCCCTCAACCGGCTCCGCCCTCCCGCGCCTTGCGCTGGGCGGTGGGCGGCTCGGTGGTCGTGATGATCGCCGCCGGTGGCCTGTTCTACTACGCTTCGCAACTGGCCGCCTCCAAGCGCCAGGCCAACCACAATGAAATTGCCGTGACCATCCACGCCCACAGCTGCGAGCCGAACGCGCTGACGGTGCCGGCCGGCCACGCCAGTTTCCGCATCATCAACCGCTCGGACCGTGCCGTGGAGTGGGAAATCCTTGACGGCGTGCTGGTGGTCGAAGAACGCGAAAACATCGCCCCGGGCCTGAGCCAGGTGATCAACGCCAACCTGCTGCCCGGCGACTACCAGATCACCTGCGGCCTGCTGAGCAACCCGCGCGGCACCTTGAAGGTCACGCCAACAGCCGAGTCAGACGCGCAAGCCAAGGCCAAGCCGTCGATGGTGGCGTTTATCGGCCCGCTGTCGGAATTCCGCGTGTACCTGAGCAGCCAGGGCAGCGCCCTGGTCAAGGCCGTTACCGCGCTTGAACAAGCCATCGAAGCCGGCGACCTTACCCAGGCCCAGGCACTGTACGTGCCGGCCCGCCAGGCTTACCAGCGCCTGGCTCCGGCCTCGCAACGCCTGGCGGAACTGGACAACGCGATCAACGCCCGCGCCGACTACTTTGAAAAACGCGAGCAGGACCCGGCCTTCAGCGGCTTCCACCGCCTTGAATACGGCCTGTTCCAGCAGCGCAACCTCGACGGCCTGACCCCGGTCGCCCAGCGCCTGGTCACCGACGTCACCAGCCTCAAGCAACAATTGCTGGCCCAGTCGCTGCCGCCGGAACAACTGGTGAGCATTGTGGTGCGCAACCTCAACAGCCTGGCTGACGTCCGCGCCGCCAGTGGCGAGGAAGAACGCTACAGCCATATCGACCTGAACGGGTTCGCCGCCAACCTGGACGCCGCCCGCAAGGTGGTCGACCTGATGCGCCCCCTGTTGACCAAATCGGCCGAGCCATTGCTGCCGGGCATCGACAGTGCGATCACCGCCCTCGACGCCCAGCTCAACGGCTTGAAAGTCGATGGCCGCTACGCCACGTATGACAGCGTTACCGCCGATCAGCGCAAGCAGATCGCCGACAAGGCCAAGGCTCTGGCCGTTGCACTCGATGGAATCGACCCCGCCCTTGGCCTTTCCGGCCTGAAGTGAAGACGACCGTAGACATGAGTGATTCAGAACAATTTTCCGCCCAGCGTCGTCGTGTATTGCTGGGCATGGCTGCCACCGGCGCCGCCATTGCCGGCAGCAGCCTGAGCTGCCCGGCCATGGCCGCCAACGCGGCTGCGCAAGTGACCACCGCGCCAAGCAGTGAAAAAACCCAGGACCATCACGATTTCCATGGCAAGCACCAGACCGGCATCGTCACCCCGCGCCCGGCCTGCGGCATGCTGGTGTCGTTTGACGTACTGGCCAGTGACCGCGAAGACCTGGAGCGGCTGTTCCGCACCCTCAACGAGCGCATCGCGTTCCTGATGACCGGCGGCACCGTGGTGCAAGTCGACCCGAAACTGCCGCCTACCGATTCCGGCATCCTCGGCCCGGTGGTGACGCCGGATAACCTGACCATCACCGTCTCGGTCGGCGAGTCGCTGTTCGACGAGCGTTTCGGCCTGGCCGCCGTCAAGCCCAAGCGCCTGATCCGCATGGTCGGTTTCCCCAACGATGCGCTGGAACCGGCGCAGTGCCACGGCGACCTGAGCCTGCAGTTCAGCTCCAACACCCCGGACACCAACATCCACGCCCTGCGCGACATCGTGAAGAACATGCCGGACCTGTTGCTGGTGCGCTGGAAACAGGAAGGCAGCGTGCCGCCCCAGGCCCCTGCCCGTCCCGGTGAGCCGGCACAAAGTGCGCGCAACTTCCTCGGTTTTCGCGACGGTTCGGCCAACCCGAACTCCAACGACAACAAGGCGATGGACCAGATTGTGTGGGTTCAACCCGGCAGTGACGAACCGGCCTGGGCCGCCAATGGCAGCTACCAGGCGGTGCGGATCATCCGCAACTTCGTCGAACGCTGGGACCGCACGCCCCTGCAAGAGCAAGAAAGCATCATTGGCCGGATCAAGACCAGTGGCGCGCCCATGGACGGCCAGAAAGAAACCCAGGTCCCGGACTACAGCAAGGACCCGGAAGGCAAGTTGACCAAGCTCGATGCGCACATCCGCCTGGCCAACCCGCGTACCCCGCAGACCCAGGCCAACCTGATCCTGCGCCGGCCGTTCAACTACTCCAACGGCGTCAATAAAAACGGTCAGCTGGACATGGGGCTGCTGTTCATCTGCTACCAGGCTGACCTGGAGAAAGGCTTTATCAGCGTACAAACCCGGCTCAACGGCGAGCCCCTGGAGGAATACCTGAAGCCGGTCGGCGGCGGTTATTTCTTCACCTTGCCAGGCGTCACCGGGCCCCAGGATTTCATCGGGCGCACGCTGCTTGATGCGACACATCCACAAACCACTGCCAATACCTAAAACAAACCCCAGAGCGGAAATCGTCCCATGAAGAAGTCGTCTCTCGCATTGTCGTTGTTAATGAGCCTTTCGCCGCTGGCCGCCTTTGCCGCCACCGCGCCACTGGATCTGGTAGGGCCGGTGTCGGACTACAAAATCTACGTCACCGAAGAAATCGGTGAGCTGGTCACCCAGACCCAGGCGTTCACCGATGCGGTGAAAAAAGGCGACCTGGCGACGGCCAAGAAGCTGTACGCGCCAACCCGCGTTCACTATGAGTCCATCGAGCCGATCGCCGAGCTGTTCAGCGACCTCGACGCCTCCATCGACTCACGCGTAGACGACCACGAAAAAGGCGTGAAAGCCGAAGACTTCACCGGCTTCCACCGCATCGAGTACACCCTGTTCTCCGAGAACACCACCAAAGGCCTGGACGCCCTGGCTGACAAGCTCAACAGCGACGTACAAGACCTGAAAACCCGCGTGGACGGCCTGACCTTCCCGCCGGAAAAAGTCGTAGGCGGTGCTGCTGCCCTGCTTGAAGAAGTCGCCGCGACCAAAATCTCCGGTGAAGAAGACCGTTACAGCCACACCGACCTGTATGACTTCCAGGGCAACATCGACGGCGCGAAGAAAATCGTCGACCTGTTCCGTCCGCAGATCGAGAAGCAAGACAAGGCGTTCGTTGCCAAAGTCGACAAAAACTTCGCCACCGTGGACAAGATCCTGGCCAAGTACAAAACCAAGGATGGCGGTTTTGAGACCTACGACAAGGTCAAGGAAGCCGACCGTAAAGCCCTGGTTGGCCCGGTTAATACCCTGGCTGAAGACCTGTCCACGCTGCGTGGCAAGCTTGGCCTGAACTGATCAACACCCGTCATACTCTCGCCCGGCCTGCCGGGCGAGAAGCTTCTTCAGGCTGATGCCACCTGTGCCACTCCCGAGGGCCGCAAGGCATCGCGGATGGTCCGCAGTTTCAGGCAGGTTTCCTCGTACTCACTCTGCGGGTCCGACTCGGCGACAATGCCGCAGCCGGCGAACAAGTGCGCCTCACAGCCACGGATCAGCGCCGAACGCAATGCCACGGCGAATTCACCGTCCCCCTCCGCATTCATCCAGCCCACCGGCGCGGCGTACCAGCCCCGATCGAGTTGCTCGTGTTCGCGGATATACGCCATTGCCTCACGGCGTGGCAGGCCGCCCACCGCCGGCGTCGGATGCAGCGCCTGAACCAGTTGCAGCAGTTGCACGTGGGGATGCAAGCGGCCCATCACCGGCGTCAACAAGTGCTGCACGTTAGCCAGCCGGTGCAACTGCGGTTGGCTGGCAATGTCGAGCATCGCGCAATACGGCTGCAAGGCGTCGCGCAGGGTTTGCACCACCAGGGCGTGTTCGTGGCGGTCCTTGGGGCTGTCCATCAGGGCCTGGCCCAGTTCGGTGTCCTGTTGCTCATGGCGACCACGGCGACAGGTGCCGGCCAGGGCCACCGTGTTCAGTGTGCCACGGGCCACGCGCACCAGCCGCTCGGGGGTGGCGCCCAGAAAGCAGCTGTCACCCCGGCTGAACGCAAAGAGGTAGGCCTGGGGATAGGCCGCCTTGAGGTTTTCCAGCAGCGGGCCACAGGGAATGGTGCGCTCGGTACACAGCCGTACTTCGCGGGCCAGTACCACCTTGCGCAGGTCACCGGCGTTGATGCGCTGCACGGCCATCGCCACGCTGTCCTGCCACTGCTGGGCACTGATGACGTTTTCGTCATTGGGGGTGCCGAGGGGAATCTCCTGGCGTGGCGCACTGGCGTAGCGCGACAACAGCAGGGCCCACTGAGCTTCCAGGCTCCGGGCGCAACGCTCGGCGTCGGCCCCCGGCTCCAGCCATTGGCTGAAGATCACATGGTGTTGCTCGGCCTCGCGCAGCAGCAGGATGCGTGGCAGCACCAGGGACGTTGCGGCAAACGACTGCCATTTGAGCGAACGCGGCCCCTGCGGGTCGAAGGCAAAACCGCCGCACAGCAACGGTTGGCGCGGCCCCACCCGGTGGGCCTCGCTCAGCAGCGCTTGCCACGCCAGGGCGCTCGCGTTGAAGCGATCATCCACCCCGGGGCTGATTTCTTCGGTGCAGCCAAACCCGGCCACGCCCATGGCGCCCCGGTCGCTGGACCAAAACAGGCTCTGCCCGAGCACCTGGCGGTTGGCGGCGAACAGCCGCAGCGGGTCCAGGCGCTCCCAGGCCAGGCTGAAGACCACCAGCACCGCGGCGCCCTTATCGCGCGCCAGGGTTTCGCCCTGGGTCAGCGCCTGAAGCAATCCCGGCAGACGCTCACTCATGCTCGGCTCCTTGATGCTGCTGGCGCCAATGGCGCACTTGCTGGTCGATATTCCACTGGATGATCTGCGCGAACAGCGGCACCACAAACATCGGGTCCAGCCCTTCGCGCTCCGCCCAGCGACGGCGATGGGGCAGCATGGCGGCGACCCGTTCGGGGGCGGCGATGCTGGCTTCGGTCGGTTTGAATTGCGCCGCAGCCTTCACATAGGCCAATCGCTGACCGAGGGCGCGGATGATGTGCTCGTCCAGGGTGTCGATACCCAGGCGGACGTCTTCCAGCCCGGTGCACTGCTCAGGTGTTTTCATAGGATTCTCTGCTCATGGGGTCGACGGCCAGCACTGCCAGGCCGGTTCGGCGGGACTGCCCAGCAACAGCTCCAGGTGCTCGATCAGGTCGGCCTGGCTGTCGCGCAGGTAAAAATGCCCGCCGTCGAAGGTTCGAAAGTCGGTGACCTGGCGCGTGACCTCCGACCAGGCGTGGGCTTCTTCCTGGTCCACTTCGCGGTCGGTGGTGCCCAGGCACACGCTCACAGGGACGTCCAGCAGCTCGCCGATATCGCCGCGATAGGTTTCGATCAGGCGGTAATCATTGCGCAGCGCGGGCAGATAAAGTGCCTGCATCTCGGGGTCATCCAATGGCGAAGGCGCACCCCCCGACAGGCGTCGCACATCCGCCAGCAACCCGGCATCCGGCCCCTGGTGCAATTGGCTGTGGCGTTGTCGGTGAGGCGCCGGATGGGCGGAAACAATCAGCCGTTGCAGGGCCTTGCCCTGACGGTGCAGGCGCCGCGTCACCTCATAGGCCAAGGCAGCGCCCATGCTGTGGCCGAACAGCACCAACGGCCGGTCGGACAGGTCCCAGAGCGCCCGGGTAATGGTGCCTGCCATCCATTCCAGGCTGCCGGGCCAGGTCTCGGCCAGACGCTCTTCGCGGCCGGGGTATTGCACGCTGACCACTTCAATGTCGACCGGCAACAGCGCCTGCCAACCACTGAAAAATCCGGCGCTGCCGCCCGCGTGGGGCAGACAGACCAATCGGCAACGCGGGGTGTGAGGCTGCGGGTAACGCCGCAGCCACGGGCTGGCGACTTTTTTCATAGCACGCCCTCCTCCAGCTCAGTGGTGACGTGGATCCGGGTGTGCGGCAACCAGCGCAGCACCTGGCGCAGGCAGTCGTCGGCGTCCATCACCTGAGCGGCGTAGTGCGTGCCCTCGGGCAACCGGGCCCATTGCAGCGCGCAGATGGCCGCCACCGTGCCGGTCAACGCCGAACCATCACCGGCACGCAGCCAGGCGCTGGCCTGCTGAGGTTCGCCGTGTTGCAGGCCTTCCATTTCCACCGCGAGCAACTGGTAGGGCGTGCGCCCTGCCAGGTCGAGGGCACTGGCCTGCACCAGGCTGGTGACGTTTTCTGCCGAGTGCCTGAGTGCCGGCGGCGAACCCTGGATACGCCCCAGTGCCGCTCGCAGGTGCCCGCCGTCGAACAGGTTGTAGCCCTCCGCTTGCGGCACCCGCAACGCCGTAAACAGGCGTCGCTGTTCGGTGGTGAGGTAGGGATAGGCCGTCACCGCACCGCCCACCAGCCAGGGCCGCTCGAAGTGTTCATCGGCGGGCACGGCGGACTTGACTGCACGGCCCTCGGCCCAACCCATCGAGGCCTGGCCGTAGCCGTTGCCCAGGCTCAACAGAAAATCCTCGGCGGCCGTTGTCGACAGCCGCCCCAGCCCGACGGCATAGCAACGCACGGTGTCGACACGTTCAAAGGACGCCGCCAACACCTTGGGAAACAGACCGGACAACCCCGGTAACATGCCGGCCGACAACACCACGCGACGACCGGGCGGCAACTGCGCGGGCAACACATGGTGCAGCGG